>JBCCFX010000052.1:0-19914 GCA_039029515.1 Planctomycetota bacterium
CCCAGCGCATTCCACGATGTGGCCATCGACAACACCAGTGTCGGGTGCGGCTCGTTCATCTCGCGCAACGTGACATCAGCACGCTCGAGCACATCCTGCGCCGTCGTCGCTGGTGTATCGCGCGACAACGCAAGCCATTGGTTCAACCATGACGGATCATTGTCGATCGCCGACGCAACAAGCGACCAGGCGCGTGACACTTCACCCGATGCAACCAGTGCGCTCACCCATGTGCGAACATGCAGTGGACGACGTTGCGACTCCGCCACCATCTGGGTTTCATACCGCGAGATCTGCGCTCGCGCATCCAGCGGACGATCAAGTCGAAGGAGCAAACCCGCAATGAAGACATCGACAGACACCAGGTCCGCGACACGTCGACGGCGCCATTCCTGAGCTTCAACCAGTGCTTCGGACCACCGTTCGCGATCGGCAAGCAACCGCGCGGCCCATTCACATGGCTCTGGCATCGCAGGGAATCGCGCCACGGCACGACGTGCCACTGCAATCGCTTCATCCACGCGGCCCGCATCGGAATGCAGGAAGACGGTCAACTGCCATGCCGGCAGATACGTCGGGAATCGTTCTGTGAGCGCGACTGCGTCGGCGAGGTTGTCCTGAGTTGGTACGTTTCGAGTGCCTTCGAACGGAACCCGTGCAAGCAACTCAAGAACTTCGAGCAGTGGCTCTTCAGGATCAAGGACATCACGAAGCGTCCGCAGCGCCTGTTCGCGCTGCGTGACATCTGCGCCCAGTCCAACCATCGCAATGACAGTTCGCAGCGCGTTATTGTCGGCATCACGTTTCAAGCCAACCAATGCATGATCGCGCGCTTCGTCATATCGACCTGCACGCAATGCGGCAAATGCCATGGCGGCTCGAATTTCCGCCTGATCCGGCGCGGCATCAAGCGCACGACGCAACGCCGGCTCGGCAAGATCGTCACGATGGTGACGCTGGTAATACAGACCCAATGCAGCTGAACGTTCGGCATCTGTGCCGGGCAGCGATTCGAGCAGTGTTGCACCGCGTTCAAGGCGACCCGTCAGTGCGTAGAAATCAGAAACAGCGCGAAGCACCATCGGATCTGCCGGAGCTTCATTCTGAAGATCGGTGTACACCGATTCTGCCCGGTCGGTCTCGCCGGCGCGAACGCAGATGGATGCGAAAGCAAGGCGATCTGCAACGGTCGCGTTGTCATCCATGAGTCGATCCGCGCGGTCCATCGCAAGGTCAAAATCACCCTGCGTCTGAAGCAACGCAAGTTCCATCGAGCGCAGGCGATCGTTGCCGCCGCGCACGCTGGCCAGTTGATTCAGGTATTGCGCAGCGCGATCAAAATCGCCTTCACCCTGAAGGAGGCTGACGAGCCGCGCCGTGAGATCTGATCGTGCCGGATACCTCGCCACCGCACGCTCAAGGTGTTCGATCGCACGTGTCGGTGATGGGTTGGATCCTCGCAGTGACGAGTCGGCCATCAGGAGGAGCGCATCTAGGGAATCCGGCTGTGCCTCAAGCACGCCTGCGATGATCGTCAGTGCCCGCGCGAGTTCGACTTCTTCATCGCCTTTGAATCGGACGATGGCTCGCGCTTCGGCAAGCCGTACCGTCGGATCCTCGTCTCCGAGCAGGCCACGAAGCTGCACAATCGCCTTGTCAATCAGCTCCGTATCCTCCCACGACGTTGGCGCAGCAAGCACGAGACGCGCGACGGAGACCGATCGCGGCTGTTCGTTGAGCAACAAGTGCAATGCAGATCGCGCGCTGGGATCATTGATGGCCACCAGATACGCCGCACGGCGTTGTGTGACATCGATGGACATGCGGTCGTCTTCATCGAGCGCCCGAATGTGCGATTCCATGATGTCGCGACCTTCGATCGGGTCGCCGAACGTGCGGTGCCAGCGTGCGTACGCGAAGATCGTGTTGACGTCCTTCGGATAGGCTGCGATCGCGCGATCAAGCAATGACTTCTGCTCGAGATCACGATCGTACTGGCGACAGAGCTCTGCAACCCGCAGCAACGTCTGCGCGGGAACACCATCCTGCTCGATAATGTCAACGACAAGTGCTTCGAATTGTCGTTCCCGTCGTTCGAGCAGCAGTGCTTCGGCGTAGAGCGGAAGGATGTCAGGATGTTCCGGTGCCTGTGCGACTAGCGGCCTGAGCATGTCATGCAGCGTGACCTCGCGCCCACTCATCTGTTCGGTGATCTGCGGTTCACCACCGGCTCGACGAAGCGCCAGGTGCGCTCGCGCAAACATGATGAACGGCTCCGCCTGATCGCGCGGTGCCGACTGCAGCAATTGGCGCGCGACCGCATACGCATCGTGCGCCCGGTTGGCCTGCAGTGCCTGGTCGATGTATGCGAACGCCGGCGCCATCCAGTGCGGGTCGTTTCGCAGTGCATTCCCGTACGAATCCATCGCACGATCGTGTTCACCCATCAAGGCAAAGGACTCGCCGCGAATGAAGAACAGGGTCGGATCGGCGGGTCGAGCCGCAATGGCGACGTCAATCGCATCGCGTACCGCAACGAAATTCGCCGGCGTCAGATCGAATCGAGCCAGCATGGCTTCGGCCCAGGTACCGTCAGCGCGTGACATCTCGCCTTCGGCTGCCTGCTGCACCATGGACTCCAGGATGGAGGTCGCGTCAAGCGGTTGATTGCGTGCGACCAGCAGGAGCGTGCGGAGTCGAAGTGCCTCATGACGCTCCGCCTTCGTGCCTTCGTCTGTGTCGGGCAGCGCCGCCCACGCTTCATCAATTCGGTTGGACTGCCACATGCGTTCGGCGTGCGTCAGTCGCACCCACACGCTGTCCGGCGCGCGGGTGATCGTCTGGTCGATCAGTTCCTGAGCCGCGTCACGCATGCCCAACTGGTCAAGCACCGTCAGCGCCGTGGCCAGCGTGTCACGCGATGTCGCACCGCGTCGAAGCATGTCCGGCACAAGATCCCGAGCCTCGTCCCAGCGACTATCGCGCATCAATGCCGTCGCGAGCAACACGGTAAATCGCGCATCACCTTCGTAGGCTTCGCTCCAGGTTTCGCACTTCTCAATGAGATCGCGACCGGAGTCACCGCGTGCCTGTGCGACCTGAAGTGCCATTTCGCGCCACGACATGACATCGGGCTCGAGCTCGATCAGCGTGTCAATATAGGTCTCGGCGTCCTGAAACTCGGAGTCAAACATGGCGACCGAAGCCTTGATCGACAGCGCTTCGACCGCGTTCGGATTATCCGCGAGAAGCACGTCAGCGGTCGTATCTGCTTCGTGCGTCAGACCGGCGCTCGCATACAGGCCAAGGAGCCGCTCACATGTCTGTCGGTGCAGGGCGTCGCGTTCAGGATGGCCGGAATTCTGATCAAGCAGACGAAGCGCATGCTGGTTGTAGTGGATTGCTTCGCGAATGTGACCGCCGCCGGGCAGCGGCAATTGCGCTCGCGCATCGGCAAAGGCCATCGTGACCTCGATGTCGTCCTTATCGAACTGCACAACGTAAGGCAGCGCATCGCCTTCGAGCGCGATGGCGTAACGACCATCGTAGTACGCCGCGAGGCCGCGCTGTCGAGCTTCAGTCAGCAGGCGTGACTTCTGGGCATTCTTGACGACATTGAACGTCACGCCACTCACCGTCGCGATCGCAATGAGAGCTCCGAGCAGCATGAGTCGGCGGCGGCCGCGCTTCGTCAGCACCATGGTTCAACCCTTCCCCAGCAACAGCATCCGTGCGGTTCGCACGAGAATCTTGATATCCAGCCAGAACGTTGCACGCTGCACGTATTCGATGTCGTAGCGAATCCATTCCTGAAAGTCTTCGCCCGGTTCGCGGGTGCGCATCAACTGCCACAGGCCGGTGATACCCGGACGCACGCTCAATCGAAGATCACGCCACGCAGGGCAGAACTGATTCTCGTCTTCCGGACTTGGTCGCGGGCCGACGAGGCTCATCTGACCGCGCACCACATTGAAGAGCTGCGGAAGTTCATCCAAGCTCGTGCGTCGCAGAAAGCGGCCTATGCGCGTCACACGCGGGTCGTCCTGAATGAAGACCTGCGGACCATCGCACACGTTGTATGCGTCCAGTTCACGCGCCATGCGTTCGGCGTCCTGATGCATCGTGCGGAACTTCAAACAAGGAAACGACCGGTTGTGACGACCGCGCCGGCGATGCGCGAACGTCACCGGTCGGCCATCTTCGAGCATGATCAGGAGCGCGATGATCGCGAGGACTGGCCAGATCAGCGCCAACATCGCCAGACTGGCGCACAGATCGAATGCGCGCTTGGCGAATTCGTATCCGGCAGCACGGCGCGGCGGCGCGGGCATCACGTCAGGATTCGGCGACATGTATTCGACCGCAGAGATATCACGAACCGCAATCGTCGATTCCTGTTCCGCGTCCTGTCGATCAGGCAACAGCAACGGACCAACGAGGCAGGCACGATCGGTCGGCAGACTGCCGCGGCCCGCCCAGATGGGACCGACAAGCACCCGCGGCTGATTCGGTGAATCATCGCGTGACACCCAGACATCAGGCTCGAGTTCACGAAGACCATCGATGACCTGATCCGGATTGGACCAGCGAGCAACAAGATCTTCGAGCAGTTGATGTTCATCCGAAGCATCATTCCGCGCGAAGCCCCGACCGAGCACTTTGCCATGATCGACGCGCGCCCATGGCACCGAGCGACGAATGCGCCGCCAGCCTTCGCGCCGGTTCGGACTACTCATCCACATCGAGGCGAGTCGCCGCTTGGAAGTCAGGATGATGTGGCCGCCAAGCAAGCGTCGATGACCGTATCGTCGTTCAACGCGGAGGACGTTGCCATCGTCGTCCGTCACCACGTGTTCGGAGTAACCATCATCATCGTGGTCGATGAGGCGGAGTCGCGTGACGAGCGCATCGTGCCAGCGCAGATGCTCTGCGATCGGAGCGAGGTCGAACAGCACCAGTTGGCCTGCGGGGACCAACAGGAACAGTTCAGCGGAGCGCTGCAGCGGCTGACGTTCGCCTCGCCGGATGCATTGCACACCGCGCGCACGCCAGTACGCATCGTGCAGTTCTGTCGCGGACAGACCCCACACGCGCGGTGCGGTTCCCGGGATCGGGACCGTTCGCGACCTGGCTTCGACCGTCTGGATCATGACGCCTTCGGCAATGAGTGATCATCGGTGGTCTGACGCGTCTTCGCGGACGTCTCCATGGCAGACAGCAGTGCATTGCGCTCATTCGGTGACACACGGATGATCGATGACTCATCGAGTTCACCCGCGGGGTCATGAGCACGCTCTTCGGCCGCCAGCAACGATGCTTCGGAGACATACCGCACGACATCGCCGCGTTGAGCGCAGTTCAGGATGACACCCAAGCAGGTTGCACCGACGGACTCGAGCCGACTGACGCATTCATCCAATCGAGATCGCGAACGACCACGACGAACAGAGAACACCACGCCGTCGGCGGATGCCGTCACCGGCATACTTTCGAGGCTGCCGAGCAGCGGGCCGGTATCGACGATGATGACTTCGTAACGGTCACGAAGCTGATCGAAGATGTCGGTGAGATGCGCGCGACGCAGTGATTCCGGGCCGACGTTCGGATCGACACCCACCGGAAGGGCATCAAGATGCTCCACCGGCAGCGAACAGATTCGACCATCGATCGTGTGTGCTGACACGGACTCGCGCACGCCGGCTTCACCGACGAGACCAAGCTGCCGCGTGAGGCTTCGACCGACGAGGTCGCAGTCGACGAGACACGTGCGATGACCGGCGGCTGCATACGACCAGCCGAGCGCCATACAGATGCTCGTCTTGCCATCGCCCTGGAACGGGCTGGAAACCGCGATCACAAAGCCATCGTTGTCGTGACGTCGCGTCGCTTCGATCTGGTTTCGAATCTGGTGCACACAGTGCGATGCCAGTTCGCTCGACTCCGGATCGGTGATGCTCTCGCCGAGGTCCGGCAGCACGCCGAGGCACTTCATCGAAGCACTGCCCGATGCACGAAGCTGGCGTGCGCCAAACGTGCGACGATCAATCGTGCCAACCAGATAGAACAGCGAGAAGCTGATGATGAAACCGCCCATGAATCCGGCGGCAGCACGCTTCTTTCGGCTGTCCTTGAACGGACCGTGCGGCTTGAAGCCGCGCTGTGCGACCATCACCACGTTTGTGATGTTGTCACGCTCGGTCTCAAGGTTCTGGATTCGACTGCGCGTGCGTTCAAGTTCGCCCTGAATGCGTTCACGTTCGAATCGGTTGTTCTCGAGCGTCTGCATGTCTGCGAGCATCTGCTGCAGCTCGTCACGCAGCTCATTCGCGCTAACGCGCAGGCCATCGATTTCTTCCTGAAGACGTTCAGGTGTCTGACCTTCGTAGTAGGCCGCCATGCCATCGGGCAGCGAGACACCGCCCGTGCGACGCCATTGGTCAAGTACGGTGAAGTAGTGCGCTTCAAACACGGCACGAGCATCGTTGGCTCGCTGCTCCGCGATGCGATACTGCGCAGAACCCTCTCGGTATCGACGGCGAATGATCTCAAACTCCGTCTGCTCCTGGTCGCGTGCCACGCGCAATTCCGCGAGGCGAGCATCAAACTGCTCGAGCGTCGGCAGTGGCGGCGGCGGCAGTTCGGCCGCAGGGTCGGTGACGGTGGCCTCTTCAAGCCGCTTGGCGATCAATTGCGTGGCGCGGATCTGCCCTTCGAGTGCCGTCAGCATCTCGATCTTCTCACGGTGAATGGCCGCGAGATCGTTGGTGCCGTGCCGTGCGGTGATGCGCTGCATGTCTTCGCGGGCAAGACGGAGATCGCGATCGTGCTTCGCGGCCAGTTCGTGCAGGCGCTGCAAGCGGTCCGTCAGGTCAGCGCCGCCCTGATCGCCGTAGATGTCGTAGTAGGCATCGAGCACGGCGTTGGTCGCGATCTGCGCGGTTTCCGGATCGCCGGCTTCGTAGGCAATCGCAATCAGGTCACTGTTGCGACTGGAGTCGATAATGAGACCATGCTCAAGTCGTTCCACAGCGCCAGCCGCGGACGTCCAGGAGAAGCGCTTCAACGATTCATCACGGAGTGCTTCTTCGAGCACGCGACGAGAGCGGATCAGCTCCATCTGCGTGATCTTGAACTTGCCGGGATTACGTTCAACGTGTTCCGGCAGCGCCGTCATGATGACATCGCGGTTGGTGATGACCTGCACGTTGGCAACGCTGCGGTACAGCGGCTCGGTTGAGCGCCAGCCAAGCAGCAGCAGCACCAGAGCGAGTCCACCGCCAAGGATGAACATGTAGCGCCACCGACCGCGAAGTCGGTCGTCAATGAGTGAAACCAGCGACTCGCCTGTTGGATCCTGCCGGGCTTCCGGCTCATCCAGTCGCAATGCTCCGAGGAGCTGTTGCTGATACAGGGCGAGTTCCTGTGATGAAGGCTTACGGGTCATCGTTCTCCATCTCCTGCACGAAGCGCATCAAACAGGCCGTTCATCCCTGCGAGGACCTCTTCTGCTGCCGACCGCGCATCCTCCAGCGGAATGCTGGAGCTGGTCAGCACCTGAAGCTGTGCCACGCCCTGAATCGAGACGGCCAGCCGCTCAGACTGTCTGTTGATATCGTCGATATCCCGCGACGACGTGCCGTCGGGAAGGATGAACGCACTGAAGATCCGGATTCTTTCCTCGCGCCGATCATCGCGCATCCGTCGAAATTCATACAACCGGACCGGCAACGTCCGACCTTTGACGGTGAGTGTCAGATCGGTCTCGCCTGCGGGTGTGTCGCGCAACCAGCCGGACGTCGGATAACACACCGGCGGATAGTGCCCGATCATGTCGCGCGCGTCGCCGCAATGCACACACAGCACATGCACGGAGGGTCGTCCGAGCGCGCGGTAGGTCCGACTCAGCGTTGCATTGGGACGAAGCAGCTCCTGGGCTTCAACCGCAATCGTCTGGTCCTCACCGATCCATGAGCCGATCAGCAGGGGCACATCCGCGAACGCACGACGCACCGTCACCTGGCGTGCCACAGCACGGTCATCCACGACCGCCCGGTTGGGCAGCTTCCAAGCAAGTGATGGCAGCAGCGCCAGCGTGATCCACGGGGCGATAAAGCCAATGCGTCGAAGACTGGTGGGCATTCGGCTCATGTCTGGCTCGCCAATCGGAAGGTCGTGACGGGAAACTCCAGCCACCTGATCGTTCGAAGGATGACCGCGAGCATGAACAGCGCAATGGGCAGCATCACCCAACCCGCGATGTCATGGAAGGACTGCGCGAAGTCGACGTCGCCGTAGCCGTACATCAGGCTTGTCGGCACGAGGCGAATCACGTTGCACAGCATCGCGACACATGGACTGAGGACGAGCAGCGCGATCCGCGTTCCGGTCCGCAGCGGTGTGCCGAACGCGAACGCGTACACCACAAGCGTCAGCGCAAAAACCATGCGCATGCCGTTGCATGCTTCACCGACGGCGACCTGTTCGCCATTGATGACCAGGACATTGCCGCTTCGCACTGCTGACACGCCGAAGAACTCAAGCATGTTGTGTGTCACACCAGTGGCGATCTGTTGCAATGGGAGCGCAATGCGGTGTCGAATCTCGCCGGGCACGGGCAGCATGAAAATCAGCACGACGAAGACCGGGCCGAATCGGTGTAATGGTGCGCTGCCTGTCATGGACAAGAGCGCGCCGATGACAGTCATGACCGCCCCACCGTGCCACGCGATCTGTGCGCCGCTGCGGAATCCCCACCAACTGATGGCCCATCCCACGAGCACGACCAAAGGTCCGAGAATGCTCGGTTGGACCATCAACGACTTTAGACGCGAACGGCGCAACCATGTGAGATACAGCGCCACCAATGGCGCGAGGAAGATGTGCGACTGTTCCTGATCGTTCTGACCAATCGTGATGATGTCCATCAACGGCTGACGCTGCATATACGCAGCAAGACCCACGAGGCCGCTCAGCAGCACGTAGTCCAATGGTCGCCAGGCTCGTCCAAGTCGACGGCGCACGTCAGATCCCCTCCACCACAGATTGCTTCTTCGATACTGGTCCACGATGTTCGAGCACCATGGCGCGCTCCGCTTCAACCGTGGAGATCACTCGTCGATTCGGCTCCACAATCGCGCCGGGACCGATGATGCTGTTGCTGATCACGGCACCTGCGCCGATCGTTGCACCGGCGGCGATGACGCAGTTGTGCAGCACGCAACGATTCTCAACGATCGCGCCTTCGCTCACGGTGCAATAGCCGTCGACAAGGACGTCATCGGCCACGGTCGCCGCGCGAGACACTGATACAAGTTCGTGCACGGCGTTGGCATGCGCATGGACCGCATCGAGAAACGTCCGCCGATCGTGAATGCGCTGCGATGCCCGGTCGCCAATGCGCGCGGTGACAAGGCGATGCCCCGCCTTGGTCAGCATCGGCAGCATTTGTTCTTTGAGATCGCAGTAGCCGACCGATTGCACTTCATCGATCGCGGATCGCCGGAATGCGTAGACGCCTGCAGGCTGATCAATACCGCAGACGCCGACCACGCCGCCAATGGACGCATCGCGTTCGAGCGCTTCAAGAATTGGTGTCACGGTTGCCGGCGGGAGACGATGACCTTCAGCGACGAAGACGATGGCGTCGGACGGAAGATCTCGGGTCACGTCGAACAGAATGCCGCCCGCGCCGCGCCATGCCGCGGGATCAGCCTGACCCACGAGCAGGCCGTCGCCACCTTCATTGTGTGACGCAGAGAGGTCGAGAACGGACTGCACATCCTCATCGGTGTTCATCACGATGCGGACACATGCTGCGGGCGTTGTTGATGTGAGGCAGTTGGCCCAGAGGTCCGCGAGCGAATGCGTGCCATTCATCGGAAGCGCGAGCGCAGGCAGACCGATCGCGTCACGCAGATGCGTGGATCGCAGGGTTCCACCAAACAGGATGGCCGCGGCTTCCGTCGCCACTCGGTCCTTCTCTCCTCTCACGATCGTTTTCAGCCGTGCTGAACTTCCCACGGGAACCCTCGAACGCTGTCCCAGGCCCGACGATGTTCATCAGGCTGAGCCGGGTTGTATTGATTGGTGACGTAATACAGAAGGCCCGCCGGCGTCGGACCGACGCACGCGGCGCCGTGCCAGAGCGGCGTCGGAATCACGAGCACACCAGGTCGTTTCTCACCCATGACGTGGACCCAGGCCACACCGTCGGTCGGCCGGAACACGCCCGTCTTCAAGTGACCCGTCAGACAGCACCAGAAGTCCGTCTGATGATCATGTCGATGCCAGGCTTTCACGACCTGCGGGTACTGCATGGAAAAATTGATCTGACCTCGCTCGGTCATCGCACCGGTCAGCAGGTTCATGAGGGACCAGCCTCGGTCATCGGTGAACGGGGTGATGGGGACAAAAAGCGGTGCCTGCGCATCGAGCGCGGCGGACTCCGCCTCGGCCCAATCGCCTGTGAACGTGTCAGGCCGACGCACTTCGGTTACCGCGTCGTGGTTCATATCCGTCCCGATCTGCCCGGTCATTGTGCTTGCCATTGTCGAAGCTCTATATCTTGTAATACGACAGTCAAAGCCCTGAAGTCAATCAATTCATGCGCCGCAACTCACGCTGTTTCAGCGAATTGAGGCAGAATCGCACTTCTGTCATCGGTTCGTCACAGCACAGAGACAAGCCCGGATCCCCGGAAGTCCATCCGAGTCTGCTTGCGACGTGACTCATCCGACCCACCCGAATGCTCGGCCCCGGCCGCACGGTCGATCCAGATTTCCAAACGAGCCGGTTTTCGGACCATGCAATCCGGCGTGGACCTGATCGTTGAATACCCGCCTACGATGGTCGGCGCGGCCGATCGCTGCGCCCGAATGCCCCGCTCGTCAGCCCCTTCGATTCAGGAATCGCCCTGCCATGTCCACCGCTGCCACAGGAAGCCCCGCTCGTCCTCTCGGATTCCTGCTCTGCCGGATCGTGGTCCCGGCGTGGATTCTGGTCGGCGTCATCTTCAAGCTGGTCCATAACACACCGCAGTCACTCCCGAAGCGCATCTGGGAGGCCGCAAACGACGCCGGCATCGATCTCTTCCTGCTGCTGTTCATCCTGGTGGCGCTCGAAGTCTTCGCCATCGCGGTCATGGTGTTTCTCGGACGTTGGTCTCGAATCATGGCGATCTGGATGCTCGCCTGCTTCTGCGTGATCCTGATCGGCGAGATGGCCGCCGGCAACACAAGTTGCGGCTGCCTCGGCGCCAAGTCACCGCCCCCGTGGGTGATGCTCGCTATAGATGGCGGCCTGCTGCTTGGCGTGATCTTCGGCGGTCGTCCGTATCGCAAGCCGGCAAGGAAGAGCGCGCTGCCGTACGTGCTCGCCGCATTCACGCTTGGCATCGGCGTGGCGATCACCGGCGTGACCACATTGCCCAAGGCAACGCTTGGGAGCGGCGACAACGGAAATGGCGGAACCGGAACCGGCACAGGGACAGGTGGCGGCGGATCGGAAACACCCGAAATTCCTCCAACATGGCCAACGCCCACACCGGTGCCGGATCGCGCGTACTACATTCCCGAAACATCGGAATGGATGGGTAAGAAGCTCAACAAGATCGACATGATGCAGTTCGTCGCGGGATGGCCGGACGACATTCTGGAAGGCCAGAAGTACGTCATCCTGTACAGCAAGTCATGCGAGCACTGCCAGCAGTTCCTCGAAGACAACTTCATCATGCCATCACCGGTCGACGCGGTGCTGGTGACGATCCCCGACACGCCGAGTGGTTTTGAGCCCGCGTCATGGCTCAACATGATGTTCGATCGTTCCGGCGTCGTGGCGGAACTCGAGTTGCCGGAAGGCTACGACTACTTCATGACGCCGCCCATGTGCATTGCGTTGGAAGACGGCGTGGTGCAGTGCGTCAAGAGTGCCGAAGACGGTGAAGGCGAAGAAGGCCCGGAAGGCTGCCTGCTCTATCACTATTGACCTGGCGTTGATTGCGTTTCGAGCAGTTGTGCGGCATCACGCATGATCCATGCACTGAACGGATCCGGATGTCCGCGTGTCGCGAGTGCGTTGTGCAAAAGCGTCTGCGCGTAGTGCTGACACTCCGGTCGATCATCCAGCAGGAATACATGGAACGCCCACGGTCGATTCGTGGCGTTGTCAGGTTGCGTGTGCTCCAGATGCCAGTCTCGTGCTGTGCAAAGCCGGTCCATCCAATCATCTCGTTGACGATCGCGCGCCAATGCCCACAGCGCGTGCAGCGCTGAGAGTTCGGCATCGGTCCACACTTCAATAGCGGTGTACAGATTAGACGACAACAACGGGCCGTCCGGCGTGCGTTGTACAACATCGTCGACGTCGAGGTCCGGATCACAGCGCGCCCACCACAGTTGAACCTCGCCGTCCGCGACATCGTCCGGCGCAGCATACACTGACGGTTCGATCACGACATGGCGAAACGGTTCCGCGAGTCCTTGCGCGGGAATCCTGACCGTGGAATCGCACCACGGATCGGCAAGCGTTCGGAGGTGTTCGATCCACCGTTCGACGGAATGCAACATGCCTAGATTCTCAACGCAGACAGCATATGCCGCGCACTATCGGACGTTCGTGCGGGTTGTGTGGATAAGTCCGCTTTCGCACTCTTTTCTCTTTGGCGCGTCTGAGCATGGTGCTAGTCTTCAGGGGATGCGCACGAAACTCCAGACCATCGATCGACGCTTGCTGATGCGCCAATGTGTTGCATGCGGCTATGACGGCGCGTTGCTTCGTGGTGGTGCCGCGACACGATGCGCACGATGCGGCTGCGACCTGCGTCGTCGGCCGGCCCGCAGCTACGCCGAGATGGAAGGCCTGCTCGGCCGCCCCGTCATGATCGACACGTCGTATCTCACGCCTGCCCGCGAGACCGCCATCGTGCAGAAGTGGATCGCGGTGTTCTTCGTGATGACGATCGCGATGATCTCGTTCCTGTATCTCGTCGCGTCCGCGGTCCCCGCCTGATTCCCAAACATTCCGTCCGCCTGCTAGCATCGGTGCCCCGTCACAGGAGGTACGACGATGTCCAGCCACGATCTGACGCCGGTCTTTGATCAGATTGATGCCGAGTTCGACGCTTCGCTCGATCGGCTGAAGGATCTGCTCGCGATTCCGAGCATCAGCACTGACAACGAATACAACGGCGAAACGCGTCGCGCTGCCACGTGGCTCGCGAACGAACTGTCGGACATGGGCTTTGACGCCACGCTGCGCGACACGGACGGTCATCCGATGGTCGTGGCGACGCATGCCTGTGACTACGATGACGTGCCGACCGTGCTGTACTACGGCCACTATGACGTGCAGCCGCCAGACCCGATCGAACTCTGGGACACCGGGCCGTTCGAGCCGCAGGTCGTCGATTCCGATCACGGCGGCAAGATCGTTGCCCGCGGCGCCGTGGACGACAAAGGGCAATTGATGACGTTCGTCGAAGCGTTCCGTGCGTGGAAGCAGGTGCATGGGAACCTGCCCATCAACATCAAGGTCATGCTCGAAGGCGAAGAAGAATCAGGCAGCCCGAGTCTCGATCCGTTCCTCACCGACAATCGCAGTGAATTGCAGGCGGATGTATGCGTCGTGTGCGACACCGGCATGTGGGACGTCAACACGCCGGCGATCACCTATCAGTTGCGCGGCATGGTGTACGTCGAGGTCGCACTGCACGGACCGTCGTGCGATCTACATTCAGGTATGTACGGCGGCGCGGTGCTGAATCCGATCAATGCACTGACGAAAGTGCTCGCTGAACTCGTGGATGATGATGGGCGCGTGCAGATTCCCGAGTTCTACGATGACATCATCGAACCGTCCGCAGCGGAATTGCAGCAGTGGGAATCGCTTGGGTTCGACGCCAAGGCATTTCTCGGCGATGTCGGCCTGCAGACCGAACGCGGCGAAGCTGGACGTTCCACACTCGAACGCACATGGTCGCGTCCGACGTGTGACATCAATGGAATTTACGGCGGCTACACCGGTGAAGGCGCGAAGACCGTCATTGCCGCGCACGCCACCGCGAAGATCAGTTGCCGACTCGTGCCGGGCCAGGACCCCGACAAGGTGTACGCCGGCATCCAGAAATTCTTCAACGACCGCACACCTGCGGATGGCCGCTGGACATTCGAGGCACACGGCATGGGTCCGGCGATTCGCGTGCCGACTGAGTCGCCGTACCTTAACGCTGCCATGCGCGGTCTGGAGACGGTCTATCGGCGTCCGCCGGTGCTGATCGGTTCAGGCGGTTCGATTCCCGTCGTCGGATCGATCCAGGACATTCTCGGTTTCGATTCGCTGCTGGTCGGCTTCGGCTTGGACGATGACCGCGTGCATTCGCCAAACGAGAAATTCGAGCTCGCCTGCTATCGCAACGGCATCAAATCTCACGCCGCAATCCTGCACGAACTGGCTGGCATGGGCGGCGTATAGAACGGAAGGTGTAGGGGTCAGGCGGCAGCGCGCGTCGAGTCTTCTTCGGTCGCGTCAGGTTCCGTCTCGATGACGAGATCGACGTCTGGCTCCACGCCGCCGCGAGCGGCCAGGATCATGGCCTGCAGTCGCTTGTGTTGCTCGAGTCGCAGGGTATGAGCCTGAATACGAAGATGATGCCACGACAGAGCGTAGTTGAGGTCGATACCGACGATCTTCAGCGCCATCATGCCGAACCAGACCATCGCCGCGATGACGATGAGCCAGATCCCGGGTTGTTCGATGGCCGCGAGCATGCGGGTGCTATCGGACCGCCGACCGTACGACTTCAGGGAGATCCGGGGATTGGCCCCCACTGCAGGACGGCAACGAAGGCAAGCCACGGCACCGTGCGCTGGTACACTCCACGCCCCATGAAAATCGCACGTCTGTTGCTGGTCATGCTGCTTGTGCTTGGCGGGACGAATTTCGTCCACGGCCAGGATGTCAACATTCAGGTCAACCAACTGGGCGTCGGCGGCCGCGTCCGCCCGGGCGATATGGCCGGCCTGCTCGTCAGCGTCAGCAGCGACCGCGATGAAGCATTCAACGCCTGGGTCCAATGGGAGGTCCGCAACGTCGATGGCGACATCGGAGAGTACGGCCGATTCCTGACGATCAACCCGGCATCCGCCGGCGCGTCCCGGTTCTGGTTGTACGCACCGCTTTCACCATTCACCGATGCCAGCGCGTTCTGGACGATCGGCGTGTACGAAGCGGACGACGGCGAACGCGGCGCTCGTGTCGGCCAACAGGTCTACGCGGTGCAGCAGCCCGCCAATATCGTTCCACCCGACATTGGCATGATCGGCGTCATGGGACAATTCCGTGCGCAGTTAGGTGATCTCAGTTTGCGCCCGCTTGATAGTCTGCCGATCGCGACGCACGAACAGACGCTGACCGTCAGCGGCATCCAGTCGAATGAACTGCCGGACCGCTGGTGGGGGTTGTCCAGTTACGAAGCGATCTACTGGGGCGACACCAGCAACGCGCCGCCAAGCCAGATGAACATCGACAGCACGCTTGCGCTGGTCGACTGGATTTCGCGCGGCGGCCATTTGATTGTCTCGCTGCCCGCGGGCGGCAATCCGTGGGGCATCGGCACGTCCGGCCAGATCCCGCGCGAACTTGAACGCCTGCTTCCGTGCTATGAGCGGACACAAGCCAACGAATCCGTGCGGCAGCCGCGGGCTATCGAAGACGTTCCGGTTCGCGAACTCATGGAGACGATCGCGAAGAGCGGGTATGAGAGCCGAATTCCCGCGGTGCTGAATCGTGCGATCACGATGCGCGTGTTTCAGGATCCATCCGATGGATTCGACGTCCTCGACAATCACTATCAGCCGTTGATTCGATTGCCGGACGGCAAAACGCTGGTCATTCAGCGCACGTTTGGCGCCGGGCATATCACGGTGATTGGCCTTGATCTGACACAACCTGAGTTGCGCGAAAATGGCCTGCCGCAATCCGACGTGTTCTGGAACCGCATTCTGAGTCGTCGCGCCGACACGCCGACCAGTGGCGAGTGGGCCGCGATCACCAAAGCGGACATCGACAACACGGACATTGGCGGCATGTCGACACAGCGTCTTGGTCGTGGCGAGCTGTTCGCCGATGCGATCAATCAATCGCAGCAAGCCGGTCTTGGCCTGTTGCTCGCGCTGATCCTCTTCCTGCTGTACTGGCTCGTGGCAGGTCCTGGCGCGTTCATGGTGTTGAAGTCCTACGGACTCTCGCGGCATTCGTGGCTTGCATTCGGCCTCGCAGCCATTGTGTTCACCGGCCTTGCCTGGGTCGCCGTGACAGTCCTTCCGAATCGCAAGCTCAACGTTCGCCATCTGACCGTGCTGGATCACGTCGCACAGCCAACGTGGGACACGCGCGATGCGCGCACGGAACCACAGATGATGCACGCAACGTCGTACATGTCGGTCTACAACCCGTCATATAACGACATTCCCTTGCGCATCGAAGCGGCAACACCCCGACAGCTCGATCTGCTTGTCCCCTACTTCCCGGCGCAGCGCAACGCGCAGGAGTTTCCCAACGCGGATCGTTTCCTCGTCAACATCGCGCCGGATCTCAATGACGACATCACGTTGACCCTGCCATCACGGGCAACATCCACGTTGGTCGAAGCCGACTGGCGCGGTACGGTCACCGCGGATTGGGGCAGCATGATTCGCGAGGATCCGAACGATCCGATTCGCGTGGTGGAAGAAATCACACCGACCGGCCGTTCGCAGGTTCTTCGAGGCACGCTGTCACATGATCTGCCGGGATCGCTGCGGAACGTCACCATCTACTGGGTGCGATCGAATCGCGTTCCACACGCGGGCTATCTCCGCGATGGCAACACCTTCAAACCATGGAAAGCCGTTCGACAGACCGGTCAGTTACTGAATGTCGGTTCCGCCGCGAGCCTGCCGCAGCAGTTCACGCCGTGGGATGCCGACACACCATTTCCATTACGCCTTGCCGCAAACGACAGCGGCCGTCTTGAACAGACGCTGGACCGCTTGACGAACGACGTTCGCGGCGGACGCATGCAGCAGTTTCAGGGCAGCATCAGCGACACGGAACGCCGGGAACTGCTGAGCGCGATGACGCTCTTTCAGCACCTCGAACCACCGAGGTATCTCAAGGCGACTCCAGAAGACAACAGCACAGATCGCGACGCCTGGATTTACCGCGTGGATGGCCGGGAACTCGATCTGTCTGCGTGGCTGAACCGCCCGTGCCTGATCGTCGTCGGCTATCTCTATGATGTCCCGCTGCCACTGCCGCTCCGCATCGGAAATGATGATGAAGCGCCTCCCAGCAGTGGCATGACCATGGTGCGGTGGATTCTGCCGCTCGAACTGGATGAACCGAAGTCGTTTCCGACCCTGATCTCTGAAGATGCTCCCGCGCCGACCGCGACCCTGACCGAAGGCTGAGAACTGCGCTATGCCGATGATCGAGACGATCAATCTGACCAAGAAGTACGGCGAACTCGTCGCGCTCAACAATCTCAACCTCACGATCGATGAGGGTGACTGCTTCGGGTTCATCGGCCCGAACGGTGCCGGCAAGACCACCACGATCAAGATCCTCGCGACGCTGCTCAAACCCACGTGGGGCGAAGCGCGCATCGACGGCAAAGTCGTTGGTTACCAGAATCCACTGATTCGCCCCGTCATCGGATACGTCCCCGACTTCATGGGCGCGTACGACGACATGGTCGTGAGCGAATACCTTGAGTTCTTCGCGTCGTGCTACAACCTGCACGGCAAGCAGCGCGATCAGGTGGTGCGCGATGTGCTCGACCTGACTGACCTGACGTACAAGTCAAATGCGGAAGTCAACGGCCTCAGCCGCGGCATGAGCCAGCGACTCTCCATTGCACGTGTGCTCCTGCACGATCCGAAAGTCCTGTTGCTCGACGAACCGGCATCAGGCCTAGACCCGCGCGCTCGTATTGAAATCAGAGAACTGCTCAAAGAGCTGCGCCGCATGGGCAAGACCATCATCATCAGTTCGCACATCCTGCATGAGCTGGCCGAACTCTGTAACACGGTCGGCATCATCGAACAGGGTGACCTGATCTTCTCCGGCTCGGTCAGTGAGATCATGAGTCGCGCGAGTATGGGACTCGTCGTGCACATCACGGTCGCCGACCGACACGAACCGGCCGCCCAGTTGCTGGCCCAGATCGAAGGCATCACGAAGGTTGACCTGACGACGCACGATGGCAGCCCGCGCATTGATGTGACCATCAACCCGGAAAGCGGTCTTTCTGTCTCCGAACTTCCGAGCCGGCTGATCGCACAAGGCTTCCGACTGCATTCCCTCCAGCAGGAACAGATCAACCTCGAGACTGCATTCATGCGCCTCACCAAAGGCCTTGTGTCGTGACGCCGACTGGTGCCTGGAAGGACTGCACATGAAGCGATCACGCGTGATTCTGATTGCCGATGAACAGCGTCCTGCAACCGCGGAGATTCTCAATGATGTCCGCGCCGCGCTCGACGATCATGTCGATGTGTACCGTGAACTCGCGCCAACCCATGCGCCGATCGATGACATCGACGACGTTGTTGCGGCCGTTGTCGTGGGCGGCGATGGCACGCTCATCAGCCAGGCCCAGAAACTGGTGCCGCATGACATTCCACTGATCGGGGTCAACACCGGCCGACTTGGATTTCTCGCCGAGTTCGACACCCAGTCGCTGCGGGAACACGCCTCGGTCATCTTTTCCGATGCACCACCGACACAGGCGTTCACGGTGCTCAGCGTCGAAGCAATGACGCCCGGCGATACCGCTGCACGATCCTGCATCGCGGTGAATGACGCAGTGATCACCGCTGGCCCGCCGTTTCACATGATCGAAATTCAACTCGCGATCAATGGCGTACCCGGGCCCACGCTGACCGGCGATGGCGTGATTGTCTCCACCCCGCTCGGCTCGACTGCGTACAACATCTCGGCGAACGGTCCGATTGTGCACCCTGCGGTCGAGGCCATGGTCATCACGCCGCTCGCGGCCCACAGCCTTGCCTTCCGTCCCATCGTGATCAGTGATGACCATGAACTGACGCTGACGATCCGTCGCGGCAACGAGGGAACGACGCTCCTGCACGATGGCCACCCGTTCCGCTCCCTGATGGTCGACGATTGCGTCACGATTCGACCGCACGCACGCAAGGTGCGTTTCGTGCTGAATCCCGGCACGACGTACTGGCACATTCTCCAGAACAAGCTGCGATGGGCAGTGCCGCCAAACTACCGCGGCCGATAGCCTGAGTCGTGCCAGATCTCGGGCGCAAGTGCTACACTTCGCGTCCCATGATCGACCTCAAGACCCTTCGAGAGAATCCCGACCTGTTCCTGCACGGCGCTCGCGACAAGCGCGTCGATGTCGATATTCATCGCCTGCTTCGACTCGATGAACAACGACGCACGTTGCTCGCGGATCAGGAATCCGCGCGGTCGCAGCAGAAGAAGCTCAGCAAGGAAATTGGTCCGAAGATCGGCGCGCTCAAAGGCCGACTCAAGCAGGCTGAGGGCGGCACGCGCGATGCGCTGGAATCAGAAATTCGACAGCTCGAAGAGATGCCGCTCAAACTGAAGGCCGAGATTCAGGCATTCGACCAGCGCATCTCGGAAATCGAACCGGAGTGGCGCACGCTGTGGCTCAAGGTGCCACAGCCGGCCGACGATGATGTTCCGCGCGGCACATCCGCCGATGACAATGTGGAGCTACGAACATGGCATCCTTCGTGGTTCGATCCCACGAAATCATTCCGCGAGAACAAAGGCTTCGATCCGAAGTCACACGTTGACATCGTTGACAATCTCGGGCTTGTCGACTTCGAACGCGCGGTGAAGATGGCCGGCGCTCGTCACTACGTGCTGCGGCGCGATGGC
>JBCCFX010000053.1:0-19821 GCA_039029515.1 Planctomycetota bacterium
CTGGTGTGTTAGCACAGGGACTGATGGGTTGATGACAAACCACGAGTGGTAAAGGCGGATATGGCTAAGGGAGTCTGACTGAGGTGTGTGACAAGTGCCTGGCTGAAGAAGTGCAAGCCAAGTGTGTGGGGGGTGACCGCGACCATCTCGCGTTCCGCTCGCGAGAGCGGTGATGGTCGATGCATCGAGCTGACGTACAACTCGAAATGAGCGCGAAGCCCATCGGGATTCAGCCCGTGCACGGTCATGACGTGGTCGACCGTCCCATCCGGATTCCCGACGCGTCGGTAGAGCTCGGCAAGTGGGGGATCGGCGTCCGCGGGATCGATGGTGTGAATCCAGGCCATGGCAACATCATCACGGTGAACGCTGCAATCGTCGAGTGCACCAGAGTAGAATCCGAGCCATGCGGACGTTTCGATCAGATAACAACTCCGGTCTCTGCCCCGAAGCCCGGCAGGCGCTTGTCGATGCCGCCCACGGCGAGCATCGCATCGGATACGGCGATGATGGCATCACGTCAGCCGCCGTCGCGGAGTTCCACCGGCTCTTCGGTGAGGACTGCACGGTCTTCTTTGTCGCGACCGGCACCGCCGCCAACACGCTCGCAGTCGCCTCGCTGACCGACGTCTGGGAACAGGTGTTGTGTCACGGGCACAGCCACTGGAACGATGATGAATCAACCGCGCCGGAGCGATTCACGAATTGCCGGACCGCACCGATTCATACCGATTCGTCCAAGCTGACGGTGGATGATCTCCATCGCGCGTGTGCGAATGCGCGTGGCGATGTCCATCAGCCGCAGCCGGGCGTGTTGACGTTGAGCAACGCGACGGAGTTCGGCACGGTGTATACGCCGGATGAACTGCGTGCGCTTTGCGCGGTGGCGCATGAACATGGTTATCGGGTGCACATTGATGGCGCTCGGTTCGCGAATGCAGTTGCGTCGTGTGACGTTGAGCCTCGGATGCTCGCCAACGAGATCGGCGTCGATGCCCTGAGTTTCGGCGGGACGAAGAACGGTCTTGCGTTGGGTGAGGCGGTTATCTTCTTTCCGCAGGGCGATCGTCAGGCGTATGACCGAGCGGTGCATGCATTCCCGTATCACCGAAAAGGCACCGGCCATCTTTTGAGCAAGCACTGGGTGGTCAGCTCCATGTTTGCCGCGGTGTTGACGGATGACATCTGGCTGCATCATGCCCGCCACGCCAATGCGATGGCGAAGCGTCTCGCCGAGGGGATGATCGCGGCAGGCATCGAACCGCGCTTCGCGACGGATGCGAATGGCATCTTCGTGACGTTACCGGACGCAGTTCACGAGCGTCTCCAGGCGGCGGGACACGGGTATTACCCGTTTGGCGATGCGTCATGGGCGTTGTACCGGCTGATGTGCAGCTTCGATACCTCAGCTGAGGATGTCGATGCGCTGCTGTCCGATATCCACGCCGCCGTCCGCCGATAACCAATCTCGCGATTCGCGTTTGTATGCGCCGCTCTTTCGGGACGTGCGGTCTGCGGTGTCGCGCGCAGCGTCCGAGAGTGTTGCAGACATGTGAATCCACGAGGATTTGCGCGCGATTTCGCTTTGTGCAGATCAACTCGACCCCGGAACGACCCGATCACCAGATCTACGAGGGTTATTTCGAAAAGGTGTGCCGTCCCCGACGGCTCGCAACATGGCGAGGGTTTGCATGAACTTCTTTGAGAAAGATGTGTTGACGACCGGCGAAGTGGCAAAGATTTGCAACGTCGCTTCGCGTACGGTCAGTAAGTGGTTTGATTCCAACCAACTCCGCGGCTATCGAATCCCGGGATCCAAGGACCGCCGCATTCCCGTTTCCAGCCTGATTCAGTTCATGAAGAGCCATGGCATTCCCATGGACGGACTGATGACCGGCGATACTCGGATTCTGATCGTCGATCAGGACACCGAAGTGGTAAACACGCTCGAGAAGATTCTGAATGAGCAGACGAACTACGACGTGCGCGTGTCGCGCAGTGCCTTCGAGGCCGGCGTCGAGTGTGAGCGCTATCGCCCGCACGTCATGCTTCTGGATCTTCATCTGTCTGATAACAGCGATGGTCGTGAAGTTGTCCGCGTCACGCATGACAACGAAGACCTTCAGGTGACCAAAGTCATTGCCATGAGCTCCAAGCTCACGGACGGCCAGGCGGCACAGCTCACCCGCCAGGGCTTCGAAGGCGCACTTCGCAAGCCGTTCAGCGTCCGCCAAGTGATCGAAGTCATCGAGAAGGCACACGCCGTCGTGTATTGAACCTCTTCCGTACTCTCTCAGACCTCAACGATGGTCGCCATGCTTCCCCGGCATGGCGATTGTCGTTTTTGGCGTGCGACATGATGGTTCGATCGCACATCCCCGTAGGGCGGTCGCCGCGGCGACCGCCGCAATGCGCGCGCCTGCTTCCCGTAGGGCGGATTTACCAATCCGCCGTTTTGTTCTCTTGTCGGGCGGGTTTACCAGCCCGCCGTCTTCACTGCCTCGTACGCTCGCCGGCACGATCGAGGATTCCCTCTCCAATGACGGCTCGCTCGTACGCATGCCGGAGTTCAGGAAAATCCTCCGCACGCAGTTCGAGAAACGCGGAAACGCTGTCGGTCGTGTCATGACGCATCATGGATTCGAGCGTGAGCGTTTCGCGTAGTAACGCATGGCGATCCGATGTAAGCATTGCGATGAGTGCGTTCGCTGATTCAAGGGAGTTGGTCCGTTCGACCTGGCCAATGATCGCATACGGCGCGATCGCATCCCACGCGGCGTCGGACAGAATCATCTGAAGCACCGTGAGATCCTGATCGATCGCCAGCAGCAAATCGATCGAAACGTGTTCGTGCGTGTCGTCCTCTGCCGTGGCTGCAACCTGTGAAAGCACAGCGCGGTCATGCTTGTCCATCGCGACGACGGTGAACGGAACTGGCTCCGACACACTGAGCGGCTTCGTGCGCTCCGTGTCGTAGATGGCGCCGTAGCCGTGTACTCCAATCGTGAGGGTGTAGTCGCCCGGCGGAAGTCTATAGGGCCATGGGGCAGCATCAACGGATATACGTTGACGCTCATCGCCAGCAATGGCCATGTGTGGTCGAAGAAACTCCGTCGATATGTATTTGCGCGACCGCTTGTTGGCATGGCACATCTTGCTCTGAACTGGAGCGCCGTCGACGTAGAAAGCGTTGATGCCGGGAGGATTCGCCTCGCGAACGATGTTCCCCGCTTGATCCCGCACGTCAGCCGAGAGTGGTGGGCGTTGCGGGTCGAGCATGCCGTACACCGGCATGTTGATCGTGGAGAACAGCCGCGCAGACCGGCGCGATTGTTCTTCGGTAGACAATTCAGCAAGCTCGGCCGCATCCCAGGGGAATGGGGCCGGTGGCTGATACGTATTAACGATGCCTACGTCCACGATGCATGGAAGACCTGCGATCACGTTCGCCGGCACGTCTATCTCAACATGCCAGCCTTCCGCAGCCGGCGGATCGCCAGCCGACGCAACGTCCGTCGCACAGCAGGCCGCGACACACACGATCAACCCGCGCATTGACAGTTTCACCATGACCATGGTCCTTTCCCACGCGAGATGAGGTGCGGATCGACTCAGGCCCGTGAATATCGACATGACGCTCTGGCATCAGTCGGTGTGCCAGCGCGCGGAGACGGGCCGTCCGCACTCAGTTCATCTGATACGACTGGGTGAGCGCCGGAGTTCAATCGCAATCGCCGTAGGGCGGATTTACCAATCCGCCGTTCTGAAGTGGTCTAGCATCGCAACGTGTTTCGAACGGATTTGGCCGCCGGGTCGCTGCGGCGACCCGCCCTACGGGACGCGCTGCGAATATCATGCTCTTGTGAGCACCGATCCGCATCAACGCGTTGCCGACCCCGTCGTGCCGCATGGCACCGCGCTGCCGCCCGCGCCGCCGGGCACACGCTACGTGCGCATTATCTGGCTGGGCGTCGTGATCGCCGATGATCATCTCCGTCAACGCATCAATGAGGTCTTTCATCGGCCGATGATCTACCTCGCGCTGCTGACGCTGCCGCTGCTCGCATTTGAGTTCCTGATTCTCGCCAAGCATGTGCAGGCGGAACTCGATCCGTTGTGGTGGCTGTGCGCACAGTGCATGCTCATGATCTGGGTCGCGTTCTTCATCGAGTACGTTGTCAAGATCTGCCTCGCGGAAAGCCGAGTCGAATACGCCCGCCGACACTGGCTCGATGCCATGATCATCCTGCTCCCTGTGTTGCGCCCGCTGCGCGTCGCGTACATCGCTCGCACGACGCGCGTCTTCACCTTGCGCGGTGTCGGCATGAAGTTCGTGAAGTATGTCTTCACCGTCCTGCTCGGCATGGAAGCCACCGATCGCATTCTCATCCGCTTCGGCCTCAAACGCGATGGCTCCCGAACGCATCCCGATGACATGACCCGGCACCAATTGGTTCGAGAACTCAACCAACTGCGGACCCGGTCAGATGCCTGGGACGCCTGGTTCGATGACCACGTGGTCTTTCTGACCGAACAGGGCGTTCGAGTCCCGGCGTCTCGGATCATCCCCGAGGAACTCGACGACGATGATGTGCCGACCACGAAAATGGTGGTCGAGGTCGAGCCGGATGAAGTGCTCGCACCCGATGACGTTCTCGGATCGGATCAACCGACATCGTCGTGACGGCGCGTCTAGAATCGAAGCCCATGCGAATTGCCCTTGCCCAACTCAATCCGGTCGTCGGCGATGTCACCGGCAACGTCCAGCGATTCTGCCGTGCGATCGATGAAGCACGTCGGCAGAATGCCGATGTTGTGGTCACGAGCGAACTGATGCTCATCGGGTATCCGCCGCGTGATCTGCTGCTGCGATCCGGCGTCGTCGAGGCCTGCGAAGCTGCGGTCGACGTCATCGCGAAGTACGCACCTGACATGACTGTGGTGGTGGGGACGCCGCGACGAATGGATGGCGTGCATCGCATTCGCAACAGTGTTGCCGTCTGTCATGGCGGCTCTGTGGTGGCGTGGTACGACAAGCAACTGCTGCCCGGCTATGACGTTTTCGATGAAGATCGCTATTTCGATCCTGGCGAAACGCAGGGCGTCGTCGATGTGAACGGACATCGGATCGGCCTGTTGACGTGCGAAGACCTGTGGTGCGGTCACGACAACGATGCGGCGCCGGCGCGATACGACACCACGCCGCTCGATGCGCTGGTTGATGCGAACTGTTCGTGCGTGCTCGTGCTGAATGCCTCGCCGTTCAATTCCGGCAAGCCTGCACGACATCGCGAAATCGTTCGTGACGCCGCACTCCGCGCGCAGTGCCCGGTGATATCGGTGAATCAGGTGGGTGCGAACGATGATCTCATCTTCGATGGCCGGTCGATGGTCGTCCTCGGCGATGGCACGTTGTTCGCGGATCTTCCCGCCTGGCAGGAAGCGGTTGAGGTCGTGGACCTTGACGACACTTCACCGATTTCGATCGACACGGCGAGCGACGCTGAGGACTTCACGCATGCCCTCGCGCTTGGCTTGCGTGATTACGTCCAGAAGACAGGGAACGACCGCGTGCTGCTTGGCTTGTCCGGCGGCATTGACTCCGCGCTCACGGCAACCATCGCCGCGCTGGCGCTCGGACCGACGCGCGTGTTCGGCGTCATGATGCCCTCTCGATATTCATCCGATGGTTCGGTCAACGATGCGCAGGATCTCGCGGACCGACTCGGCCTGGTGTCGTGCCCGGAGATCGCAGTGCGACAGGCGCACGATGCGATGCGCTCGACGCTCGAGCCAGCGCTCGGCGCGGATCTCGATGGGCTTGCAGACGAGAATCTGCAGGCGCGGTTGCGCGGCATGATTCTCATGGCGCTCTCCAACGCGCACGGCGGACTCGTGCTCGCGACGAGCAACAAGTCGGAACTCGCCGTTGGGTATAGCACGCTGTACGGCGACATGTGTGGCGCTGTGTCGGTCATCGGCGATCTGTTGAAGACGGAGGTCTACGACGTCTCACGATGGATCAACGCAAACGCGACATCGCTGGGCTTTGATCGTCCGCCGATTCCGGAATCATCGATCACCAAACCGCCTTCGGCGGAGTTGCGACCTGATCAGAAGGATGAGGATTCGCTGCCGCCGTATGAGGTGCTCGATGCCATCATCGCGCGGTACATCGATGCCGATGCCTCGATCGAGTCGATCGTCGCCGAGATGCCTGAGCATGAGGACACCGTGCGGTGGGCCGCGAAGGCGATCGATCGGACGGAGTACAAGCGTCATCAGGCGTCGATCATTCTGAAGGTCGCGCCGCGCACGTTCGGTCGTGGTCGACCGATGCCGATCGTGATGCGGGACACCGCATCGCGAGCCGCGGTGGAGAAGTTGTCCACCCAGGCAGATGCGCCACCACGTCCGATTCTGGAGTCTTCATCCGACTCCTAGAATGTCGCAATGCCCATTCGTCAACTGCCACCGCTGCTCATTAACCAGATCGCCGCCGGCGAGGTCATCGAACGTCCTGCGAGTGTCGTGAAGGAACTCGCGGAGAACGCGATCGATGCCGGTGCCACGCGCATCGCGGTCACGATCGAAGAAGGTGGCAAGGAACTGATCTCGATCGTCGATGACGGTTCGGGTATTCCTGAAGACGAATTGCTGCTCGCCATCTCGCCGCACGCGACGAGCAAGATTGACAGTCCGGACGACCTCGATGCGATCGCGACGATGGGTTTTCGTGGCGAAGCGTTGGCGTCGATTGCCTCCATCAGCAGGATGACGATGACATCGCGGCCGCACGATGCGTCATCGGCCGCCGAGATTCGCGTGGAAGCCGATACGGTCGATGGTCCCAAGCCGGCGTCAGGTCCGGTCGGCACAACCGTGACGGTGCGCAACCTGTTCTTCAACACGCCGGCCCGGCGCAAGTTTCTCCGCACTGACATGACGGAATCCACGCGCATCCGCGATGTCGTCGAGCGTCTCGCGTTGGCGCATCCATCGGTTGCATGGCAGTACACACAGGATGGTCGGCAGGTGATTGACCTGCCGGGCGATCAGACGCCGGTCCGTCGCGTGGTGTCGGTGCTTGGGACCGAACTGTCGGATGAGTTGCTGGAGGTCGATCACAGCGAGCGCGGCATTCGTGTGTGGGGCATGGCGGGACAGCCGGCAATCGCGCGCGGCACAGCGCGGCATCAGCGGACGTTTCTCAACGGTCGACCGATCGTCGATCGCGGCATCAACCACGCGATCAAGGAGGCGTATCGGGGGCTGATCGAGCCGACGCGATATCCGACCATCGTCCTGTTCATCGCAATCGCGCCGGATGAGGTCGATGTCAATGTCCATCCCGCCAAGGCGGAAGTACGATTTCGGAATCAATCGGCGGTCCATCAGGCGGTTCTGCATGCGGTGCAGCAACGACTGCGCGCCGCGGACCTCACGCCAACCGTGGATCTGTCGCGAAGTGATCCGGGGCTTGACGCATCGCTCTTGAGCTCGCCGGAATTCGGGGCGAATGTCGAATCGGCATCATCAGGTGTGACCGCGGCGGCGGCACGAGAGTTCGTGCAATCGCTCAAGTCCATGACGCCAACGCAGCGTTCGGTGGCGTATACGGAAGTGAAGCATGCGCTCGGTGATACCGCGCCAGCTTCGGTCGAGACAGCGCCTGAACTGCCGACGATGATCGCGACGCGCCCGATCTTGCAGGTCCATTCGAGTTTTGTGGTCACGAGTGATGAACAAGGCATCGTCATCATCGATCAGCATGCACTGCACGAGCGCGTGATGTTCGAGAAGCTCCGATCGCGCGTCAGTGCCGGCGCCTTGCAATCACAACGTCTGCTGATGCCGGCGACGGTGTCCGTCGATCGTTCGCGTATGGAACGATTGAACGAGTTGCAGCCTCTGCTTGAAAGACTGGGTATCGAAGCCGAGCCGATGGGGCCGACGACGATCGCAGTTCATGCGTTCACGACGCTGCTCTTCGAGCGGAAGGTCGATCCGGCTTCGTTTATGGCGGATCTGTTCGAGCGCGATGATCTCCCGCAGGATGAAGAAGGCGCCTTGCATGAAGTGCTCGACATGATGTCGTGCAAGGCGGCGATCAAAGCGGGCGATCGACTCACTGATGAAGAAATGAACGAGCTGCTTCGGTTCCGCGAGGACGTTGAACGTTCAAGCAATTGTCCGCACGGTCGACCGACATCGCTTCGGCTGACGATTGCGGATCTCGAGCGTCAGTTCGGGCGCACCTGATCAACCACCACTGACGGGCGGGATCAATGCGACGGTGTCGCCGTCCTGCAGCACCGTGTCGGCGCTCGCGTACGCCTCGTTCCGCGCGAACGCGAGACGGTCGCGCCACGCGATGAGCGAAGGCGAATCGGTTTCGAGCTTCGACATGACATCGCCGATCGTTGCGGCGACCGGCATGTCGATCGCTTGCTCGCGCGTGCCGAGTTCCTCAGCAACCGCAGCAAAGTAGAGCACGGTGACGTTCACAGGAACAACTCCAGCGGCGTCGTTGGCCACGGATAGAACCGAACTGACTCGCCGCCTTCAACCGGTTCCGACTGGACCGGCAGGCGGACGAAACCACTCGTGTCGACGGTGTGTGCGAGGTCGCCCGATCCCTGCCAGGTCGGAATGCGCACGGTTCGGTCTTTTTCGAGAATCGCCGGGCGAAACGCCTCGCGGCGCGGATTTGGTTTGACCGGCTCGGTCAGCGGCAGTGTGAGCCGTGGAAGCCAATTCCGTTCGAATTGCATCCGTTTCAGGATCGGGCCGAGGAACAGGCAGCCGGTGACGAGCGCCGAAACGGGATTGCCCGGCAGGCCGACGATGATCGTGCCATTCGGCGCCATACCGATGAAGACAGGCTTGCCCGGTTGCATCGCCACGCCATGCACGATGGTGTCCACATCGGCGTTGGCGAATGCGGTGGGGAAGAAATCGCGGTCGCCAGCCGAGACGCCGCCGATGGACACGACGACATCCGCGTGTTCAATCGCATCATTGACGGCGCGAGTAGTCGCATCGAGCACATCCGGTATGTGATGGTGGTCAATCGTCGTGGCGCCGAAGTGATGCGCGAGGCGCACGGTCTGGATACCGTTGGAGTTTCGAATCTGATGCGACAGCACTTCGGATTCTGGCGGGACAACTTCATCGCCTGATGTCAGCACGGTGACGCGAGGTCGGGCGTGCACAGTGAGCGCGGTCACGCCGACCGTGGCCGCGATCCCAAGATGATGCGGCGACAGACGTGTTCCGCCTACAAGCAGTGGATCGCCTGCCCGCGCATCGGCGCCGAACGGATGTATCGCGTGACCACGCTGGCAATCTGCCCGCTTGAATTGCACGGGATCGCCTCGATCCGTCCACTCGTGCTGTACGACGGTATCGAGTCCGTTCGGCACGGCGGCGCCGGTCGCGATGGAGACGCACGTGCCTACCGGCGCATCGATCATCGGTGGTTCGCCGGCGGCGATGTGACCGATGACAGGAATCGGATGATCCGTCGTCAGATCGGCGTGACGAATCGCATAGCCATCCATTTGCGCGCGGTTGAACGGCGGGAGATCACGGTCCGCAAAAACGTTCTCGGCAAGCAGATGCCCATCGGCGTCGGCGAGCGAACGCGATTCGACTCGGAGCATGGAATCCGGTGCCGATATCACTCGCGCATCGATACGCAGCAGGATGCGTGCAATCGCCTCGTCGTAGGTCGGGAGCGGCGTCATGCGTGTTGCAGGAATTGCGTGATGGCCTGCGCACATGCCGATCGTGCGTCGTTGTCAGAGAAGTAATGATCGGCAAACGGAACAAGCCAGAGATTGACCGCCGCGTCGGCGTCCTGCATCGCCCGTTCGATCTCCAGGCTGTTCTCGACCGGCGCGATCGTGTCGGCGGCGCCGTGGACAAGCATGGTCGGCACGCCGGATGCGATGAGTTCGCCACTGGTGTCGACGTTTGTGAGATCGTTCACGAATCGATCCGGCAGCATCTCAACCCGAGCAGGCTCAGTGCCGTTCGTCGTCCATTTCGTTCGGACAGTTTCCGGCAGGACAGGCGCAATCAACACCGTGCGATCCAGATGCACCGAACGATTCAGCAGGCCTGCGACGACGACGGAACCGAGCCCGATCCCGATGACGTCGAGCGCCTTTGGATCAGTCAGCTCCTGCAGATGAATCCAGCGGAACACCGCGGAGGCTTCATCGACCTGATCGTCCGTGCCGACTTCCTGGAAGTCATCGAGAATCATGCCCTGAGCGCGGGGCGTGTACATGACCACAAAGAAACCGGCCTCAGTGAGCGCCTCGGCCAACGTGTGACGAAGCATCTCTGCGGGCTGCTCATTGGCTTCGTATGCGATACCCGACACAATAAGGACAGTCGGCCGCGGCGCGGGACCGTCATCCGTTGGAATGCACACCGTCACGTGAAGGTGATCGTTCCTGATCTCGATGTCATGTTCTTCAGTCTGCATCGCCCGGCGTCATGATACCGAGCCGTCAGCATTCGTACTGACTGCCGGGATTTCATCCACACGAAAAGACGTCTGACCTGTCGTGAGCATCGCCCGAACGTAGGGCACGCATAGTCCGCAGCCACGGCCGCAGGAGAATTGCTCCTGCAATCCGTCGAAATCGAGGTGATCGCTTTTCGCCGCCTCATGGAGGGTGGCAAACGTCACATCAAAGCACACGCATCGATCAACACTCATGAGGTCACCGTGTCCGGTACGCGCGATCGTCTGGCGACAGGAAGCCATTCGCGGGGAATGCCATGAACGACGAGAGAAGGTCATCGGTGGCGTGGATGCCCGCATGTGGATCATTTGTACGGGCAGTTCGTCCGTCGAGATACGCCGCATTCGTACCACCTTGATGTCGAAACGCCTGACCGCCGGCATAGATCTGCGTCAGGTTGCCTTCCACGGAATTCTCAGGTGCGCGCATGAACTTGTTGGTGCCGTTGTGTCGACCGCCACAGCCGAAGACTGCGCAGTGCGCCGCGCGCGAACATTGTGAAGGCCTGGCGCTGGCGCGGACGTATGTCCAGCCGGGCAGCACGGTGGAACCCTCGCCGCCGACGTACGTCGTGTTGTAGTTGTAGCCGGTATAGGGATCGTTGGCGTTTGGTGGGCCGACATATGATGGGCACTGGAGTATCTCGTCCGGTCGATCGGAGAATGCCCACATCGCGCCGGGTCGAATGACGTTGTCATCGGTGTCGGTCACCCAGTCCCAGTTGTGAATCTCGAATGAACCAGAGCTGTTGTCCGCGCGAACGGCCACGGGATATGCACGATGGGTCAGCGCATATTGCTGGACGGTGATCGTCATCTGTCGCAGGTTGGATGCGCACGACGTCGCGCGCGAAGCGCCACGGACACGTGATACAGTTGGCAGCAACAGGCTCAAGAGGATCGAGACGACCGCGATCGCGACGAGAAGTTCCACCAGTGAAAAGCCAGTTGATCGTGGCCCGGAGTCAGCAATCTTCATGAGCTGCTCCAGTTGTTGATGACGGTAAGCACGTCGTCAATGTTGACGACACCGTTGCGCGTGACGTCACTTGCCGGCCCGCCCGGAGGCGACACGCCGAAATCGTTGATGACCAGCAGCAAATCGTCAATGTTGACGACGCCGTTGAAATTCACATCGCCTTCGATTTGCGGCGCCACGTCGGCAATCGCGTCGATTTCAGGCGTGAACTGGCTGTCCATAGGATTCGAGATTCGAACCTGTATGACGGATGCGAGGCCGATGGACTGGAGGTCCACGCCGACGCCGCCAGCACTGCCGTAATAGAAGGCGTCGATCGTCGCGATGGTTGCGTTGTCAAAATGTGATGGGGTGAGGGCAGGATCGATCGGCAGTGTCGGGTCGGTCGGCACGGTGCCGGGCAGAACCTGGTAGGCCGCCGCGTCCCGGTACCCCAGCGTTGGGGCAAAACCGTCGGCTTCAGCGTTCTCCACCGGAAACCAGTTGATGCCGTCAGGCGAGACTTCAATGAGCCCGCCTTCCGAAGTCGCGCTACAGGGCGTTGCGCACATGCCATCGCCACCATCGATCAGCAGCGCATTGCCAAAAATGATCAGGTCGATGCCATATGGATTGAGCGGGTCATCGGTAATCGGTTCATCAAACGACACGGTCAACGCGCCGCCGCGCCCGATGGACACAATTTCGTGTGGCAACCATGCGGGTTGAAACGGACTCACGACGCCAGGGTCGATGCCTTCACCGCTATCGCGTTCCGGCGGCCCGAGCGCGGTCGACGGATCGACGTAGCCAATCACGGGATTGGTCCCTGGGGCATAGTCGACGACCTGATCCGCGAACGGATCGCTGGCATGGGCAGTCATGGTGGGGGGGCAGGTGGCGATGAAGATCATCGCCATGACGATGGGAGGTCGAGGGGAGCAGGCCATGGGCCATTCCTTCGGCGTGGCCGGCCCGAATCGCGCGGGACGGACAATGGAATGCCACCACAAGCGACGCGAGATGGTTCGGAGGCCCCGAGCAGACGCCGCGGCCGTCCTCGCCAGGCCCGAGTCGCGCGGGCAGCGGGAACATCATCCGGCAGGTCTTCCGGCTTCGGGTGAGCCGTCATCAGGCCTTCCCATCAGCATTCATGCGGCTGACAGTGGCGATTCTGATGACGGGTGATGATCAGCGGGCGATGCCCGGCATCTGATCACGCACTCCCGTTACGGCGGCGCGTCCGCGGCGGATTTTCACCGCCTTCCCTGTTCGGCCCCAGTGGGCACCGGATACGTCCCGAAAGTGTACACGGAACCGCCGCCGTCGGGGCTGCGTACGGGCGGGGGCGGCACGGTGGTTTCATTGACACTGAAACCCCTGTCCGGTAGTTTTCAAGATTCACCGTCTGTTCTGCTTCCGAGCGGGGCCGACGGCATCACTCGAGTGTCCCGGCCCCCCTCGCCCTCGTGCGACCGTCTGGAGATCGTTGGATATGAACATGTGCGCGTCGGTGCTGTCGTGGTTCCGGCGGCGTGGCGGTATGGCCACGCTGGCGGTCGTCGTTCTTCTCAGCTCACCCGCCATGGCGCAGAGCGAGGGCGAAGAGCCTTTCGATCTGCTCGATAACTTCGTGCACTACGCGATCATCGGGAATGCCGATCTCACGATCGGCTACGGGCAGGCACTGCTTGATTCCGGTCTGACCGATGCCGAACTGGCGACGCTTGTCGATGACGGTTCACTCGATGAATCCCGATTCAACGAAGCGATCAGCTGGAGTCAGCGCGTTTCCGAACTCGAACCGATCGTGTCAGAGATCGCCATTCGCGTGGAACGCGGTCGGCTTGATCTCGCTCGCGACGGTGGACGCATTGCTGAAGCCATTGCAATGCTCGGCGGGAATCAGCGCCAGCGTCTGCTTGCGATGAAGCGACTCGAAGCCGCCGGTGAATACGCGGTGCCGCCGCTGCTTCAGGAACTCACCGATGGTGAAGATCAGGGCCTCAAGCCGAAGGTCGAGCAGGCGCTCGTTTCAATCGGTCGACAGGCCGTTGATCCACTGTGCGTCGCACTGAGTGAACTTGATCAGATCAATCAGCGTCGCATCTGCGACATGCTTGCGACGATTGCGTACCCGCACGCCGGACCAGCGCTGAAGTCGCTCGCGATGAGCGATGGTGTCGAACCTGCGGTCCGCCAGGCGGCCGAACGCGCGTTCAGCGCAGTTGGTGCACCGTCCAATGCATCCGAAGCAGAACTCTGGGCGCAGCTTGGTCGACGGTACTTCACCGACCCAACGTCGCTGACGGCGTATCCGACCGAACCGGTCAACAACGTGTGGGACTTCGACGCATTTGTCGGCCTCGTCGCGACGCCGGTCCCGACCGAGATCTTCGGCGAGGTGAAGGCGATGCAGTTGGCATCGAAAGCACTGTCGCTTGAGCCGTCGAATACAGATGCGCTGGCCTTGTTCGTGGCCGCCAACCTCAATCGCGAGAACGACCTGCCGCAGGGTGAAGATGATCCTGTCTACGGTCAGCTCGCGTATTCGCCGTCGTTCTTCGCGACGGTGTTCGGCACGTCCGTTTGTCAGGACGTGTTGGGCATGGCGATCGATCGCGTTGATACACCGCTCGTGCGAGATGCCATTCAGGCGCTCAGCCAGACGACCGGCGGTTCGAATCTCTTTGGTACAGGTGCTGGCCGACAGCCGCTGCTCGAAGCGCTGACGTATCCCGATCGTCGTGTGCAGTACGAAGCGGCGCTGACGCTCGCTCGTGCATTGCCGCAAAGCCGATTTGTGGGCGATGCACAGGTCATTCCGATTCTCGCCTCTGCCGTTCGCAACGCTGGCGACTCGTACGCCATGGTGATTGCAGACGATGTCGAGAGTCGTCAGACCTTGAGCGGCCTGTTGGGTGATGGTGAATTCACGCTCGTGGGCGTCGAGTCGAGCTATGACACGCTGCGTCCGTCGATTCAGGATTCGGTGGGCATTGATGTGATCGTCATCCAGATGGATACGGCGCAGGAAGCCGTCGATGCCATCGACGGCCTGCGATCCAATGCCAAGACCATCGCGACGCCGGTGCTGCTTCGCTCTGCCGGCGACGACATGAGCATGCTTCGAACGCGTTACACCGATGATGCACGCGTGCTTGTCGTACCCCGCGCGGGTGCCGAAGCGTTCGATGCAGGTATCGATCAGTTGCTGACGCGCGCTGCGGGCGGCCGGATCGGTGAAGCCGATGCCGAGGCCTACGCGATTGAAGCGTTGTCCGCGATGCGGGATGTGGCGATCAACCGAAGCCCGGCATTCCGAATGGACAATGCTGAGCCGGCGTTGCTCGAAGCACTGGGATCCCGCGAAGGCGGCATGCGCATGCTGGTGTCTGACGTGCTCGCATTGATGTCCTCATCACGATCGCAGCAGGCGCTCTTTGATGCCGCATTGGCTGAGAATGATGAGTTCGACCAGATCGAACTGCTCGATCGCGTCGCATCGTCCGTTCGTCGATTCGGGAACCTGTCCGAACGTCGGCACGTTGAAGGCCTTGTTGATCTCATTGGATCAGCGGGTGGTGACACGGCGGAAGCTGCGGCACGCGTCCACGGTGCAATGAACGTCTTCGACAGCGAAGCGACCATGCTGGTGCCCGGCGGCTGAATCGACCCGTTGACCGGTATCGTCACGTTCGACTCGGAAGCATATTGATAGCGTTGCCGGTGATTGGGCAGTGTGCTACGCTTGTCGGCTCGGAAATCCGAATCACGCCACCATAGCTCAGTTGGTAGAGCGAAGCTTTCGTAAAGCTTAGGTCACCGGTTCGAGTCCGGTTGGTGGCTCTCTTCTAACCCTCACCTCGCGTGGGGGTTATTTGTTTGAGCAATAGCGTGAGCGCCAATGAGGCAGCATGAGGGTCAAAGCGCAAGGGGCAGAACGCCAGCTGACAAACAAAGCGACATCTCATGGTGCGATGCCGCCTCGTCTGGTCGGCTGACGGAACACGTCGTGGAGGCTGACGAGCCGTCTTCGGGAGTTGGAGGAATCTCCACGTTGTGGCTCGAGTCAGCGACGTCGCGTCGGCCGATGACTCGGTCGCATAGGTGGCGATGCGCCGCCGCCGCCGCCGTGTCGAAAACTGCGGTCCGGCGTTCCGCGGAAGCACCGCGGCAGAAATGGGAATGCATCCGTCGCCATGTAGTAATACGTGCCGTCGGGATACTCTGGCGTCACGCCAAACCGCCCGTTGCATTCGTCGAGGTCACCGGTGTCCTTGAGGTACGTCCAATCCTGGACGAACGTTCCGTCGTATGCCCCACCTGGACCCGTAGCGCCGTCGGGTCGCGTACCGGCTTTCAATGCGTATGACGAACGCATCTTCGTGAGCGGACTGGAGGCGTCCATTGGATCCCGATGTGCGTACTCCGCGTAGATCGGGAATCCATCTGCGGCATAGCCGATCAGGATCATCGCGGCGGGTAGTGCATCGCCGCGCGCGTGTGGTGAAGCCTCAATGATGCCCGTCGGAAGACCGTGGTAGTGATACGTCCCCGTCGGTTGGACGTGCGCATGATGATCATCGAGGCCGAGGTCAATGTGACCGGATAACGCTTCGTAATTCCAGCCTGATGATCGATCATGCGTCCGCCCGTTGGAACTCCACCACTCCGCGGTTCCGGGATCAAAAGGAACACCATTGAGCGCCACGCCGATCGGCCCTCGCATCGGCGTCACTTCTTTCCGCGCGACCGGATTGGCAGGCATTCGAAACTCGTGCGACTGAACGCTGACCGCGTTCGGATTGCCTTGCCGCGGAAAATCGCCAGGTTCATGATCCGGGATACCGTTGGACCGAATGATCCGCGTCTCGCCGTCGATCTGCATCGTCACGCGAGAGTTCGGCCGAGACTCATGTGTCGGATCACCGTGATGATTTCCATGATGCGGCAATGCATGTGCAGATCCCACGATGAGCACCAGCAGCACGAGCGTGATCATGCGTTCCATATGTGGATTTCCATTCGTCAAACGAGAGACGTATCAGCGTGAACGTCAGTTGCCAGGTTCAAGCACGCACGGTCCGAACGCATTGATGATCGCAAGGAGATCATCGATGTTGACGACGTCATTACCGGTGACATCTTCCGGACAGTCGTCGCATGGTCCGAACGCGTTAATTGCGGCGAGCAAGTCATCGATGTTGATAACGCCGTTCTTCGTCACGTCTTCTTCGCACACGATCGCCATGACGAAGACGTCATCCTGTATCTCGCTGCCGATATCAGTATTCAGTCGAATGATCTCTGCCAGCGTCAACGCATTGACTTCATCGATGAGTGGCGGCGGGAGATAGGATTCGTACCAGAAGCGATCGCCGTCTCGAAGGCGGATGAACTGATCTCGGAGAACTCGATACAGCGTCTCGCCGACAAATGCATTGGGGCGATGCGGTTCGCAGAGCATGCCGACCCACGCGTCGACTTCACCTGCATGGGCGTACGCGGCCGCGAGTCGAGATTGCACCGCAGGATCTGGCGAGATCTGCGAGAACGTCATGGCCGGTGGTCGACCGACAAACATCCGCACATTGTTGTAGCTCGGTAGTCCATGATCCCGACCACGCTGAATATTCAATGATGGAAGATCAAAGCCGCCGCGACCAGGTTCGCCGAACAGGAAGTTGCGGACGTCATCCACAACGAAGTTGTCAACATTCTGAGCGCGTTGTGCGGCAAGGCCGCGCAAGACCGGTTCGATACCCTCAAGACTGATCTCATCCGGATTGAAGAAGGCTGAAGCAAGGTCAAGGTGGCCATCGTTGATCGGATCGCCATAGGCGTCCAATCGGAGAATTTCGGATGAGAGCATCGTATGGCCAACTCGGTAGGCGGCAGTCGCAAACACATTCGCAATGCTTGCGTTCACCTGCGGTCGATAGCCCTGGTAGGGCGGGATCGCATGTGCCCCAAGAAGACGTGGCAGAAATTCGTTGTAGGTAATCGCCTGCATTTCGGCGCCGACGATTGCGCGAGCTCGCTCGTAAATTGCGTCGCCATCAAGATGAGGCTGCTGTAGTGCGATCTGGTCGGCAAGACGATTGTGTTCCCGGACAAAGAGCGTGTGCATGGCCGTAAGTCCGACCTGCTCATTCGCTCGGATGTCGCCGGCAACGAAGAAAGTCGGAATGAGCGAACTTGGTGCGTTCTCGAGCGCATCCGTATTGAATGGGAGCAAGTCGTTTGTACTGGTCTTGAGTCGTCCGGTGCCGTCGTGCGTGCGCAACGCTTCAGCGCGCTCGATCTCGGAACCGTAGACATTGGATGCGTCGATATATGATGTGATGTTGTTGATCTGCTGCCGAAGCCCGTGAACCATGTCGTATGCGGACCGGTCAAGAGGGATCGTGACGATTCCGGTACTGTCGGGATCGAACCACGGATCGCCGGTCGGAACCGCAATGTCAAATGGCTCGCTGGGATCGGCAATCGGCGTCTCGTCGATATCATGATCGAGAAACTGGCCCCATTGCCAGACGTAATCCGTGAGGTTCATCGAATTAGGGCGATCATTCACCTGATCAATGATGATCGTGCTGATCGCACGTGGGGATGGTCGACCCGGTGCAGCGGGCGCCGATGTCCCGTCGGCGTACGCCGCGGGCATCAGGCGAAGAAGATTCGTCCCAGTTGATCCCCATAACGGGTTCTGCAGGTTATTAAACGTGCCGTCAATGGTGCGAAACTCTTGCGGGAATTGCGCAGGACCGCCCATCGTCGGGGGGACGATCGACGTATCGCTTGGTCGTTGCGGCGGGCGCTGGACGGGTGAACGTTCCTGCCCGGGCGACGGTGGGGTGTTGTGAGCCAAAGCCGTGGCGCTTCCCATGGCGGCGCTGATGGATACGGCCAGAACTGTGAACGGTAAAGACGTGGTCATGGTGCATCCTCCCTTGAAGCTCATGACATGAAGCGATGAAAGCGAGCCTCCGAGGATGAGTTGTCGTTGCACGGACGCGCGGGGACATCGTCATCGCGAAAATCGCGATGGAAAAAAATTTGTGAAATCCAAGCGATAGGATGTCCCCGGATCTCGATACCACACCAATACCCGTGGACGACCGTCCATAGGCAAGGAGACATCGGCCGTGCACCGATCCACGTCGGGACATGACATCTTCGAGATTCTCGTCCGCGAGCATGCTGACATGCTGGTGGCGTATCTTCGAAGCCTGGTCTCCGATACGGCGAGCGTCGACGATCTGTTCCAGGAAACCATGCTCACGGCGTGGCGTCGACTCGATGATTACGACCGTTCTCGACCGTTTGGTCCATGGCTTCGCGGAATCGCGCGGAATCTTTCCTTGGCGCACTTTCGTCAGCGTTCGACACTTCCCGCGTGGTGTACGATTTCAGTTCTGGAGTCAATCGAGGCATCATTTGATGCACTCCAGCGTAGTCCGGGAGACTCATTTCGAGATCGTGTGGATTCACTCCTGACGTGTATCCAGCGTCTGTCCGAACGGCTGCGAGTCGTGATCGAAATGATCTATGGTCGACAACTCGCTCTTGCGCACATCGCTGAAGCCCTCGGCGAGAATGAAGAAGCGATCAAAAAGCGGGCGCAGCGCGCACGACATCTGTTACACGACTGCATGCTTCAGTCGGACAGCACGTCATGACTGATGAGTGTAAAAATATGCATGACGCGCCTCATGACGACGAGTCCTCGACGACGGGGCGCGATCGATTTGTACACGGTGTGCTCACGTTCATGCATCGTGATTCGACAGCGGTTCAATCGAAACGCATCGACGCAGTCATGGCCGCACTGGACGATGAAGGTCCACTTGTGTTGACGGTGATACCGCGTCGACGATGGATGCCTCTCGCAGCATTGGTGTCGGTGTTGATCATCGGGGCAGTGTTCATCGCCATGCCGAGCACTCAGCCCGCGTATGCGGTCATCGCATCGGCGATCGAAGCATCATCCACGGCACCAGACCGCCGCTATTCGATATCAGTTGAAAAGACTCGGAATGGCGAGGCAGTATTTGAGACCATCGGGCAGATGGACCTTCGAGGCACATTCATGCGCCTGGAGATTCTGTCGCCCGAAGGGCATGCGGTGGTCGTCGGACGCGATGCGATGGGAGACTGGGTCATACGTCGCGACGGTTTGGTCGATCGGTATGCACCTGAACGCGCGCGGCCGAAGTGGCTCAATATGGGCGAAAACACAGTGCTCACGGATTCGGTCGATGCACTGCTGAAGTCGTTGCCGGAAACGTTTGATCTGCACGATGCCAGCGGAGCGTCA
>JBCCFX010000054.1:0-19505 GCA_039029515.1 Planctomycetota bacterium
CCGATACCGGTTTGGCGAATCACATGGATATGGGTTGGTTTTGGAATACGTTGCTTGCCGTTTGCAGAGGGTGTCAACCTGCTTGGAGACCTCATGACGGGCGTCATTCAGTTCCGTGCAGATCTTCTTGAGGCGAAGCATGCGCTCGTCACGATGTCGCCCGACCAGGGCCTTGACGAGAATCTGTTCGACCTGCGGAAGGAGATCGGTCGTCGCGACAGGCAACTTGACATAATCGGACGCACCAAGGCGCATTGCCTTCACAACGTTCTCGGCGGTCAGCTCTGCGGACAGCACGAGCGTGCGGCCGTAGGCGACGCGTTTCTGATGACGTGAGATGAGTTCCAGACCATCGCCATCGGGCAGCGAGGGGTCCAGCAACATGACGTCCCAGATCTGCTCATCGATCGCTCGAGTGGCATCTGCAAACGTATGTACGTGGCACGACATGTCGTCGCGCGATCGCAACCAGCCGGTCAGCGCCCCGTCGATGTCCGCATGACATCCCACGAGAAGGACACGAGCCGGCGCAGATGCCGGCGTGGCATCAGCGATGGCTGCCGCAAGTTCCTGATCCAGACGCTCCATTGATCCCCTCTCCCCTCGTCCGTCCCCGGTCTCTCTCTCACGCGACCTCAGCGAGCGAACCGTCCTCATCCGGTTCAGCCCAGTCGGGTAGCCAGATCGTTGCCGCGGCTCCTCCACCTTGCCGGTTCTCGAGTGTGATCTGTCCGCCGTGTGCCTCGACGATTCGTCGGGCCTGGGCCAGTCCAAGTCCGGGTTGTCGTCCCGCGGGCTTGGCACTGAAGAACGGATCAAACGCGTGAGCCAGAACGGTGGGCGATAAACCACTGCCGTTGTCTGTCACCCGAAGTTTCAATCGGTTGTCAAACGGATCGATCTGAACGCGCACCTCGATATGTGACGAGCCCTCTGATTCGATGGCGTTACGAACCAACTCACCTAACGCGCACGCAATCTGTTCCGGATCGATAAACACCGGCGGAACGTCCGATGCGAGCACGGTGTGCACATCCACCTTGCGAATGTTGCCAGGTCGCACGTCCTGAACAACCCGCATGACCAGATCACCCATGTTGATCTGACGTCGCGTCGGTTGCGATGGCTCCGCGAACATACGCAGCGCAGTGATGATGTCGCTCAACCGGTGCGCGTTCTGCACGACCTGTTCCGCCATCGAACGAAGATCCGGATCCAGTAGCCGGTTCACCAGCAACTGCGATCGGCCCGAGATCACCGTGAGCGGATTGTTCATCTCATGTGCCGCACCAGCAGCGATCTCACCGAGCGATGCGAGCGTCTGCGACTGCGCGAGCGAATTCTGCGCTTCCATCAGGTCGCGATTGGACTTCGCCAGTTGCTCGGTGAGCTCTTCGGCGTCTTCGTGCTGTGCCGCCGCGGCGACCGCAGCGCCCCACGTCCGGCTCAACGCCTGAATCTGCTCGCGTCCTTCATGGACGCCCACCTGCGCATTGTGCAGAAGGACGGCGTTCACGCCCCAACCGCATTCGAGCGGCAGCAGACGCAGCGAACCCATGTCGACGACCTCGCCGACACGCTCCTGCAGTTCGGGCAGCATGCCCATGATCTCGGCAGACAGCTGCATTTCGGAGATCGTGCCCGATTCCGGCAGTGCGCCCGCCGGCGACGGGATCATTGCACTATTCAGCAGGCGACCATCATCGGAGAATCGGAAGCACTGCCACGGTTCGTTCGTGCGCGACTGGTACAGCGTTGCGAAGAACGTGCCGCCAATCGTGTCAGCAGCAGACCGCACGACGCGGCCGAGCACGTTCACCACGGTGCCACCAGGCGCGGCGGCCGCATGAAAGTCAGCGATCGCATCCAGTGTCTTGGTCAGACGGCGCGATGCATTGGCACGAACCTGCAGCGTCGCATTGATGCGTCCGAGCACTTCGTTCGCCCGGCTGATGGACCGGAGCAGCAGCTCTGAGCCGCGCTCCATATCCAATCCAAAGCCCTCTGCCCGCCGGCTGATCTCTTCGTGCAGCACGCCCATGATTTCATCGAGAATGGCCTCATCCACGCCCAGCTGTGCACACATCTCGTGGATGTTCTCGTTGCGCGGGCGATGACCAAGAGGCACGATGTGCTGACGGCGAACGACCGCGTCCGCGAGGCCAACGACACCGATCAATGTTCGATACGGCAGGTCGGGCAGCGAAACGAACGGCTGACCATGCAGCCACATCGTGTCGCCCAATTGCGCCGGCAGACTCCAGTGTTCCGCGAGTCGCTTGCCGGCGGTGTGTGTGTCAATGCCGATCAGCTGCGTGCAGGCGGCGTCGACGGAAATGCCGTGCGCTTCGGCGAGCTCGCACACGCGATCGAAGCTGTTGGGCATCAGCACGTGCAGGACGATCTGACCAAGGTCATGCAGCAGGCCGGCGATGAACGCTTCGCTCGCGTTGATCTGGTGACGCAATGAGCTCTTGCGCACGATCATCTCGCATGCGGTGGCGACGGCCACGCTGTGCTGCCAGAAGAGTTCCGGCTCGAACGCGGGACGTTCCGACCGGACTTCGCCGGCAGGGCTCTTGAGGTTCTGGAAGGCGCTGAAGACCTGGACGGAAAGGACGGCGCTGCGGACGGCGTCGAATCCGAGGAGCAGGACGGCGCGTTCGACGGTCTGGACATCGGCAGCGCGCCCGCGCTCGTTGCATCGGCACAGGCGCAGCACGCGGCTGGACAGTGTGGGATCGCTCGAGATCAGTTCAACGATCTCGGACGCTTCGGCCGTGTCGTCGGTCGTCAGCTCGAGCAGACGAACAGCGATCGCGTTGAGCGTCGGCAGATCGTCCAGTTGATGGAGGATCAGCTCGACGCGACGCGTTCGGCCGGGTTCAGGATGAAGTGCCTGATGCGACACGATGCCCTCACCGTTCACCGTGCATCGACTCAGACGCTGAGCATCTCGCCGATACGTTCCATAAGACGCGACAGGTCAAACGGCTTCTTCATGAATTCATCTGCACCAGCACGCTGCAGACCGTCAATTTCGTTGCTGTTGACCACGCCGGAGATGACGATCACCTTCGTGCTGTCCAGTCGCGGGTTGTTCTTGATGCGTTCGCAGACGAGGTTGCCGTTGATGTCAGGCAGCATGTAGTCGAGCAGGACGAGATGCGGCTTGAACTGCTCGGTGAGCAGACCCGCGTCGTAGCCTGTCGATGCTGTCCGAACATCAAAGCGATCATCGCGACCGAGCGCATCGAGGAAGAGCTCGACGATTTCCGGATCGTCGTCCACGACAAGAATGCGTTTGGTGGGGCTCTCGAGGGCTTCGGTGGGGATCTCGTTCGCCTTCATGAAGCGAACAAGCTCCGCACGCGGAATGCGCCGGAACCGTGAACCAGGCACGCGGAAGCCGTTCAGGCGGCCGCTGTCGAAGCAACGAATAATCGTCTGCTGCGACACCTTACAGATCTCCGCGGCTTCACCGGTCGTGAACACCTGCTTATCGGCCCACGTCTTGGTGCCATTGCTCCTGGGCATGACCATTCCCTCCCCTCCTCATCAAGTGACGGCATGCACTGGCCTCGCCAGACATGACAGTCGTGCATCCTTGTGATCGGTACCCGGCTTACGTAACTTCACCACGTCACATGTTCGGGCGATTCTGCGCTGCAGTCGTCCCATCTCGTCCGCCTGTGCAGCCCGCGAAGCAGCACCGCGGACGCACACGCGCGCGATATCGGACACCTCAAGGCGTCTGGTGCCGCTGCTCCCACAACGTGACCGCTTCCGGCGGGCGCGGATAGAGCGGCTCGAGCGACGCTGCATTCGTTGTCAATCCGGCTCCGAGACGCTGACGACCAAGCACCAATGCCGCTCGCGCGGTGAAGACGGGCGCATGCACCGGCACGTCCGAAGATGTCGCCCACGCGCGCAGCGATTCCGGCGCATGGTTGTCCGCGACAATCGCGCGGACATCGGAAGAAGGCAGCGCATCAATCGTGGCGAGGCACGGCGTACCAACGACGACCCAGTCATCTTCATGACGATGCAGCACGGTCGACCAGAACGACTCGCGCTTCGTCGCGAGCGCCACCATGATCGGACCCGATCCGAGATCAGGCGTACCGTGCGCCACGATCTCCGCTGACGGCACGGCGACAATCGTGGCACCGATCGACAACGCGAGCATCTTCGCGGTGACGACCGCAAGTCGAATGCCGGTAAATCCGCCCGGTCCGATCGACACGCAGACCGCATCGATCGATTGTGGCGTCACGTTGACACGAGCAGCCAATCGTGCGATCGCCGGCATGAGATCGTCATCATGCCCGCGTTCCATCTGTAACGCTTCGACTTCGATCGCGCCGTCGCCAACCTGCAATGCGACTTCGCCCTGTCGTTGAGATGTCTCGATGGCCAGCATCGTCGTGGCGGTCATGCGGCAAGATTAGAGCGGCTCACCCACCGACGCCAGCGGGATTGCGTGCATGATCACTTCATTCGGGACAGGTGGCGAAGCAAGGTCGGCCGGCAGCACCGCACCGTGCTCATGGTCGCTGTTCAACAGGATGACCTGATCACTCCACGCTTCGACGCCGGTCTCGACCTTCTGGTGACCGAGGCAGAACACGCGAACGCCCCAGGCATCCGCGAGCGCCGCCACGCTCTCGTGGTCGTACTGTCGTCCCCACGTCATGAGGTATGCGCTGCCATGCGGCGGCTGAAGATCATCAGGCTCAAGATCGCGATCCAGAATGTCCTGATCGAAATACTTCATGAACATCGCGTTGGGCAGGGAGTGCGAACAGAAGATGCCCGATTCGGAACGAACCGCGAGCGGCATCGACGCGAAGAATCGGTTCAGGGCATCGCGCACGCTGTCGGCATCATCGCTGAAGGTGTAGTCGACGGCATCGTTGAACTGTTCAACGCTGTTACCGGCGCCTTTGCCGACGGCGCGGCCGGTCATCTGCGAGAGCTCGTGGTTGGCAAGCATCGGATGGACCTGGCCGGGATACGTGAGGATCAGTTGCGCGACCTTGATGATGACGCGATAGCTGAAGTCCATGCCGTTCAGCAGGCGATCGCCGTGAATAAGTTCATGCAGCACGACGTGTTGGTCGGCACCACGATCAAGGTGCGCGAGGTCGATGATCTTCTGCAGGTGGATCGGGTTGTCGTGGAGGTCGCCGGTGATGAGCAGCCGACCGTGCGCGGGCAGGTGGACGGAAGATCCTCGTCGCGACTCGTGTTCGCGCAGCGCAGCACTCGCATCATCAAGCAGTGTGATGACATCGTCGGCATTGCGGGTATCGATCGCGGTGGTCATGCAGGAAGGATAGCGACTGGGACGTGTCGCTTCACCGAAATTCAACGTCAAGCGGCAGCGTGACTTCGCCGTCCCAAATGATGGTGTGGTCACGGTGCCGGAGTGCGGTATTGGGATCAGCGGTAAGACGCAACGAATATGACGACGATGGGCCATGCGACCAGTCATCCACCACCGGCCGCAGCATCACACGCTCTTTCAATGAAGAAAACGTCGGCGAGTGAAATCTCCAGTTCGCGCTGCGTCGCCACCACGCATAGCCCTCGGCGATGACCCGGTCGTGTTCAAGCATTTCCAGATGCAGGGCAATCATCGGGATACTCGCCGCACGCAAGGCTGTTTCCGCCGCCTTTGGATGGAAGTTCAGGACAAACTCATCACTTTGCATACTGACACGGACGCTCGGCCGATCGCCGGCTTTCAATGCTGCTGCGACTGCGGCGTCCGCGCGCACTGAGATGTAGTCATCCATGGAGCCGGCGACTTCGATCGGGATGATCGTGTCGTACGTCCGTATGTGTCGCGCATCCGCCCACGCACTCTTGACACGTTGCAACTCAATCGTGATGGGAATGCCATCCTTAATCGCGGAGGTCGGCACAAGCTCGCAGTACCCATCGCGCCACGGATACCACGCGGACTCGTACATCTCGTCGATACGCCTTACGTCGACGCTCGTGTCTTCGTACAAGACCCGATTGGAATGTCGATCGCGAACCGTCATGTGAAGGCCAGAATATTCCCAGTGTTCGAGTCGAAACGAACCGTACACCATTGCATCCGATGGCCATCGCTCGGCAACATCCATGATGAGACGTGAACCCTGATCGGCCTTGGCGCGATCGGCGTCGGTGAGAACACCGGCGCTTTCGGCGGCTCGCAACAACACGCCCCAGGCAAACCGTTCTTGATCAGGATCGAGGGACCGCAAATTCGATCGTTCCGAACCGCCCATGAAGATCCGGCGGAGGAGCAGCCGCCACTGCCATCGCGTCAACTCGTCGTTCTTACATCGCGTCGCGAATTCTCGCATCAGTCGCATGCTGGTGGTGACCTGAATCGGCGGTGGATTTGCCGGCGGGTGGTAGATCGACTTCCACGATTCGTCCGCCCGATCATTGATCCACGGCAACGCGATGATCATCGCGGTCGTTGGTACTGCCGCTTCCCAGCTCTCGTTCTTCACGATGATCGCGCGATTGACCGTGTAACTACCGATGAGAGCCATGACCGCGACAGCGCGAATAAGCCACCGCCGCCGAACGCGGAAGAGTCGTCGTTCGCGTTTCGCGGTCTTCCCGCACTCACTGCACGTCAGGCCAGCAGTATGCGACATGTCGTACCAGCACTTCGGGCAGCGGCGTTTGAAGCGTTTCACGACGTTGCGGATGATTCGCCAGCGATTCCATATCAACAGCAACACACCCCAGGCGAGCAGTGTCCACATGATGATGCGCAATGTGGTGTCGGACATGGACGAACACCCCCGCGTGGCCGCCAGAACCGTGTGGGCGTTTACGAACTGCTCGTGAGATCCTGAATCATCTGGACGAGGTCATCGATGTTCACCACGCGTGAGTCATTCACGTCAGACCGGCATTCATCATTGCACGGACACGGCCCGAAATCGTTGATGAGCTTCAGCACGTCATCGATGTTCACCGCACCGTTCGCAGTGATGTCGCCGGGAATCTCGCCCATCGGCAGGGGGCCGAGGACGATCGTGCGTGGTTCCGCCTCCGACGGCAGCGGCACGGTCTGCAGATCACTGCCATCAAGCTGGATCGCGCGGACTGCCGGCGGATTGAACGTCGTCCAGTACACCGCGCCATCGTCTTCGTCGATTGCGACGTCATCGGGACCGGCCGGATCCGTAATCAGAAGTTCCGGCAGCGTGCCATCTGACTGCACGCGCCAGATCTCCGAACGCGATGGATCGGCCCAGTACAGGAAGCCGGTGGTGCGATCGATATCGATCGCGGTCGGCGCGGCGCTGCCGACAATGGCGTGAATCGCGTACGCAATACCAGTCTCAAGGTCGACGCGAAGGAGTTGATCCAGCGCGGAATCGACGACGAACGCGTTTGCACCGTCGATGACGAGATCATTGACCGACACAAGGCCGTACGTCTGCAAGGTGGTGGCGATCCCGCCGGCAAGCGGCGCGTATCGAATCGTTGCCGCACCTTCGACCCAGTACAACTGTCGTGCGGTGGTATCGACGGCCATGGCGCGCGGCACCAGGTCCACGGATTGAAAGACGAGTTCATCTTCGCCGGCAAGCGTGCTGCGCCGGATCTGTTTCCCGCTCGACCAGTAGATCGCATCGCCTTCAAGATCGATCACCATCGCGGATGGCGTCACGAGCTTGCTCACGTACAGGTCGTTCGTCTGCTTGCCTGCGGTCCAACGAAGCGCGAGACCATCGATCCAAAATACGTCGCCGGTGTTGCTATCGATCGCAACATGGCGCCCTTGTTCGCCGGTGGCGATGGACTCGAGGAACGCGCTGGCGAGGTCGAACGTCCGGACGAACGTCGATCCGCGCGTCGTCGCCTGATTCCAGATCAGTCGGCGTTGCACCGGATCGAAATCGAGTCCGCCGGCAAACGTATGCCCGGACTCAAGTGTCAGCATAAGTTCCGGGCCATGGCCATCGAGCGGCACGGCCCAGAGTTGGTTCGCAGTCGCAACGTATGCGGCGTCGAGTGCTACATCGATCGCGATGGCGCGCGGGTTCGTCACAATACCAGCGCCGAGTTGTTGCATGTCACCACCACGTACGGTCGCGGTGAAGACACCAAGTGCATCGTCGGTCCAGTAGATGCGTTGCAACGGCGCATGCAGGGCAACGTCGCGCGGCGCGTCGAGGCCTTCGGTGATGATGGGAATCGATTGCGTGCCATCCGTCGCGACTGACCAGATGGTGCGCGAACCTCGATCGACGAGATAGGCAACATCTGCATCGGCATCGACAACCACGCCCGCAGGTTCGACCAGGTCAAAGCACATCACGCTGGTCAGCGTGCTGGTCTCGACATGAAGTTGGACGAGTTGCCGGTTGACGTGATCCGTCCAGTAGATCATGCCGGCGTCGGCGTCGAGCGCAAGACCGTCACCAACGACAAATGTGGAATCCAGAACCACGGTGCGACTCGCGCCGTTCTTTCGAAAGCGCTGCACTTCCTTCGCGGCGCTGTCAGTGATGTACAAACGATCGTTGGGCGACGACTGCGCCATGATCGGTGGTGCCACGGTCGCGACCGATACGATCGCGGCCAACGCTGTGCGTCGGTATTCCGTCAGATGCGCTGACATGGAATCCCTCCAACCTGGTGGCCCACACCGTCACCAAGTGTACCCGGAGCACCAGCGATTCCGGCGCGAAAACCCGCGTCTCAGGCTACACCATCGCGACAATTGACATGGTTCAATCGGATGCGGAGGTTTCTGGCGCGGATTCGGGGGCCGTCCGGGTTCGTCGCGGGGCGACGATCGCCGAGGAATGGCCCTGACTTTCACCCTTCCGCACCATCCCGATCTCGGTGATGCGCTCCCAGGCGCTCTCGGCGTTGCCGGCGGAATACTCGATGCCAATCGACCGACGATCCCATGCCCGCGCAACCGTCACCGTCGTACCGCTGCCGAGGAACGGGTCGAGCACGAGATCACCGGGATTCGAACATGCGCGAATCACGCGTTCGAGATACACCTCAGGAATCTGGTTGTGGTGATTGTGCCGGCGCTCCTTGTTGTTGCCTTGAATGCGGCCCCAGTACTTGCCGTACCACACATCCATTGGAACGCGCAAGCCTTTGCTGGAGTCTTTGGCAAACGTGCGCGGGTCGCCGTACACACTCGCTCGATCCGACGGCTCGAGGATCTCGTCGCGGTTCCACGTTCGGTTGTCGGCATCGCGCGCAAAGTACAGGGCGTGCACCTTGCTCATGATGAAAGAGCTTTCGCGATTCTGGCCGAACCGGAAATGCCATGCGCACCAATTGATCATCGTGAGACCACGGCGCTTGAGATGCACCACGATCTCCGCAGCGGTGTCATCCGGAATGTTGACCCACAGGCTTCCCGTCGGACTGAGCGCATCAATGCATCCATCCAACCAGTCGAACGTGAACCGCTCGTATTCATCGCGTGGCATGCCGTCGTTCCACTGTTCGTACGGCACATCCCAGTTGAACGGCGGGTCGGCGAAGATGAGATCGACGTTCCCACGATCGGGCAGGTTCGCCAGCACATCGCGGCAATCACCGACGTACACGCGCGTGTCAGGTTCATCCGCGTGATGCGTTGGAGTGAGATCCTGCTTCGGCGCGACGTGCTTCGGGACCTGATCACCAAACAGGGTGATGTCGGCATCGACGAGGTCGCGGGCGGCGCGCCGCTGCACGATGGTTGCGCCGCTTGGCATGGCGTATCCGCCGGGACGATCGAAATCAGTGTTCTTGCGCTCAGCCACGACATGCTCCTTGACCCGCAAGAGCGTAGCGCGAGCGCGCGCTCCGCGCCACTGTCATGGGGCTATTGTCAAAGTGTCCCGAAGATGCGATCGCCGGCGTCGCCGAGACCGGGGCGAATGTAGCCGCGTTCGTCGAGCTGCCGATCGATCGCCGCCGCGTAAATCATGACGTCCGGATGTTCTGATTGCATGCGTGCGACACCTTCGGGCGCGCAGACGAGGCAGATCATCTTGATGTGCTGACAACCGTTCTTGCGCAACTCGCCTGCGGCGTATGCCGCCGAACCGCCGGTCGCGAGCATCGGATCGACAAGCAACACCGGACCATCGGCTATGTCAGACGGTAGCTTCTGGTAGTACGTCACCGGCTCGAGGGTCGAGTCATCTCGGTACACGCCAAGGTGGCCGACACGAGCTTCGGGGATGAGCGACAGAATGCCGTCGGTCATCCCGATGCCGGCGCGAAGAATCGGCACGAGCGTGACCGGCGCGGACATGCGCACGCCGATCGTCGTTTCCATCGGCGTTTCGATCGGAATCTCGGCGGTGGGAAACGTGCGGCTGACTTCGAACGTCATCAACCCGGCGATGTGGTTCAGCAGCGATCGGAACGTGTCGGTCGTCGTATCACGATCGCGCAGCCGCGACAGCTTCTGCTGGATCAGCGGATGATGGAAGATACGAAGGTTCGGCCATTCCGGATGGGCGGTTGGCATGCCATCAGTGTACAGGAAACGGCGATTGATCAGACATCGAGGTCACCATGTTCGCGTGTGACGACCCGTACCTGCGATGGATTGAAACCGTGTTCATCGAAGATCAGCAGCTCGTTGTCCTCGCCTTCGCGCATCCAGCCATCGGGAATCCAGAGCCGTGTCTGCGGGCCAACGGCTTTACCATTCTCCCGTGCGGTGAAGTACCGACCGATCGACCGGCCGTTCACGATGGCGCAACCCTTGGACAATCCGTTCGTATCGAGGAATGACGGCCACGGACCGCCGGGCGTACTGAACTGACCGGAGAACCACGTCGGACATGGCGGCGCGTCATTGACCGACTCGATCGGCTCGAAGTCGACTGCCGGCGGCGCATCCCACTTCGCGAAACTCCAGGTCGCATCCGCGGAGACGACATCGACCGCTTCCACGAAGTTGATGGTCTTGGCGAGCGTGCTTGTGCTGATATCCTGCCGGGCATCGGGAACGAAGCGCCATTCGTTCTTCCCGCGCTTGAACAGGTCATCGGCAGGATCAAGGCGAATGTGGCGTGTCGTTGCGCCGGTGGTTCCTGCGTAATACAGCATTGGTTCGCCGTTCAGAAGGAACGTGCCGCGCGCGTCCAGCCCGTCGATCAGGCAGTAGATGACGGACTTCTTCAGATGGTTGATCGTCCACGTGAAGTGCGTGGTGTCGGACAGCACGCTCGGTGTGAGGCCGCTGATGAACCCGCGCAGGACGAATGGATCCATCGCCTCGCCGGTCACCTTGGCGACCTTGCCGACTTTGAAGTCGGCGACTTCGACGAGATGGTCGTGAATGCCCTTCGCGTCATCGAGGTCGTTGCCATCGCTGAATCGGCCGAGGTTGTCGACGAGCAGCGTGAGCGCGGCATCGTCCTTGGCGAGCTTGAGATCGAACGTGCCGCGACGCGCGCCGGGGCCTTCGCCGATGACCGCTGCGCATGCATCGTTGTTGTAGATGTGGACACGATCGCTTGCGCCGGGAAGCAGCATTCGTCGCTTCTTATCGCTGCTCTTCTTCATGACGATGCGATACCAGCCGTAGCCGGTGGATGCACCACATTCCACGAGCGAACTCGGGCCTGCGAGTGATGCGTAGCGCGGCGATGTGCCGTTCACAAACGCGGCGGCGGTGCAGACGCGAACATCACGCAGTGCGCGCGTCGTACTTCGCCCTTTCCCGACGATCGCGTCACTGACACGACTCGTCTCGCCGTCCGGCGAGATCATGGTCACGGTCTTGAATTTCGGATGCTCGACCGGCTCACCATCGGCCGTGATCTTCGACACGCCGACGTAGACGTCATCGCCGTGGATGCATGTCGCATCGAGCTGCGCGTGGTTCAACAGGACGAGGTTGATGTTCTCGTGCGAGATCACCGTTGGCTTCTGTCCACTGGGAATCTGCGCTTCGAGCGGTCGCCCGTTGATCGCAAGCAGGACGGTACTCTTCGCTTTTCCGAAGAGGACGAGCGTGCGTCGTCCAACCATCGCCCACGGTGAAACGTTGGCGTAGTCGAGTCGACCGTTGCCCTGAAGATCGACATCGACGACATACCAGGACACCGGAACGTCCCCGGGTTCGATCGGCAAACGACGGCCGTCATCGAGCAACAGCGTGAGGCCATCGCGCTGACTCGCCGAATACACGAAGATCACCTGACCCTGATCGCCGGTCAACGGCACGACGATCGGCGGATCACCACCCTTGCGACGTTGTCCGGGCGTGAGATCTGGAATCACCGGCTGTCGGTCAGGATCCAGATCCGCGAACACGTTGGCAAAGCTCGTCACAAACGTGCCGAGACGCTGGAGCGCGTGGAATGTGTCCGTGCGCGTGCCGGCTTCACCCAGGGGTGCGCCGACGGCGGCGGCGGTGGTGCTGAACCGATCCGGCGCGCCGTCGAAACGCCCGGCGAGCCAACCGTGCGCAACGCCAGCATGGAATGGCTGGATGATCGGCTGGCCACCGGCGGCGACGACTTCAGTAACGCGGCGCAGGACATCGTCGGCATCAGGAGCGCGGCGCCGGTCGTCGCCCCACGCAGCCCGCGGAGCTACTTCGACGCTGGAGACGATCCGCGGTGCGTTCGGCTGCACGCCTCGCAACTGACGCAAGTGGGCAAGCAGGTCGCTGCCGCCGCGCCAGGCATCGAGCGTGGCTCCGAAGGAGTTCGCACTGACCCACAGATCGTTGGCGGCCACGATGGGAACCGCGTAGCCGCACTCCTGCATGATGTGCACGATCCGACCGAGATAGCCGGCGGCGGCGACTTCATTCCCACACGTCCAGGCATGTTCCGCCTGCACGAGGAGGATCGGTCCATCGTTGGTGACCTGCAGGTCACTGAGATCGCCGAGCAGTTTGCGCAGGTACGGGCCAACGTGTTCGAGGAAGGCCGAATCACCATCGCGGAGTTGAAGATCGTTGTCTGCGGTCAACCAATGTGGCAGACCACCACCATCGAATGCATCCCCGATGAACGGACCGGGTTGAAGCATGACGTAGAGATCGTGCTCGGCACACAATTCGATGAAACGTCTGACATCTGCCTGACCTTCGAAGTCGAAACGTCCCTGACGTGGCTCATGCATCAACCAGGGGCAGTTGGTCTGCACGATGTTACAGCCGGCCTGCCGAATCGCGGCCAGTCGATCGTTCCACTCGGATTCGGGCACGCGAGCGTAGGGCATGGCGGCCCCGAACAGGAAGATCCGCCGCTGGTCGATTGCGAAGCACTGTCCGTTGAACGTCACCGTGGGCATAAGAGGCTCGAATCCTGCATGCTGACTCTGAAATTCATCACGCGTCGATCGCATCGACGCCGGGGATTGCGAACCGCCCAGTATGACGATTTCGCGGGGTTGCGGGGTGAGTCGCCGATCGAGGCCGTGACGGTCTCATCCCGGACATCATCCGATCGGTCGGCTACGATGCCAATCTTGCGCCCCGCGCGTTCGCGTTCACAACCGACCAAGGACTCCGAAACGACCATGACGCTCTGCAGAACGCTGAAGGCCGCTGCCTGGCCCGCCGTACTCGCGTTCGGACTGCTGGCACTCGGCCCCGGCTGCGATCGGAATCTCCGGGAAATCGACGCTGAAGTCGAGCGATTGCTCGGTGTCACGAGCGGCACGCTCGGTCTGGAAGCTCCGCCGCCGGGGTATTCGCCTGAGACGTCACCTCGGATTGCTTCAGATGTTGAATCCACGTACGCCGCAGAGCAACTCGACACGCGGAATCCGAATGCGACCGACCTCACGTACCTGAAGGCGGAAGACGACATCGAGCGGGTGTTGAATCGACTGATCGGCTACGGCGACAGCGACGTCGATCCGCTGAACCTCGATCTTCAGAAGGCGTTGTCCTATGCGATGGCCAACAGCCGGGACTACCAGTTCGAAGAGGAACGGTATGTCCTCACCGCACTGAACCTGCTTCAGGAACGCCACTTGTGGGGCCCACGATTCTTCAATGATGTGCAGGCCGACATCACCGGCTCCGGCGATGATGGCACGTTCGATACCGCACTTCGGCTCGTGAACGACTTCCGGGTGACGCAGCGACTGCCGTACGGCGGCGAAGTGTCAGCTCGCGCCCTCGCGACGGCGACTGAAGATCTTCACCAGTTCGTGTCCGGCGAGAAGTCCCAGAGCGTCGACGTCATTCTCGATGCCGAGATTCCCTTGCTGCGCGGCGCTGGCATTGTTGCCCGCGAAGATCGGATTCAGGCCGAACGCAACATGATCTACGCGGCCCGCACGTTTGAACGGTTCCGCCGGAACTTCGTCCTGACGATTACGTCGGACTTCCTGAGCCTTGTCGTTCGGAAGCAGGCGATCGCGAACGCCGAACAGTCGGTGCGCGACCTGCTAGACCTGACCGATGAGCAGCGATCACGACAGCGCGAAGGCCTGACCGATGTCATCGATTCCGGGCTCGCGGAACAACGCTATCTGCAGGCACTGGACAGCCTGAACAGCCAGCAGGAGTTCTATCGCGTTGAACTGGAGCAGTTCAAGGTCACGATCGGGATGCCCATCGATCAGCCGATCGGGATTGAGGAATCCACGCTTGGCCTGCCGGTGCCATCGGTGACGCTGAACGATGCGGTTCGTGCCGCAATGTCGAATCGCCTGGACTTGCAGACAGTTCGGGATCAATTGAACGATACCCGTCGCGCGATCGCGAACGCAGAGAATGATTTGTTACCGGACCTTGATCTCATCGGTTCGATTTCGATTCCGACGGATGATGATCTGGACCGCAGCGGTCTGCAGTTCGAACCCGACAGCAACGACTTCACCGCCGGCGTACGATTCGGGCTGCCGTTGGATCGCGAGATTCAACGGATCACGGTGCGTGAAGCCCAGATCGCTCATGAACGCGCCGTTCGTGCCTACGAGGAGTTCGTCGATACGCTCGCGGTGAACGTTCGCTCGGCGGTTCGCGACATCGACCGGGCTCAGTTCAGCCTCCAGATTCAGGCTGAAGGCATCAAGAACGCAGAAGTTCGCTTTGAAGCCGCCGAGTTGGACGAGACATCGACATCACGAGACCGGTCGGAAGCGGTGGACGATTTGAACGCCGCCCGCGATGACTTCGATTCCGCCTATCGCGATCTTCAGCTGGCAATCCTGCGATACCTGCTTGAAACCGGACAGCTTCGCGTCGGTAACGATGGGCAGATCGTACCGCTCAGCGGCATGACGCTGAACCCTGAGGCTGATCCGAGCGAAGAGGCTGCGGGATCCGATGATTTCGACCTGATTGAGGGCATTCGGGGCCTCCAGCAGCCGGAAGCGGATGAATCTGACGACGAGTGACGATCGAAGCCACTCGGGCGGAATTTCCGTCGATCCGGAATCGTTTGGAATCTATGGTGAAGATGGTCGTTCTGTAGGAACGGCCGCAAGTGACGATATCCCAGATTGACGCGGTCTGGACTTGGAGTGGGGCATCCCATGAAACGGCATCAAGGCAAAATCATCTCGATCCTCGCCATCGTCCTCGTTCTGGGCGTTCTTGGCACTCTGATCGGGCTCATGGTGTTCGGCGGCGAAGGCGAGAGCCGAAACGTCGTCATCGAAACCGCCGCGGCCAAGACGGGCGGATTCGACATCACCATTCCTGCCTCCGGCGAACTCGCCGCCCTGCGTCAGACTGAGATCCGTAATCGCCTCGAAAGCACCCGTGCGGTGATCAAGGAAATCATCGACGAGGGCAAGCGAGTCAAGAAGGGCGACATCCTCTTCCGTCTGAGCGAAGAGGAGATCAAGACCAAGATCGAAGACGAAGAAGAGAAGGTGAACAACGCTGAGAACGCGCTGGTCAATGCCAACGCGAATCTCGATAACCGCGTCTCCATGCGGAAAACGGAACTCGCCAAGGCTGACTTACAGATCCATCTCGCGGAACTCGCTTTGCAGGCGTGGGAGAAGGGCGAAGACATTTCCGAGCGACGTCGACTGAACCTGGACGTTGAGACCGCGGATAAGGAATACAGCCGACGACTTGAACGCTTCGAGGGTTCAACGCGTCTGAAGGATCGCGGCTTCACGAGCGTCGATGAATGGAAGGCCGACGAGATTGCGATGATCCGCGCCAATGCTGACCTTGAACAGGCGAAGCTTGCGCTTGAGGTCTATCAGACCTATACCTATTTCGAGAACAAGGCGAAGAAGGAATCGGATCTCGATCAGGCGAGGAATGAACGCACGCGACTCGAGAATCGACTCAACGCCGAAGTACGGAGCGCCGAGAGCGACGTGCGGAGCCGCGAGCGCAGCCTCGAATCTCGACAGGAACGTCTCAACAAGCTCGTCGACCAACTGCAGTACTGCGTCGTCGAGTCGCCGAGCGACGGCTTGGTGGTGTATTACTCCAGCCTGAATCGAGATCGCTGGGGCAACAACGGCGGCAACCAGCCTGAGATCGGGACGGAAGTCCGCGCCAATGAAACGTTGATCGTGCTCCCTGACGTCAGTCAGATGGTGGCCGAAGTCAAAGTCAACGAAGCGCTGTCGGGTCGTATCAAGCCCGGTCAGCCTGCGACGGTCGAATCCGATGCGTTGCCGGGCACGATCATCGAAGGTGAAGTGCTCAGCGTCGGCGTGCTCGCCGAAGGTGGTGGCTGGCGTGACCCGAATCGTCGCGACTACACCGTTCGCATCATGCTGAAGGATGCGGATGGCTTCGGCCTCAAGCCGTCCATGCGATGCCGGGCCGCGATCAACGTCGGCCGTGTCGACGATGCCACGTTCGTGCCGGTGCAGTCCATCTTCCGCAAGGGACCGACCACATTCGTGTATGTCCCGGTTGAGGGTGGTTACGCAGAGCGCGCGGTGCAGGTCGGTCGCACGTCAGAACTGTTCGTCGAAGTCGTCAACGGCCTCGATCCCAAGGACGATGTCCTGCTTCGCGAGCCACGCTATAGCGAGGTCGTGCAGCGATTGGATGACGACAGCGAAGACGGCGCACCGGAAGGTGGCGCACCTGGCAACGGCCCGCCGAACGCACAGTTCGCGAGCAATCCATCACCGGTGGGTTGAGTCATCAACTGTCGAGCCTGACGGCAATTCACGCGCCTGATCAGTTTCATCATCGGCCGGCAGCGGCTTGAGTTCTGCTGCGGTCACCGCGCGCGCTTCGGTATCGATCAGTTCCGGAGCAGTCGTGGCGTCGTCCGTCGTGACATGCAACGCGCGGAGCTTTCGTGATGACGGCAGCACGCTGCGTTCCAGCGAACCGACCGACTTGTTGTAGTGCTCCACCGACTTTGCAAGCGACTTGCCGACGTTGGTCAGATGGCCTGTGAACGTCGCAAGTCGGTCATACAGTTCTCGTCCAACGGTCGAGATTTCACGGGCGTTGGCGGCGACGTCCTCCTGCTGCCACCCGAATGCAATTGCACGAAGCAGCGCGACAAAGAGCGTTGGCGTGGCGATGAGCACGTTATTCTTCATCGCATCGGTGTGCAGATCCGGGTAGATCTCCAACGCGGCGCTGAACGCTGACTCCAGCGGCACGAACATCACGACGACTTTGGGCGTGCGCTCGAACTGATTCCAATACTGCTTCCGCGTGAGATCGCGAACATGCTTCTGCACATGATCCGCGTGACGTTGCATCGCAGCCGCGCGATCAGCGTCCGGCTGCAGCGCATCAAGATACGCGGCCAGCGCCACTTTCGCATCAACCACGATCACACCGTCGCCGGGCAGTCGAACGATCATGTCCGGCCGTTGCGCGCTGCCATCAGCAGATGTCGTGTGCGCCTGCTCGACAAAGTCACAGTGCGGCGTCATGCCCGCGAGTTCGACGGCATTGCGAAGTTGAAGTTCACCCCAGCGTCCGCGCTGTTCAGGCCGGCGCAGTGCTGTGACGAGCTTGGTGGTTTCAGAATTCAGCTTTTCGTGCGATGCCGCGATGTGCTTGATCTGTTCTTCAACGCCTCGGTATGCGACCTCGCGTTTCTTCTCGATCTCGGTGAGCGTGAATTGCTGCTTGTCCAGCAACTCGCGAATCGGCTTGACGATGCTGTCGATTGCCTGCTGCTTCTTGTCGATGTCGCCCTTCGACTGCGCCAGCAACGTCTCGAACCGCTTGTTGGCAAGCTCGAGGAACTGCGCGGTGTTGGCCTGCAGCGCTTCGGCGCCGATCGCCTTGAATGCGTCCTTGAACCGGGCTTCACGCTCATCGAGCAGCTTCTGTTGTGAGTCGAAGCGCTGCGTCTGTGCGTGCAATCGTTCCTGGAGTTCGGCGGCGCGAATTTCAGCCTGTTCGCGACGCGTGCGGAGGTCCGAAATCTCCTCCTGGCGTTGATCCAACTGTGATGTCAGATCCGCTTGCACCTGCGTCGCACGATCATCGGCCGCACTCGCACGTGATTCCGCTTCAAGACGATGCGCCTCGAGCCGTGCCCGGCGTGACATCGCCATGGCCCACGCCACGGCGGCACCTGAAACAGCGCCAATCGCACCGCCGATGATTCCAGCCAACCAGAGGTTCATAGGGGAAGTATAGAGGAGCAGGACGTTTATCGTTGTTCGTTTTTCGTCGTTCGAATGAATGACAAGAACGGCGACTCCACTGTCAGCCGCGGACTTTCAACACGGAAGACGACAAACGGTCAACGAACAACGATTCTACACCGACGATGGATGCCAGATCGTCTTCATCTCGACGAACGGTTCGATCGTCCACGGCGATTCGGCACGTGTGACATCCCACCAGTCCTGCTTCGACCAATCCTGCACGGTGACACGTTTCACATTCTCAGCTGCACCGAGTCGCGCTGCGGTCGCATATTCCTGGTCGAGGTTGGCCGCCACCAGCGCCTGCACATTGCGATGCATCGCGAGGTGTTCGATGAGTTCCTCGTGCAGGCCGGTGATGATGTTCACCACGCCACTCGGGACGTCGGACGTCGCACAGACTTCAGCGAAGACAGTGGCGGGAATCGGCGTGGATTCACTCGCGAGGACGACCAGCGCATTGCCTGCACACAGCGGCGGCGCGATGAGCGTGATCAGCCCGAGAAGTGATGGTGAATTCGGCGCGACGACACCCGTGACACCGGTCGGTTCGGGCACGGTGAAGTTGTAATACGGGCCGGCGACCGCGTTCTGGCATCCGACGACCTGCGTGTACTTGTCAGCCCAACCCGCGAAGGCGATGAGCCGATCGATGGAAGCCTCGACTTCGCGTCGTGCTTCCGCTCGGCTGGCGCCAGCAGTCTTCGAGAGGACCTGTTGGAATTCGTCGGCTTTGCCTTCGAGCATCTCGGCCATGCGATAGAGGATCTGCCCGCGGTTGTACGCGGTACGCGATGACCAGCCGCCAAGCGCCTTGGACGCGGCTTCGACGGCATCGCGGATGTCCTTGCGTGACCCGCGGCAGATGTGCGCAAAGACATTGCCTTTCACATCATCGACCGCGAGCGAACGCCCGGACTCCGTGC
>JBCCFX010000055.1:0-19237 GCA_039029515.1 Planctomycetota bacterium
GCGGTCGATGAAGCCACGCTGCTCGTGGATGCGGGCTTCGATTCGATCATGCTCGAGAACATGCACGATGTTCCGTACCTCCGACGCGATGTCGGCCCCGAGATCGTCGCCTCGATGACCGTCGTCGCCGACGCGGTTCGACAGGCTGTGGATGTCCCGCTGGGCATTCAGATTCTCGCTGGTGCGAATCATGCCGCCCTTGCGGTGGCACATGCGGTTGGCGCCCAATTTATACGAGCTGAGGGCTTCGTCTTCGCCTCCGTCGCCGATGAAGGCCTGATGGAATCCGCCGATGCCGGGCCGTTGCTGCGCTTTCGGCGCATGATCGAAGCCGATGACGTGGCCATTCTCGCGGATGTGAAAAAGAAACATTGCGCCCATGCGATCACCGCAGATGTCGATGTCGCCGAAACGACACGAGCGGCGGAGTTCTGCGGTGCCGATGGCGTCATCATCACGGGCATTGCGACCGGGCAGGCGATTCGCCTTGACGATCTCGGCAGCGCGCGCGTCGCCACAAACCAACCCTTGCTCGTCGGATCCGGCGTCACGCCGGAATCGGTCGCCGACCTGTTTGCCTACGCAGACGGCCTGATCGTGGGCTCGTGGTACAAGGTCGACGGCGTCTGGACAAATCCACCGGATCGCGACCGCGCCACCGCATTGGTGGAGTCAGTTCTCGCAGCGCGCGGCGACATGCCGGACGCGCCAGCCATTCCCGAAGAGGATTAGTCGCGCAGTCGCTTGAGGCTCGCCGCGAGATGATCGATCTGTTCGCGTTCGTGGGCTGCTGAGATCTGCACGCGGACGCGCGCTGTCCCCTCAGGCACGACCGGATAGCCAAAGCCGATTGCGAACGCGCCCATGCCAAGCAGTTCCTTGCTCATGGCGATGGCTTTCGCGGTGTCACCCACGATGATCGGACAAATCGCCGTCGGTGATTCGAGTACTTCAAAGCCCGCGTTGCGAATCGAACTTCGGGCGTACGTCGCGTTGTCCTGCAGCCGGGCAACACGTTCCGGCTCGCGCATCAGGACTTCGATGGCCTTGTTCGCACTGCACGCAACGGTCACCGGCAGTGCATTGCTGAACAGCGTCGGTCGCGCCCGCTGGACAATCAAATCGATCAGACGCTTTGAGCCTGCAATGTAGCCGCCCGCTCCACCACCGAGCGCTTTGCCGAGCGTGCCGGTAAAAACATCAACGTCTGCGCCGGCGAGGCCGCAATGCTCATGCGTTCCACGGCCAGTTGCGCCGAGAACACCGGTGCCATGACTGTCATCTACGACAAGCATCGCGCCAAATTCATCGCACAGCGCTCGCAATTCAGCCATGTGCGCGATGTCGCCTTCCATGGAGAAGACACCATCGGTAATGACCCAGATAGCGCCGGTCACATCCTCGTTCGCCTGGGCCTTCTCCAACGTCGCACGAAGCGATTCCATATCGCTGTGCTTATACACACCGCGATGCGTCCCCTTCTTGATCTGCGATGTCAGACGCATGCTGTCAATGATGCAGGCGTGATTGAGCTCATCTGAAATGATGATGTCGCCCGGCTCACACACAGTCGGGAACAGCGCCTCTGAGGCATTCCAGCATGAAACAAACGTGTATGCCGCTTCAACGCCGAGAAACGTCGCGATCGTTCGTTCGAGTGTTTCATGTGGAACGAACGTACCGCAGATAAAACGGACCGACGCGGTACCAGCGCCGTATTCACGCAAGCCTTCGATTCCGGCTTCGACAACGTCCGGATGATTCGCCAGCCCGAGATAGTTGTTGGAGCAGAAGCAGCTCACTTCGCCGTATTCACGCAACGTGATCGTCGGGCCCATCGGGCCTTCGATCATCTGAAGATCTTTGAATTGGCCGGTATCGTGCAGATGTTGCAGCACCTGGTCAGTTCGGCTGATGAAGTGATCACGCGGACTCAGTTGCGTCGCGGTCATGCGAAAACTCCGACTTCGATTAACAATTCAACCTTCGTAACGAGCTCGAATACGCGGGACGAGATAGGACTCAAACGCCGACTCGAGATCATGGGTGGCATCAAATTGCCAATCACGTTCGGCGGCCGCACAATCCAGTTCGGCCGGCCACGAGTCAACAATCGCCTGCCGTTGTGTGTCCGGCTCAAACGTGATGTCTGCATTCGGGAAGAACTGCGTCACCAGGTCAGCAAATTCGCCGGCACTGGGGTTGAACGCCGAGATGTTGTACACGCACTGGCGCAACGTTGCTTTGTCGGCATTGGCAAGCTTGAGCGTCTCATCGATCGCGTCGTCCATAACCATGAATGGAATTCGTGTGTCGGGGCGGACGAAGCAGGTGTACGGACGACCTTCGGCAGCTGCATGGATCATCTCGGGGGCAAAGTCGCTCGTGCCGCCGGACGGGACGGTCTCGGTGCTGATCAGTCCGGGATATCGCACGCATCGAAAGTCGAGAATGTCATCAACACGATCGAGCGCGAGCCATCGATAGAACCGTGCGTAGTACCGCCCGAGATTCTCGCCGTAGAGCTTGTTGCAGCCGTACATGGTATGGGGCGTATTGAACGCATCTTCGCGCACCGCACCGGCCTGGTTCTTCACCTCGAGCGACGGTAAGCCATACGCGGCAATCGAACTCGGGAAGATGAACTTCACGCGCTGCCCATGGGATCGTGCTTGCTCTGCCGCAAGCCTCAAGAGGTTGATGGTCCCGCCGACGTTAACGTCGTGCGCGGTCTCCGGCGTGTATTCCGCACGCGTGCTCAGCAATGCAGCAAGGTGATAGATCTCCGTGATCTCATACATCGCAAGCAGTCGGCCGAGCAGCATCGGATCGCAGACATCGCCTTCATACGTTTCACAACACAGCGATCGGAGTTCGGGATCGAGCTGTCGAAGATCGATCGCCACGACCTCTTCGCGACCGGCACCGTGTAGTGCGCGAATCAGGCCATGTCCCACTTCACCGCCAGCACCGGTGATGAGAATGGCATTCGTTCTTCGTGAGCCGCGCGGCGCTGCAGGCGTTTGTCTTGTCATGGAATCAACGTCGGTTGCGGTCATGGAATCACCCTATGTACGTCCCGGCATTGTAGTGCGGTTGATCGCGACCTAGGTCCGGTCCGGCGTGACATCACCGATCGATGCCGTTCGAAGCGGCAGGCCGACGATGCCTGACAAGGCGAGGACCGCCGCTGTCGCCAGAAATGTCTGCGTCATGCCGATGGTCTCGATCCCTCGGGCCGCCAGGAGCGGGGCAATGCTCGCCACGGACCATGCTCCACCCATGGCCAGGCTCGATGCAACGGACGATCGATGTGGCAGCAGCCGCTGCGAGACACTGATGCTGACCGGGATGATCGCCGCAAACCCGATTCCCGAACTGAGCGCCAACAGGTGTGCCGACAGTTCATTCGCCACCGTGAAGGCGACGATGGCGGGCGCGAACACCACGGGAATCGCGATGAACAAGAGGCGTTCGCGCTGCCTCGTTGCGATGAAGCCCGCGAGGAGTCCGCCCAGGCCCATCCCGAACATCGTGCAGGCGTTCAGATTGCCGGCCAGTTTGGAGGCATTCGTTGCGATGGCCTCGTCGGTCAATCCTGTCCCGCGGGCTGCGTGCAGTTGTTCCGCCCACTGCACATACAGATACACCAGCGCCATGTTCACTGAATACCGCATCGCGTTCCCGATGAAGATCAGGATCACATACATCCACCGCCGGCTCAGGTCGTGCATGACCTGCACGGAGACATCGTGCCGCCGATGCGCATGCGGCACCTGACGAATCGCAATGTGCAGGCAGACCGCCATGATGAGGCCCGGCACCATGCACCACCGCAACAACTCGAAGCCACCGTCAAGTGCGGTGATGCGCGTCGACAGCAGCGGTCCGATCGTGGCGCCGACCATGCCACACGTGAAGAACACCGTGACGCCTGCTGTGCGTCGCGCTCCCGCAAGCTGACCGGCGCTCGCCGCGGCGATCGGGTGATAGGCACCAACGCCGACCATGCCGATGATGAAGATGACGACCAACGATGCGTATGAGTTGGCAAGTCCGACCAAACTCAGGGCTATGGCGGCCAGGAGAATACCGATCGGCGCGAAGATCCGGGTATCGAACCGGTCGGCGAGCCATGCGAACAACGGCTGCGACAGCCCGGACGTCAGCGACCCGATTCCGATCAGGGATGCTTCCTGCCATGACGTCAATGAGCACCGAACCAGCAGCACGCCGATCAACGGCGGGACGAAATTCGAATAGGCATCGGTGACAGGATGGGACGCAATGACCGTGGCAAGCCGCGACATGCAATGTCCCTGCGTCGCTGTCGTCGGGCTCTCCGACACATTGGTGGCGGCCTGCGTCATGAGGATCAGCGTAGTCAGCCGCGCGGAACCAGACGATCTGCCTGCCCGATTTTGGTGCAGGTGACGACCTGACGATGTCTCGATCGCATCAGGTCTGGCGAAAGCGACCATGGTGTCCTACGCTGTGGGAATGGCCGCCGATCGCGTCGACATCGATCTTTCCGTCGTCGCTCCTGCGCATAACGAGGAACCGAACGCCGTTCCGTTGGTGACTGAGTTGAATGCCGTCCTCGACATGATCCCGCTTCGATCGGAAATCGTGATCGTGGACGACGGCTCTTCGGATGCAACCCTTGATGTCCTGTGCCGCCTGAGTCGCGACGTTGACCGCCTTCGTGTCGTCGCGCTTCCTCGAACCCCATCCGGTCTCGGACACGGCCAATCCGCAGCCATTCTTGCCGGCATTCGCGCAAGTCGCGGCGACCTGATCGCCGGGATGGACGCCGATCTTCAGAATGATCCGTCAGACATTCCTGTGCTGCTCGAGGCACTGCAGCGCACTGGCGCTGATCTTGTGCAGGGCGATCGCTGTGCGGCTCGCCGCGATGGGTTCATCCGACGGGTCAGTTCACTGGTTGGCCGTCTCGTTCGACGCGCCCTGCTCCGCGACACGATTCGCGATACAGGTTGTTCGTTACGCATCATGCGACGCACACTCGCACTGCAGTTGCCACTCCAGTATCGAGGGATGCATCGGTTCATTCCGCTCACCGCACGACAACTGGGCTACCGTGTCGTGGAGATTCCTGTGGGCCATCGTCCGCGTGTTGCCGGCCAGACGAGTTACGGGATCTGGAACCGCGCCATTCCGGGCCTCATCGATTGCTTCGGTGTCCGATGGCTGCATCGTCGCCGTCGACCGATCGAGTTCGACGAAGTAACCGAGCCCAGAACGGTCGATACGCCCGCCAATGCCGAACCTGTTGAGACGACACCGTGAATGACGTGATGCTGATCGTGCTGAACGATTCCACGACGACAAGCTGGCTCGACCAGTTCAATAGCTGGGCGCGCATCGACACCCCGTTTCAAATGGCCGTCGTCGTCTTCGGCGTCTTTGCACAAGTCCTATTCTTCTGCCGTTGGCTTGTGCAGTGGATTGCCAGCGAGCGCCGTGGCGTGTCACACATGCCGATGATGTTCTGGTGGCTGAGCCTGATTGGCGCCAGCATGCTGCTGACGTACTACATCCTTCGTCGTGAACCGGTCGGTATTCTCGGCCAGGGCATCGGATGGATCGTCTACGCGCGAAACATGGTCCTGATTCGCGCACAAAAGTCTGCTGTACGGATGTCGGAGTCGAATGACACGTGACCGGCGACGTCCTGTCCATCACGTCACACACCAGCGCTGCATTCGCGAGTGCAACGGGACGCCATGATGCCCGCGATGCCTATCGCGCGTTCTATCGTGCGCCAACGAAAGAGCAACTCGCCGCAGTCATGCCCATCGCAGGCGCACAGGATGATGATGGTGCCATCAAGTTCCTGCTGCAACGGCCGGATGGCCTGGAAACGGAATCCGTGATTCTGCCTCAGGCGGGGCGAAGCGGTCGAATCCGCCGCGCTTTGTGTGTGTCATCGCAGGTCGGATGCGCGATGGGTTGCGCATTCTGTGAGACGGCGCAGATGGGCCTGCTCGCCAATCTGTCGACCGCAGAGATCATTGCTCAATGGGTCCACGCCCGATGGAGTTTCAAGACGCCCATCGACAACATCGTGTTCATGGGCATGGGCGAACCGATGGACAATTTCGATGCGGTGCTGCCGGCGATCCGCATCCTCGCGGATCATGATGGACCCGCGATTGCATCATCGCGCATCGCAGTCTCCACGGTCGGAAGGACTGACGGCATTGATGCGCTGACCGATCTCTGCGCCACCGAAGGTTTCCGACGACTCAAGCTTGCCGTCTCGATCAATGCACCCAACGATGACATTCGCCGCGAGATCATGCCACTTGCTCGCGCGGTACCGTACGACGCACTCCTCGAATCGATGTTGCGCTGGACATCCGTGACGAAGCGTCGGGTCCTCGCGGAGTACGTCTTGATTCCCGGCGTGAACGACGACCTGGCGCACGCCGATGAACTCGCAGCTCGACTGTCTTCGATCCCCAGCACAGTCAACGTGATCCCGTATAACCCACGGCGCGATTCACCGTGGCCCGCACCCACCGTCGAGTCGGTCGATCGCTTCATCCAGCGGCTGATCGAGAACGGCCAGCCAGTCCGCCGCCGCCGCACCATCGGCCGCGGCGTGATGGCGGCATGCGGCCAGCTCGGGAACGAGAAGATCCGAAAACGACGCTGGCACGGTGCAGATTCGGACGCACCGATTGCATTATCGGTCGATGGGCGGCACAGCCCGCGGCGGTAATCGCACCCATGTCCATCGGACACAAGGCTCCGGCAAAACTGGTCGATGCCACGGTCATCTGATGCTCAGGGACCGGAGTTTGATGGCTACGTCCGAAAAACAGTCGACATCTCGCAACGTCTGCCCTCGAGTCGCCGCGGCTCGATGGGTTGGTGCTGCGCTTGTCGGCAACGCGGCGGCGTCGGCGATCGTCGCGATGCATGGCGTCCTGAACCTGCCGGTGCTTGCGGCGACCGTGCTCGCGCTTGGCATCGGTACAACAATCTTCGCGTGCATCGCGCCGTGGCGAAGCATGCGTCTGATATACGATCTGACGGCGGCGCTCCGCACATTGACGAAGCACGTTCGCCAGCATGCGGACGGTGATCGTCGCGCACAACCATTGACTATCGATGTCGACGGCTCGGAAGACATTGCCCCGCTGATTGTGGAAGTGAATCGCCTGGTCGAAGAGGTACAGGAAGCGCGCACGCAGTGTCGTGTGCAGCGCCGCAACTTCGATGAGCAGGTTCGTCGGGCAACACAGAAAGCAACATGGAAACTACAGCGCGACGTCGAAACTGATCCGCTCACTGGCCTCGGCAATCGGCGAGCGATGGAGCGCATCCTCGATGAACTCTTCTGCCTGAGCCTCGGACGACCATCGGATGTGGTCACGGCCATGGCCATCGATCTCGATCACTTCAAGGCAGTCAACGACACGCTCGGCCACGATGTGGGTGATACCTGCCTGTCATTCCTGTCCAATGTCCTGCAGTCATCGCTCCGACCGAGCGATGTGGCCATCCGTCTGGGCGGCGATGAATTTCTGGCGTTGCTCCCCGGCCTCGATGGCGAGATCGCGGCCACGGTCGCGGAGCGCATCCTCGCGCTCTTCCGACAGATGCCATGGTCGTACACCGACGTCCCGCGGCCTTCGTTGAGTGTTGGTCTCGCAACCGCGCTTCCCGGCACCGCGATGACGTCAGATGAGATGTTGCGCCGCGCCGATCAGGCGCTGTACGACTCGAAGCGCGATGGCCGTGGTCGCGTCACGCAGGCGGCGGAGCCCGGCGCGGCGGCCTAATGCCCTTCAAAAGAAAAACTCCCCGGCCCAAAGGACCGGGGAGTGACGAATCAGTTGACGTTCGGCCGAAGCCGAGTGTCAGTCAGTGAGACTTAGTCTTCACCGATACCGAACGAGAGGTTCGCAAGGCCTGAAGCACCATTGACATCGTTGGTGCCGTCGTTGCCCAGGATGACCACATCTTCGCTGGAGCCGAGAGCACCAGTCGAGGTTGTGGCCCAGAAGTACGAACCACCGTTGGTGGCCTGGACCCAGAGACCGTAGCGGCCTGCCGGGAGGGCACCGGTCGTCACCGCGATCGAGTCACGGTTGACGGTCAGGTTCGGAGCAGCCGGGTCATCGTTGGCCGGATCGCCATCACCGTCGAAGATGTTGGACGTATCACGGACCGGAACGACCAGGTCGTCCTGGGAGACCGGGATATCGGTGGAGAACACGATGTCAGCCATCGTGGTTCCGAGGCCACCGTTGACGGTCGCGAGGTCATACACGCGAACGCTGTAGGTCGCCGAAGCACCACCGTTGTCGAGGAAGTCGACGCGGACGGTGTCAATCGTGCAACCCGTGGTTTCGAAGTCGTCAGCGACACCAGAACCAATCCAACCACCAGCGACGGCCGCCGGCTGGGTGCCGTTCACGTCATCGTAGGTACCGTTGCTGAAGCAGGTGCTGACAGCAAAGGCTTCCGACGGGCAGACGAACGTGCCATCTTCACCCTGAAGCCACTGCGCCGTCGGACCACCGGTCGTGAGGCAATCAGCTTCAGTGAGCTCACCGAGGTTTGCACCTTCGACACAGCAGGCGCCAGTGATGCCGCCAACGAGCGTCGAGATGTTCAGGCTACCAAGGCCACCGCCCTGCCAACCGGAAACAACGATGATGTAGGTGTCACCAGCGGTGACTTCGAAGGCGAGTTCCGGCTGGAACGCGCCCGGGCATGCCGTTGCGTTGTCGTCACCACACACGATGGCGTTGGCGCCAGCTGAGCTGTCTGCACAGCTGAGGAACGCGGAGGCAGCGGAGTCGAAGGCGGTCGGGTTACCACCAGCAACGTCACCACAGACATCGATCAGAGCCGTACCGCCAGTAGGCGCGGTCCACTCGAACCAGACGTCCTGAAGCTGAGCGTCACCGAACTCGCACTGGTTCACGCCGTCGCCATCGACGAGCGTATCGGAGTTGGCTGAGCTATCGAACGGGAAGTTACCGTCGCCGGAGATGGCGAAGGCGTTACCGCAGAAGTCACCGTCGAGACCACACTGGGTCGCGTTGGCACAAGCAGCGCCTTCAGTCACCTGAAGGTTGAAGCCTTCGTTCAGCGGGGCGTTATCAACACCGTGGATGAGCACGAGGTACTCGTCGCCAACGGTCGGGCAGAAGGTCAGTTCGGAGAACGGACCGAAACCGCACGCGAGGGCGTCCGCGGAGTCAGCGATACAAGCCTGGACGTCGCAGCCGCCACAGTAGACGGAGACGAACGTCTGATAGAACGAGAAGCCGAAGTTGGCGTTGTCAAGGCACGTGGTGACCGTGATCTCGTTCTGGTTGGCGGAGGTGAACTTGTAGAAGCGACCACCATCAGCCGGGATTGCTGCCGTACCCGGGCAGTCTTCGGTGATGCCATCAAGCGTGGCATCGGTGTTGTCCGCGGAGACAGCGGCGCCGCCGATCGTCAGTTCGATCGCGTCGATGCAGTTGTCGTTGTCCGGGACTTCGCAGACGACGTTGAGGGTACCGAGGCCGGCATCGGCTTCAGCGAAACCACCAACGCGGATGAGCAGCATCTGACCAGCGGTGACGCCGTCGACGGTGATGGACGACTGGGTCGTACCACCGGCATCGTCGTTACACGCGATCAGGTTGGTGTCATCCGTGGGGCAGACACAGGAGTCATACACGGCGATCTTCGTATCGAAGAGCGAACCGAAGGTATCGATAACCACGCGACCCGAGCAATCTGCGGTGTAGCAGTACCAGAAGTCGTTGAACGGGGTATCGGCACCGGTTGCAAACTGGTCGCATGCGGCGTGGGCCGGACCGTCAGTCGTCGCACCAGTGGTGTCGAAGTCTTCGGAGACCGTACCTGAGATCGCAATCTGACCCATGTCGCAGTCATCGCCGGACGGAGCCGGGCAATCACCGAACTGGTTGATGACTTCAAGAAGGTCATCGATGTTCACAACCCAGTTGCCGCAAGGCAGCGGAACGATGTCCGTGGCCGGACGACCGGACGGCTCGCCCGTCGTACCCGGATCCGGGTTCTGGAAGTTTGCACCAAAGGTGTTGATGATCGCGAGGAGGTCATCGATGTTGACGGTACCGTTACCGACACCAATGCCACCAGGACCGGTCACATCTGCGGGGCAGAAACCTTCCGGCGTGTTCGAACCATCTTCGACGATGACGAGGCCGACCTCGTTGAGGTCCTGGGCACCGTTGGCGTCAAGACCAAGGTTGAACACGATGAGGTTCAGGAAGCCTTCCCAGCAAGTCGGGAACGCAGGGCTGAAGTCGAAGTTGAACGCTTCAACGCCGCCGCCCTCGGAACGCCAGCTGGCGGTCACGAGCGAGAGGCCCGCATCCCACACTAGGGGATCGGACAGACCGATGGTGAACGTACCATCGGTGAGCGTCGTCGGAACGCCGTTCACAGCGACGACGACTTCCGGATAGATATCTTCACCACCCGCGACCGACGACGTGAGGGTGATCGCCCATTCACGGTTCGGGGTCACGCCGGTTTCCACGACGGATTCCGTCAGCAGAATCGGCGGCGGGGTCGTGGTGATGTTCGTGCACAGGTTTTCGCCTGCACCGTCGAACGTCACAATGTTGTCGACGTTGGGGAACGAGGGATCGCAGAGCGAGAAGAAGCCCACGCCACCCGAAACACCAACGAGGTGATCGACCGAGTAAGTCGTACCCGTCGGGGTACCACCGCCAGAGTCGCCACGTGCGACGCGGTTCGCGTCGACAATCTTGCCATCTGCCGTGATGTACTGCACTGCCGGAGCAGCCGTCATCGAAGCAGCACCCTGCTGCAGGTTACCACCTGCACCAATCGCACTGCCCGCCAGAAGGCCGCCAGCCGCCACCGTCGTGACGGCCAACGTACACATCTTGGGGTTGATCATTTTCATCAGCCTCAGCCTCCGTTTTCCTAATCTCCCTGACGACCACCATGGCCGTCAGCATGGCTCCTTCTTCATGCCCCTGACCATCGGGCACGAAGAACCTTGCGGCGTGTTCGCGGCTAACGAATCACGCGGAGTAAACAAAATGCCGGTCACATCAGTTGGACCGGCCCACAAGTGTTGCCTTGACACAGAAGACGCAAAAACGTCGCTCCACACGTCGTGACGCTGACTGCATCGTCGTTGACGCACGGATAGAACGCGGTTACCGCCTGACCAGTGCCTAGACATTCACATGAACGATATGCGTACAAAACCATCTCCCCTCCGAGAGCATTCACCCGGCGGATATGAAAACCCGGGTTGTCGCGCTCGGAAGCGCACCCCTTCCACTGCCCGTAGTATGCGCGCTTGAGCCGATCCGTGCAACGATCGACTTTCGTTTTTCAAATGTCCCCGGTCTCATCGCCCCACGACCGAGCAAAGTCCGAAAAACCTCGCCGCCAGTCACTCTGGACCCCGAAATCGACCTGCCAACGCCTGAGCCTAGGGAAGTCGAGCCGCCTGGTCAGGCGTCAGCGTCGCGCGAAGACGGGCAATGTAGGCCGTTCCGCGAACCGATCGCTGCTTCATGAGTTCCTGAATCTCGGTCGCCGCAACGGCAAGATCTTCATCTTCCGTCATGCCCCATCGCCGACGGAGTGATGCCGCCAGCAGCAATGGTTGCCGCTCGTCCAACGTCACCTTTAGCGTGTCATTCAGTTGATCCAGGTCGACCAGCCATGCCTCACGCATCGACTCGATCAGCAGCACCGTGTCCGCGCCCAGATCCTCGAATCGCAACGCCGCCGTGAACTGGCGCTCTGCGGCCGTTCGGCGAAAGATCGAGGGGTAACTCGCCGCATCGAACGCACGACGAAATCTCACCCCATCCTCGACCGACAACGAACCCGCAATGACCTGTGCCATCGATCGTGTCGCGTCCGCTATGCGCTGGCGGCGCACCATAATGTCGTCGATGGCCGCGGCCGCCTGAGCCTCGGACCATGTCGCGCGCCACGCCTGATCAAACCCTCGGCCAATTGCCTCATCGCGGTCCCGCATCAACGCCTCGATCGACGTCAGATAGGCGTCGTATTCCGCCTGTATCTCGCTGGTCAATGTCAGCTTCAGTGATGATAGGATCCTCTGCAGATCAAGCGCTTCCGGCCCAAGTTTGCCGCGGACGCGACGACGATCAATCGAGATATCTCGCTCGACCGTATCCCAGCGCTCTCGCTGTTCTTCGGTAAGCAACGCCTGCATGTCTCCACGCAATCCAGCCTGCCGAATATCCATCGTCTCACGCCAGGATGACATCAGCTGAGCAATGCGTTGCGTCTCGGCTTCTCTGGACTCCGGGCCGAATACGCCGGCACCAAGCCGCGCCGTCGCGGCCTCGGCTGTTGCACGAATGCGATCGCGCTCGCGCTCATACCTCTGCCGCGCGATTTCGGATTGATCCCCTGCCGATTCAAACGCACGATCCAGTGCTTCGATGTCTCGAAGCATCTGATCTTGCATTGCACGGGCCTGCCGCATGCGTGCCCCGCTCTGCCGGACATCCGTCAGCTCGCGCTGAAATGCCTGTTCTGCCTCGCGATGTTCGAGGGCATGCTGGCCAAGACGTGACCGAATCTGTTCGATCTGATCGTCATCGAGTTCAAGCGTCGTCGCCATCGCCGGCGCATCGGACACCCGATAATGCTGACTCAGCACTTCGGACAAATTCGCGGGTGCTCGAAACGGCGACGGCGGGACGACGGGCGAGGTCTCAGGCCGCGATTGCGCCATGACGCTTGGAACAGCGGACAGAACGACCGACGCCAGGACGAGCATGAAAGCCGTACGAGATGCCAGGTGCACGCGACTCATAGTTCCTCAACGCCGATGCCTATCCTTTTATTGTCTCGTCCGAACCATGGGGCCGAATGCGGAATATGCCTCATTGGACCCGGGTCTTCCCTACGGACCAGCAACGGAGGTGCCTGATGCTCCGAACTCTCTCGACTATAGCGCTCACCACCACGACCGCAACGACCCTCGCGTTGGTCGCCCCGTCGAACTCGATGACACCGATGGTGCCCACAGCGATCGCAGCATCGGCACAAGACAGCCTGCATGCCGAACGCCTCCTCACGTCGATGGAACGCCAACTGGATCAGCGCGAACTCCGCTCTGCCCGCAACACGTTCATCAAGCTCAGCCGGCTCCCGATTCGCGGCGCCGAATTCAACACACTGGAAAGCCGTCTGATCATTGCCGAACAGGCGATCGAACAACTCCTCGTCGAGGCCGATGCAGCCCGCGCCGCCAACGATTGGAATACCGCGATACAGCGCGTCGCGAGTGCGGAATCGCGCGCGGTCGATGCACCGGATCTGGCACAGCTTCGTCGCGCCATTCAGAACGAACAGAAGGCTGATGCAGCACAACGCGCGGGGATTCTTGCGATGGATGCCGGCGACTATGCAAACGCCGTCACTGCGTTTCATCGTGCGCTCGAACGACAGGCGACGGCAGAGACGAATGCGCTTCTTGACGAAGCATTGATTGCGCAACATCGTCAGCAGTTGGATGCCGCGTTACGCGATGACAACCTGAACGTTGCGCTGCAGCACGCGAAAGCCTGGCAGCGACTTGAATCCACACCGTCGCGTGCCAATCTCATTGATCAACTCCAGGCCGAACTCGCTGCGGATGCGCAACGGCGGGCCCAACTCGCCGCCGCCGATGGTCGGCCGTCCGAATCTGTCCGCATTCTCCGAGACGTGCTTGCGTTGACATCGGCACCTGCGTTACAGGATGCGATGCTCGGCTATGAGCACGATATTCTCGTCAAGCAGGCGACCAGTGCGGACCAGGCCGGTGACTACATCACCGCGCGTGACCTGTATCTGCAGGCCATTTCACGAGATCCTTCCAACACCGCGCTCGCCGCTCGTATCAACGATGTCGAACCGATCGCGCAGCTTCAGGCACGAACGCGCGACGCTGAAGAGGCTGCTCGCGATGCCATCACCCATGCGTCCAATGTGGAAAGCGATCTCCATCGCGCTGAAGCAACGATCGGCGAGCTGGAATCCAGCCTGTATAACGCCGTCAGCGACGTCAAACGACTTGATCGCATTGCGTCATCGCTCTCGCGCGACGTCGATCATAAGAAGCGGCGCATCTACGACCTCGAATGCGAAGTCGACCGGCTGTGTGATCGCATTCGCCGACTCGAACGCGATCTTCGCGATGCTCGACGCCGCCGACACGACCATGATGACTGATCACGCCACGCTGGTGAGTTGCGTCCGCAGGACGTTCTCCACTTCAGCGAACGGCACCTGAACCGATGGATCATCCGTCACCCAGTCATAGATGACTGTGCCATCGCGATCGATCACGAACGCCGCACGCTTCGTCACACCCTTCATGCCGAACAGATCGTCATGGAGTACGTCATATGCCGTGGCGACCGTCTTGTTGAAGTCGGACAGGATCGGGAACGGTACATTCAGTTCATCGCGAAACTTCTCGACGATGAACGGGCTGTCAATGCTGATGCCGAATACGTTCGCGGAGAGGCTTTCGTAGGCATTCCAATTATCCCGCACCGCGCACATACCATCCGTACAAACGGGGCTGAATGCCAGCGGGAAGAACAACAGGACGACCGGCTCGCGACCGATCTTCGCGCCGACGTCGACGGTCTCACCAGCTTTGACCGGCAGTTCGAATCCCTCAGCTTTATCACCACGACGAATACCCATCGGTCAGCTCCTTGATCACGGAATCGATCATGTCTCACATCGACAACCAGCAATGGTTGCGATGTTGACAGGATGATACGCGCCTGCGAGTCGGCGGTCACATCCAACGGTCGGAATCGTGACCCCGTACACGCGCGCCTATCATCCGCTGTTCTTTCCCTTCCTGATCAGAGGTGACTCATCGCCATGACGACGACCATGACGCGCCCCACCACACTCGCCGAACTCCGTGACAGTGGCTGGACGTCGCGACCGATCAAAACTGAACTCCGTGATAACTTCTCCCGCGCCCTCGCCGGAGGGGAAACCTTGTTCCCCGGCATCGTCGGCTATGAGGAAACCGTGATGCCGCAACTTGCCAACGCATTGCTTGCGGAACATGACATGCTGTTCCTGGGTGAAAAGGGACAGGCCAAGAGCCGTCTCATGCGCCTGCTTGTGAACTTTCTCGATGAGTTCACGCCGTACCTTGATCTGCCTGGCTGCCCGGTGCACGAGGACCCATTTCATCCCATCACCCGGCAGGGCCGCGCGTGCATAGACCAGCATGATCCGGCGAATATTCCGATCGCGTGGTGGCATCGGGATGACCGCTATGCCGAACGCCTTGCGCCGGGCACGAAGTTCGCGGATGTGATCGGCGAGATTGATCCGGCGAAGCTCATTGCCGGTGAAAGCATGGCATCTGAGGACGCCCTGCACTTCGGCCTCATTCCGCGCATGCACCGTGGCATCTTCGCGATGAACGAACTGCCTGATCTCGACGACCTCGTGCAGGTCGGACTGTTCAATATTCTCGAAGAACGCGATGTACAGATTCGCGGGTATCCCGTGAACTTCGACATCGATGTCGTTATTCTCTTTTCGGCGAACCCAACGACGTATAACCGGTCGGGCAAGGTGATCCCACAGCTGAAGGACCGAATCGGGACCACGATCCAGACGCATTATCCGCGCACGCGCGAACTGGGCATTGAGATCGTCCAGCACGAAGCAGCCATGGATCTGAAGAGTGATCCGCCAGTCGTCATTCCGCCATTCATGCTGGAGCTCATCGAACAGATCAGCATGACGGCTCGACAGAGCAGTTATGTCGATCAGAATTCCGGCGTGAGCGCTCGGCTCAGCCTCGCCAATTACCGAACCATGATTGCATCGGCACGGCAGCGCGCAATCCGGCTGCGCGAATCGACCGCAGTGCCGCGCATGAGTGATCTCGGCCACCTATACGCATCGATGATGGGCAAGCTTGAGCTCGACATGATGGGCACACACCAGATGTCCGAACGACAGGTCATCGATGCCATCATCGCGGAAGCCACGCAGATCGTCTTCGAGGAATACGTCGATGCGCACGGTCTCGCGGAGATTTCGGAGATCTTCGGCCAGGGCGTGAAGATCGAAGTCGGCACCATGCTGCCATCTTCGCTCTATGCGGAACGGCTGAAGCGAGTCCCGCCGGCGTGGGACAAGGCATTTGAAGTGAACGCTGCTGACAACGACGCCGTCCGCGCTTCATGCGTGGAGTTCGTCCTTGCCGGCTTGTACGTCACCGACCGCATCTCGCGCGCCCAACGGCATGGAATCATCACGTATGACTTCGGATAAGCGACGGACTCGACCGTTGGGCGGCGTCATTCATACGTATCAATCGTATGACCCGGTGACGTTTCCGAATCCGACGTCGCCGCCGCCGGACCTGGTCAGCGGCGCCTTCGAGCACTGGCTCGAATTCGGCAACACGCGCCAATTGACGCCGGAACAACTGGCGAACGCAATCAAAATCGACCCGAGTCAGATTCAGGGCCTCGGCCCGAGTATCGATGCGCTGATTGCGATGCTGGAGGAACGCAAACGGCGCATCTTGTCGACGTACGAAACCGACACCGTCGTGAAGTCATCGCACGATACATACGATGCGCATGCCGCATCGATGGAACCGCCGGCGATTGCTGAGAAGCGATTCTGGGCCGAAGTGAAGGCGCAGCATCTTCGTGGTCTCGAGCGATTGTGGTACCGGCTTGAAGACGAACAGTCACAATTTGCCCGCGATCTCGTACATCTGATGGAGCATCTTGCCCGTGCGTATCAGGTTGATGCACTGGACGCGAAGTATGACTTCACCGGCCGCACCTCGTTGTCGATCGACGAAGCAATTGCCGTCAAGGAAGAACTGGAAGCCATCGACAAACTTCTCGAACAGCTTCGGGAAGCACGCGAGACTGCGCAGGTTGGCATTATCGACATGGATGCGCTCTCGCAGTTTGCCGAGCCGGGCGACCTCGAACAACTCTCCGGCCTGCAGCAGCAGATTCAGGATTACCTCGAGGAAGCAGCGAAGCGTCAAGGCCTCGAGTTCACGCGCGATGGTTATCAACTCGGTCCTCAGGCATTCAAAGTGTTTCAGAACCGATTACTTCAGGACATTTTCAGCGATCTGGAAGCAGCGCGGAGCGGCCGACATTCCGGCCCGATCGCCGGCGAAGGCGCCGTCGAACTCCCGAGCACCAAGTCGTATGAGTTCGGCGATTCGGCGACACACATGGATGTGCCGCAATCGTTGATCAATGCGGTGATTCGCAATGGTGTCGACAATGATGGGCGCGTGTCCATGAGCCCGGACGACATTGACATTCATTTGACCCGCAACAACCCCAAGTGCGCGACCGTCGTGATCATGGACATGAGCGGTTCCATGCGCTACGCCGGGCAATACGTGAACGCCAAACGCATGGGCCTTGCGCTCGATGGACTGATCCGCACGGAATACCCGGGCGATGCGCTGCAGTTCATCGAGATGTATACGTTCGCGAAGCCGCGGCACGTTTCGGAGTTGCCTTCATTGATGCCCAAACCGGTGACGATTTACGATCCGGTCGTCCGGCTTCGCGCGGATATGAGCGACCCGCGCATCAGCGAATTCGACATTCCACCGCACTTCACGAACATCCAGCATGCGTTGCGCCTCGGGCGCCAGTTCCTCGCGCCACAGGACACGCCGAATCGTCAGATCATCCTGATCACCGATGGCTTGCCGACAGCCCACTTCGAGGATGAGGAGCTGCTGCTGTTGTATCCGCCGGATCCGCGGACTGAATCCCACACGATGCGCGAAGCCATGCTGTGCCAGCAAGACGACATCACGATCAACATCTTCCTGTTGCCCAACTGGGGGCAGACACAGGAAGATGTACAGTTCGCGCATCGCATGGCAGAAGCGACCCAAGGCCGCGTGTTCTTCACTGGCGGCGACGATCTTGATCGATTTGTGGTCTGGGACTACGTCAGCAATCGCCGCCGGATCATCGGCTGAGGACGCTTGGCTGGCTTCGCACATGATCGATCAGGGCGTCGAACGACACCGCAGCGGCTTCGAGAGAATGGCGTGCCTGCGCTCGCTCCAGTCCCTGCGCACCGAATCGTTCCGCGAGTCCGGGTTCACACCACAGCTTCTCCATGGCGGCTTCGAGCCCGGCCTGATCATCGTGTGGCGTGACGTAACCATTTACATCATCGACGACGTGCTCACCCATGCCGCGACATTGCGTCAGCACGAATGGCGTCCGCATGAACATACCATGAACGAGCGTCGTGAACCCGCCAGGAATCGTTGGGTCATCAAACGCCATGGCCGTCATACGTGAGTGCTTGAGCAGCGTCAGCGCGCGCATTTTGTTCGCATCGGTGATGACGTCAGCGCCAAGCTCGCGCATCGCGTCGAGGTCATCATTCTTGTGCCATGGACGGGTCACAATAACCAGCGGCAGGCCAAGACGATGACACGCTTCCGCGACCGGTCGGAATCGACGGTTCGGCGAACCCATCGACAGCACGTACGGTTGCTCTATAGGCCGATTATCCGGATACGCGCCGTACCCATCACGTTCATCGGTGTGAATCGGAATCGTGTGCACGCGATCAGGCTGGAGACGATAGCGCTCGATGTATACATCGCGCTCATCATCCGTGAACACCGTGATCGCATCGTATTGCTGCATGGCCGCGGAAAGCTGGTCAATCTTGTGCTGTGACCACGGACCGTCCTGCGTAAACCCGACATACACCAGGCGCGGCGAGCGCTGACGTCGGCGTGGGCCGATCGCCAGACACAAATCGACACTGAATGTGAACGTGACATCCTGCGCGCTGAACGCACGTCGCGCATTGAAGACCTGCCAGGCACGGTAGAACCGTGTGAGTTTCGGAACCGGCGTGAACGTGTTCTCGATGAAGGTCGACTGAAACTCATGCCGGTCCATCGGCGCGACGTCGGTGAGCCAGGGCCAATCGGCATCGCTGGGATGCCGAGGTGCCACGAGCATGGCGCGCGACGGCGCGGAGGCCGAAGGTTCGGTGGTGCATGCCGGTTCAGCGGTCGTCATCGTGGCCATCATCCCCGATAGGGTCGACCAGATCAGCGAACCGGCTGAATATGACGCGTCAGTCGGACCACCCGGATGTCAAACTGCACCGTCCCCGCCGCCGCCCA
>JBCCFX010000056.1:0-19199 GCA_039029515.1 Planctomycetota bacterium
CCTCCGCGACGTCGAACGCTCGGGCGAGCGTGGGGCACGGCACGAGCGGCGTCATCGTTTCGCCAAGCGAAATCTGATCGTCGTCACGACCGAGCGGCAGGAGTTCGCGATAGCGCCACATGGACGCCGGCCTGTCACGAAGGTCATCCCGTCGCACAGCGCGGCGGACGGCATCGAGGTCGTATCGAACCCAGATTGGTCGACCGTCGTGTGTAGTCAGGCTCTGATTGGGTTCAAATCGAGTGCCGTCAATCGCCGCTTCGAGGTGACTGACGAAACGGCTGTGCGGCGTGTCATGCATGCTTCGAGCTTAGCGGGACGACGATTGCCGCGCCAATCGGCGCATGTCATGGACCCACGCCCCGTAGGAGAGCATCGCGCGTCGTCGTTCGCGTGCGGTGGGCCAGCGAGATTCCTCAATCCCGAACGCGGTCTCGTGCCGCCAGCGGAGATAGCGGGAATTCCGGCCACCACGGGTGATCCTCCACAGGCGGAACAGCTCGTAGCCGGCCCAGAATCGCTGTCGAAGTGAGAGGTGGCGCATGGGAAGGGGAATAAAGAAGAGGTCTGGCTTGGTTGAGCGTCGGACTGCTAGGATACCGGGCTTCACGCAAGGAGACAGCCGTTGAGCTACCACACGACGATTCGCGAGGTCTACGCCAAGGCCGCCAACGAGCCGGACAGCAGCCTTTGCTGCGTCCCGCAGACACCGCGCTACCTGCCTGGCCTCAGCATTCCGCGAATCATGCATGAGATGAACTACGGCTGTGGCACCACCATCCACCTGCAGGACATGCAGCGAGATCAGACGGTGGTCTACGTTGGTGTGGGCGGCGGCCTGGAAGCCTTGCAGCTCGCGTACTTCACCCGTCACGAAGGCGGCGTGATTGCCGTCGAGCCCGTGGTGGAGATGCGCGAAGCGGCCCGCACGAACCTTGAGCAGGCAGCGCGTGACAATGACTGGTTCGATCCATCATTCATCGACATCCGCGATGGTGATGCACTCGACCTGCCGGTCGATGACAACTCGGTTGATCTTGCGGCCCAGAACTGCCTGTTCAACATCTTCAAGACCGCGGATGAAGGCGGCGACCTTGAGAAGGCCATGGCGGAGATGTATCGCATCCTCAAGCCCCACGGCCGACTCGTGATGTCCGATCCGATCACGCCTCGCGAGATTCCGGAACATCTCCGCAACGATGAAGTCCTTCGTGCGCAGTGCATGTCCGGCTGTCTGACCTACGACGAGTACATGGCGCAGATTGTCGAAGCCGGCTTCGGCAGCGCTGAAATCCGCAGCCGACGTCCGTACCGCATGCTTGATCGCGCTCGCTACAACCTTGATCGTGACCTTCTGCTGGAGACCATCGAAGTCGCCGCGTACAAGGTTCCGGTTCCGGCGGATGGTCCGTGCATCTTCACCGGGCGCACCGCGATCTACGCTGGAAGCGAACGACAGTTCGATGATGGCAACGGTCATGTGATGGTGCAGGACATCCCGATGCCGGTGTGCGACAAGACAGCGTCCGCGCTGGAATCACTGGGCCGCGACGATGTCGTCGTCACGGGTTCGACATGGCATTATGCCGGCGGCGGTTGCTGCTGAGTTCTCGCCCCGGGTCGATGCTCGTTCCCTGGAGACGTTCATGATCGCGCTGCCGATTCTCGACAACCTCACATTCGACCAGCAGCATACTGCTGCGTTCGAGACAGAGCTGTCGGCGGCGGACCGCATCACCACGCTCCAGATCAACATTGGCTACGTCTGCAATCTCGCGTGCCGTCACTGTCATGTGGAATCGTCACCGGCGCGCACCGCGCCCGACGAGAACATGACCGAAGACACCGCGCGTCGCGTGGTGGATTGGGTGCAGTCGAACGAGTCGATCAACACCATCGACATCACCGGCGGCAGCCCGGAAATGAACCCGAATTTCCGCTGGATGGTCGAAGCGTTCCGCGCGCGAGACATCACGGTGATGGATCGATGCAATCCGACGATCATCGAGTACACGAACAAAAAGACCGGCGAGTCGTTTGGCTGGATTCCCGAGTTTCTCGCGGCGAATCAGGTCCAGGTCGTCGCATCCATGCCGTGCTATCTCGAAGACAATGTGGAACGACAGCGCGGTCGCGGTGCCTACAACGCTTCGATCGAAGGCCTTCGGAAACTCAACGCAGCCGGATACGGCACCGATCCGAACCTCAGTCTGAACCTCGTGTTCAATCCGAACGGGCCTTCACTGCCGCCGCCGCAGGAGAGCCTCGAAGATGATTACCGTCGAGAGCTGAAGGACCGCTTCGATCTCGTGTTCAACGAGCTCTGGACGATTACCAACATGCCGATCAAGCGTTGGCGGCACGAACTGGAGCGCGATGGCAAGCTCGAGTCGTACATGGCCACGCTGATCAATGCGTTCAACGCGGATACTGTTCCGGGTCTGATGTGCCGGCATCAGGTGAATATCGATCCGCAAGGCCGGATGTACGACTGTGATTTCAACCAGGCACTCAATCTGCCGAATCACATCGTCCACGGCAAACGACTGTGGGACACGACCGCGGATGAACTCGCACGACGGCGAATCACCACCGCCGATCACTGCTACGGCTGCACCGCAGGAAGCGGGAGCAGTTGTGGCGGCGCGATTGCCTGAACGCGGTTTTCGGTACCGTGACGCATGCACATGGCATGGTCGAAGACACCGCGATTTCGATGCGGTCGCCGCGCCCAAAGCGCTATGCATCGCAACAAAATGTTGACACAACAAAAAACTTCGTTCATCCTGTTGAAGCAGGTGAGGTGACACGCCGATGGCGTTGCACCGCATCGCAACCTTCAACGATCTGTAATGCAGACGTCGATCGCGTGCTCCGACACGATTGGCGTCTGTTTTTTCGTCATGTCAACGCGGCGATGCGTGGCTCAGGCACCGGGCTCGCCAGCGCGCACCGGACTGAATCGACTGCCGACCAGTGGAATGCGATGATTCGGATCGGACTGTCGCGGAATATGCGGATAGATCACATACAACGCAACGAGGCAGCCGAGTGACGCAAGCCACATCCAGCCGGTCCAGCCGAAGTACACCATCACGGACGTCACCATCAGCACGAAGAGGCTCGCGGGAATCATGCCTTCCCAGGCGAGTCGCATGAGCTGATCGAAACGGAATCGCGGCAACGTCCAGCGAATCATCATGGTGAGGAAGATCAGCAGGAAGATCTTGCCCGCCATGACGCCGAACTGCAGCGGCAGCAACCACAACGCGCCGGAACCTGTGAGGTCCGGTCCGAACGGGAGCGGGTTGACCGACCAGCCACCCATGAACATCAGCGCGAAGAACGCACTGCCGACGCACAGGTTGACGTATTCGCCCATGAAAAAGAGCGCCCACTTCATCGAGCTGTATTCCGTGTGCCAGCCGCCAACGAGCTCCGATTCCGCTTCCGCGAGATCGAAGGGCGCCCGGTTGGCTTCGGCCAGCAGACAGGTGTAGAAGATGATCGCGGCGATCGGATGATGGAACAGGTTCCACATGCCATCGATCTGCGACTGGGCGATCTCGGTCGGATGGATCGAACCCGCGAGGAGAATCACGCACAGCAGCGTGACGCCCATCGGGATCTCGTAGGAGATCATCTGGGCGGTGGCGCGAAGACCACCGAGGAACGAATACTTGTTGTTTGACGCCCAACCGCCAAGCGACACGCCGTAGACGCCGAGCGATGCGGTCGCGAGCAGGTACACAATACCGATGTTCACATCAGCGCCAGCGATCGCAACCGTGCCGGTAAGGTCGAGGAAGGGAATCGTCGAGAGGTCGAGCGGTTCCGCCCAGGGAATAACCGCGAAGCTCACGAGCGCGGGCATGACCGTCAGCACCGGCGCAAGGATGAACAATGTCTTGTCAGCGCCCTTCGGAATGAAGTCTTCCTTGAAGAAGAGCTTCAAACCATCGGCAATCGGCTGAAGCAATCCGAGCGGACCGACGCGCGTCGGACCCATGCGATCCTGAATGTAGGAAACGACCTTGCGTTCCATGTAAATCAGGTACGCCGCCGCTCCGAGCAGCATGTGGATGATCACAAAGATCACCGTCATGGAGGTCATGAACTGCGGCAGATCGAAGCCGCCGGCGTTGGCGAGGGTCAAACTCATAGGTTCGGAGTGTAGCACCCGACTCAGGACCCGTCAGCCCGATCAGCAGGCGGAGTCAGGATGATGCTGAGGTCACCGGCGTCGGTGTGTCGGAGTTCGCCTCACGTTCATCGATGAGATGGGGAAACGCATCCTGCAGTGCCGACACCGACCACGCACCGGCACGCAGGGCCGCAATCGCTTCCACCCCCGCTCGAGCCCCGGTGATCGTCGTCACCATCGGAATCCCGGTCCGGACCGCCATTGCACGAATTCGCCCTTCATCCGTCTCCGCCCCTTTCCGGGTCGGCGTGTTGACGATGAGCTGGATTTCCCCGTTGGCCATCTTGTCGAGAATGTTCGGCCGGGCACCCTCGGAGATCTTAGGCAGCAGCGTCGTCTCGACGCTGTGCAGCAGGAGGAGTTCATGGGTCCCGCCGGTCGTGAAGACCTCGAACCCCATTGACACAAGGCTGCGCGCGATATCCACACAGTGTGACTTGTCAGAATCACGCACCGACATGAACACGCTGCCCTTGATCGGCAAGTGCACGCCCGTCGCCATGTGCGCCTTCGCGAGCGCGACCGGCAACGCGCGATGCATACCCATCACCTCGCCTGTCGATCGCATCTCCGGCCCGAGCACGACGTCAACGCCCGGGAATTTCGAGAACGGGAATGCCGGCTCTTTCACCGCGTAGAAGCCCGCATCCGGCACTTCATCGACCTGCAACGCATCGAGCGATGCGCCCATCATCACCTGCGCCGCGAGCCGTGCCCACGGCACACCCTTACTCTTCGCGACGAACGGCACGGTGCGCGATGCTCGAGGATTCACCTCGATGATGAAAATCTTCCCCTGCTTGACCGCCATCTGCACGTTCATCAGACCACGCACATGCAGGCGTTCCGCGAGACCGCATGCCTGGCGTTTGATCTCCGCGATCGTCGCCGGCGCGAGCGAGAATGGCGGAATCACACACGACGAATCGCCGGAGTGCACGCCCGCCTCCTCAATGTGCTCCATGACGCCGCACACGACCGCACGCGAGGAATCCGTGCTGATCTTCAACTGCTGACTCGCGGATTCGCGTTGTGGCTCAAAGTCCGCAATGACATCGACATCGACTTCGATGGCTTCGGAGAGAAATCGATCGATCAATACCGGGGCTTCGGCGAGTTCCGACACATCGACTGCAGTGCGCATGTAACGACGCAGTGATTCCTCGTCGAAGCATGTCTCCATGCCGCGACCACCAAGCACGTAGCTTGGACGCACCAGAACCGGATACCCGACCGACTGGGCAATATCGACCGCTTCGTCCAGTGAGTAGGCAATGCCGCTATCAGGCTGTGCGTAGCCAAGCTCATCAAGCAGTGCCTTGAAACGATCGCGGTCTTCCGCGAGATCAATCGATTCCAGCCCGGTGCCGATCAACGGCACGCCAGCTTTGACCAGACCGTGCGCGAGGTTGAGCGGCGTCTGACCACCAAACTGCACGATGCTGCCCACGACGCCGCCGGATCGATCCGTCACACGAACGCCGCCACCATTCAGTCGCTCGAGAATGTTCAGTGTGTCTTCCAGCGTCAGCGGCTCAAAGAACAGAAGATCGCTGGTGTCGAAGTCGGTACTGACGGTCTCCGGGTTGGAGTTGACCATCACCGACTCGAAACCCATTTCACGACATGCGAACGATGCCTGACAGCAGCAATAGTCGAACTCAATGCCCTGACCGATGCGATTCGGCCCGCCACCAAGGATGACGATCTTCGGCGTATCCGTCACGCGAATCTCATCATCGACACGCGTCGCGCCATCCGCGGTCGTCATGGGCGTTTCGTAGGTCGAGTAGTAGTACGGCGTGATCGCTTCGAATTCCGCCGCACACGTGTCAACGAGTTTGAAGACCGGCTGGACGCCCAGCGCTTCCCGCTGCGCGCGGACCTGGAGAATGGTCTCCGCCGAGATTTCCCTCAGATAAAGCCACGCGAGTTGGGGATCGCTGTAGCCAAGTTGTTTGGCCTGAAACAACACATCGCGCGGCACATCATCCAGCGTCTCATAGCCGCACAACACATCTTCAAAAGTGACAAGCTCATGGAGTTGATGCAGGAACCAGGGATCGATGCGCGACAACTCGTGGATGCGTTCGAGCGTCCACCCGAGCTTCATCGCGTAGCGAATGTAATACAGCCGGCCCTGACTCGGCACACTGAGCTTGCGCACGAGCGTGTCTTCGGAGATCGGCCAATCCTGTTCAGCGTCATCATCTCCGGAACTGCGCTGTGCGGCGAGCCACCAGTCGTTCTTATCCAGTCCGAACCCGAAACGCTTAACCTCCATCGAACGGATTGCTTTCTGGAAGCTCTCTTTGAATGTGCGCCCGATGCTCATCGCTTCGCCGACCGATTTCATCTGCGTCGTCAGCGTTTCATCTGTCTCCGGGAACTTCTCAAACGTCCAGCGCGGCATCTTGGTGACGACATAGTCAATCGAGGGCTCGAAGCATGCGCTCGTGGTGCCGGTGATGTCGTTGCGAAGTTCATCAAGCGAATAGCCGACCGCAAGCTTCGCGGCGATGCGTGCAATCGGGAAACCAGTTGCTTTGGACGCGAGGGCTGAGCTTCGACTGACGCGCGGGTTCATCTCCACGACGATGAGATCGCCGTTCGCGGGATTCACCGCGAATTGCACGTTGGAACCGCCGGTATCAACGCCGACGCGACGGAGAATCGCGATGGAGGCATCGCGCATGCGCTGATATTCCTTGTCGGTCAGCGTCATGATCGGCGCGACGGTGATCGAGTCGCCGGTATGCACGCCCATCGGGTCGATGTTCTCGATGCCGCACACGATGACACAGTTGTCGTTGTGATCGCGGACCGCTTCGAGTTCGTATTCCTTCCAGCCGAGCATCGACTCGTCGATGAGCACCTGATTGATGGGCGACGCATCAATACCTTTGCGGACGATGTCTTCGAACTCATCGCGGTTGTAGGCGACGCCACCGCCGGTGCCGCCGAGTGTGTACGCCGGCCTGACGATCGCGGGCAGCCCGATCTCCGCGACGAACTCGCGTGCTTCTTCGAGGGTGGTGACGGTGCGGGCGCGTGCCTGACGAAGACCGCAGTCGATGACGACCTGTCGAAACAACTCGCGATCCTCGGCCTGCGCGATGACATCGCGCTTCGCGCCGATCATCTCGACGCCGAACGCGTCGAGCGTGCCGTCGTCGTGGAGCGCGCAGGCGCAGTTGAGCGCGGTCTGGCCGCCGAGTGTCGGCAGCAGGGCATCGACCGGCGTGCCGCGCTCCTGTTCGAGTTTGAGCACCTTCGCGACCGCTTCCGGCGTAATCGGTTCGATGTACGTGCGATCGCTGAACGCTGGATCAGTCATGATCGTCGCGGGATTCGAGTTCACGAGGACAACGCGATAGCCTTCTTCGCGAAGTGCCTTGCAGGCCTGCGTTCCCGAATAATCAAATTCGCAACCTTGACCGATTACGATCGGCCCCGAGCCGAGAATCAGGATGGTGTTCAGATCATCTCGACGTGGCATTGGCCTGCTCAGGCGCGTTCACGGCAGCATAGGCGCGATGCCGCCTTCATACAACGCCTCGACAGGTTGTGGATGAAGGGTTGGGGGATCAGGGCATTGGGCATTGGGCTGTGGGCTGTGGGCTGTTGGCCGGAAGTCGATCGTTCCGCCTCGTGCTTCAGATTCCCCTCTCTTGTCTCCGAACCCCAATCCCGAATCCCGAACCCCGATTCCCGTCCTTCCCTACTATGCCCCCGATGTTGCAGACGCTTCTCATCCTCGCCATCGCCTGGGTCGCAATCGTGTTGCTGGTCTACGCGATCATCCGATTCCCGCTTTCGAACGGTCCCAGCCGCAATCCGATGGACGGCTTCCTCTGGTACGTGACGAAGCTCTTCGCCGGCGTTCTCCATCCGCCGAAGGTCGTCGGGCGCGATCGGTGGCCGGATCGGGATGCCCTGCCGGACGGCTTGATCGTCATCGCGAATCACACCGGCGCGGTCGATCCGCTGTTGCTTCAGGCGATCACCGTCCTGCATATCCGCTGGATGATGAGCGAAGACATGATGTTCGAACGCCTCAACCCGCTCTGGAAGCAGCAGCGCATCATCTCGGTCGATCGCGTCAATGGCGACTCCAGCGCCCTGCGCACCGGCATCCGCCACGTCCGCGAAGGCGGCGTGCTCGGCATCTTCCCCGAAGGACGCATCGTTTCCCCGCCCGGCGAGATTCGTCCGTTCGCCCCCGGCGTCGGCATGATCGTCGCCCGAACGAAAGCCCCCGTCGTCATGTGCTGGATCTCAAACACCCGGCCGTCCACCACCATCGCCGGCAGCCTGTGGAGGCCATCGCGTCCGCACATTGAGATTTTCGGCGAGATCGAGCTGACCGATCGGAAGAAGCCGAAGGTCATCACGCAGGAACTCCGGGAAATCATGGCCGACCGCACCGGCTGGCCGCTCAACGACGAAGAGTTGCCGCCGCTCGAGATCACCGCCACCGCGTGATTCTGGACAGATCGTCGGCTCCCACGGCAGAACGACCTGAAGGCACGAATCGCATTACCATCGTGGCATGATCGCTCGATTGAACGGTGAATTGCTTGAAGTCCGCGACGACCATCTGCTCGTCAGTGCGGGTGCGGTGTGTTACGCCGTCCACATGCCGGCGGGTGATCGCGGTGCCTGGCTCGACCAGGTTGGCTCCACCGTCACGATCGAAACATTGCATTACCTCGAAGCGCACGGCCAGGGTTCATCGATGCTGCCGCGACTGATCGGCTTTCGTCACGAGGTCGATCGGAGGTTCTTCGAGGTCTTCACGACGGTGAAAGGCATTGGCGCGCGAAAGGCATTGCGCATGTTGCAGCTGCCGTGTGCAACAGTGGCGCAGGCGATTGCGATGAAGGATGTCGCGTTGCTGGTGAGCCTCCCGGAAGTCGGCAAGCGCACCGCTGAGACGATCGTGGCGGAACTGCACGGCAAGGTCGAGGAATTCATCGATGCCGCATCGCAGGGTTCCGCGCGAGCGATCGAGACGAAGCCGGCGTTGATGCCGATCGGTCAGGATGCGATCACGGTGCTGGTGCAACTTGGCGAATCGCCGGCGAGTGCCGAGCAGCGTGTGCGCGATGCGCTGCACGCCGATGCATCGCTCGACTCGGCAGATGCGATCATCGCGGCGGTGTATGGAAGTTGACAGCGTGTAGGCCGGGTTCTGTTGGACCCGGCGGTTCTTCGTCTTCCGTCAACCGCTCTCCGAATAGGAATTTTGTAGGCCGGGTTCTGCTGAACCCGGCATCCCCACGCCGACACTGAGCAAAGCGAAGTGTCGGATCACGACTGCCCGATGCCTGTTGCCGGCTGCCTTCTTGCCCCCACGCCGACACTGAGCGAAGCGAAGTGTCGGATAGAGTGTGCGAGACCCGAGCCTTCGGCGAAGACGCCTCAGACTCGGCGTTTTCAGGCGCTGATCCGCACCTTCGCGGACTCAGGTGCGGCGTGGCAAAGCGAGCCGGAAGCGCGAGCGCCCGGCATGGCCCGCGCTCGCGCTTGGGCCTCGCGCGCACAACTCATGCCATCTGCCTTCTTGCCCCGACGCCGACGCTGAGCAACGCGAAGTGTCGGATCAAGCCTCGACGGCCTCAATCAACTCAACCCGCGTCCCGACGGGTAACTCCGCCTTGCCCAGGTCTCGGAAACAGCACCTAAGGTAAAATCCGCTCGGGGTACAACGCTCCCACTTGAGCGATGCAGTTGCCTCAAACCATGCTGATTCTGGCGGCTGCACGATCACAGGGACGTCAACAGGACTGTCAAACTCCGCCATCGCCGCAAACTCGTCTCCCAGCTCTGGGGTTACGACCGTGAATCGGCCCTTGATTTCAAGGGCGTGTTCAACCTCCACGAGCAGCCTCGTTCGAATCGACTCCCACGTTTCTCGGCGTACGAACTGTGACCACCACGAATACGTCTGACGTATGTCACCAGCAAGCTCACCCTCCAGCCGTAGATGTTTGGATGAGCCGTATGGCGCAGCGTCACGTTCTGAATCACCAATGTTGACGAACCCGCGATTGATCTGTCCAGCGCGATCAAGACCGATTCCGATCTGAAACGGTTCGACGCACTGTGACGAGACGAGAATGCTGACACCGTTCGCGAGCAGCCAATGCTCGCTCTTCTCAGCTTGCGTGATCAAGACGCCGTCTACAAAGTCGCCGTCGACGCGTGGCATCAATGTGAAGAGGTGTGCGAACAGTGCTTCGGCAGGTTGAGCCAAGGCCGAGACATCGTGACCCACAGCGCGAGCAAGAGCGTCCTCGATGTCCTGCATATCGCACCTCCAATGCGCACATCACCGGCGGGCTGAAAGCCCGCCCTACTGAAATCGATGCCGGCTTCGGCGAAGCCGGCCTACAAGAGTCTCGCGAACTCAGGTGCGGCGCGGCGAAGCGAGCCGGAAGCGCGAGCGCCCGGCATGGCCCGCGCTCGCGCTTGGGCCTCGCGCGCAAAACTCATGCCATCTGCCTTCTGCCTTTTGCCTTCTGCCAGTTCCATCCGCCCTACTCGGCGAGCTGCTTCACCTCTTCCGCGCGGTCGGCAGCGCAGACGAGCGTCGCATCCTTCGTGCGGACGATGATCAGGTCTTCGCAGCCAATCGTTGCGATCAGATGCTTCGGATCATCCGACACGCACAACACGTTCTTCGCGTCAATGTGCCGGGTCGCGCTGGTGGCGGCGTTGCCGTTCGCATCGTGTTCCAGCGTCTCGCCGAAGCTCGGCCAACTGCCGACGTCCATCCACTGCACCGCCATCGGGACGGCGACGACCTTGAGCGTGTCATCCGTGGACGCCGGCTCCATGATCGCGTAGTCCACGCTGATCTTCTCGAGCTTCGGGTATTCCGCGCCGATCACATCGCGGAAGTGATTGCCGCCCCACGCGGATGCGATCGCCAGCATCGGTTCGTAATGGTCCGGCCGAAATCGCTTGACGGTCTCCATCACACTGCCGGCGTGGAAGATGAACATCCCGCTGTTCCAGCCGAACGTCCCCGCATCGAGATACGATTGCGCCGTCGCGGCGTCAGGCTTCTCACGAAACTGCTTGGCATCCGTCGCCGGCGCGAAACCATCGATCTCATCCCCGAGTTCCACGTAGCCATAACCGGTGGCGGCGAAGGTTGGCGTGATGGAGAACGTCACGATGCGATGCGGATCGTCTTCCACGAGATCGAATCCCAACGCAACCTTGCGCTGGAATTCATCCTCCGGCGTGATGAGGTGATCCGCCGTCAGCACCGCGAACACCGCATCGGGATCCTGTCGATGCAGCACCGCCGCGGTGTACGCGACGGCATTGAGCGTGTCGCGGCCTTCGGGCTCACCGAGGATCTGGTCGTCGCCGATGTCCGGCATGCGCTCGCGGATCGCCGCTCGATACCGCTCGCCCGTGCAGATGAACCGATGCTGGTCTTCGACGATGCCCCCGAGTCGAGCCGCCGCAATCTCCAGCAGCGACCGACCGTGCATGAGCGGGAGCAACTGCTTCGGCTGCTCCGGCTTGCTCATCGGCCACAGCCGCGTTCCTGCCCCACCTGCCATGATCATTCCGTACCGCATGGCGAGCATCATACTCGCGGGCCGCTGAACGCCGAGATCGGTATCCTGTGCAGAGCCTCAAACCGATGAACTCAACCCATGCGTTATCTCTCCATCGATCTTGGTGACCGACGAACCGGCATTGCCGCCGGCGATGATGAATCGTGCATCGTGACCCCGGTCGCGGTCGTCGAGGTGCCGCGCGGCGACCGGCTGATGAACGCGATCGTGGACGTCATCAACGATCACGTGCCGGATGAGCTCGTTGTGGGCCTTGCGATGAACATGGATGGTTCCGAAGGCGACCGGGCGAAGATCTGCCGGGAGTTCGGCCTGCAGCTTCAGCAGCGCACGGCGCTGCCCGTGCGATTTCAGGATGAACGTCTGACGAGCTTCGACGCGAACGAGCAGATGGCGCAATCGGGACTGACCCACGGACAGAAGAAGAGCCTGCGCGATGCGCTCGCCGCGGCGGCGATTCTGCGCGACTACTTTGAGTCGCTGGCGTGAAGCCGCAGGACGCGCTGCTGCCGTTCTGTCCGAAATGCCGGTACGACCTTCACGCGATTTCTGATTGCACGGTGTGTCCCGAGTGCGGCACCGAATTCCCGTCAGGCATGATCATGCTGCAGGGTGTACGGTGGTACGGCACACTGGGCATGTTGTTCGTTGTTTGGATCTATGCATCTGTTTCAGCCGCAGTCATACTGCTAACTGGAAGTTCGAGTGCACTTACGAACTGCGTGTGCTCGTTACCGGTTCTCGTATTCGTCCTTCTCTGGGCTTTCATTCGATGGCTGGTCCCAACAACACACCGAGTCGTCATGATCTCCCCGGTCGGCATCGCTTATGGATCCATGACGAAAGTCATGTCGAACACTATCCCATGGTCGCGCGTTCGTTCGGTATCAACCCGACCGATGCCACATGTCAGACCGCGGCATCGACAGGGAATCGCCGCATGGCGGATTGACGTCCGTATCCGACCGTCGCTTCGGTCTCTACGAATCGGCATCATCTACGAACTTCGCTTTACGTTTGACGTTCGACCGGCCACATACAAGAGAATAAGGCAATCGATTCTGGCCTTTCGTCGCCAGGCTGCGAACACAGCAATCACGACACCGAAGAATCAGACGTGACCGAGACTCTCGACAACTCTTCGACAGATGCCGATGAACTCTGGCTTTGTCCGGAGTGTCCGCGATGCCAGTATGACCTTCAAGGCATCGACAATCGTTCCGTGTGCCCGGAATGTGGGCTCGACATTCCTCGTGGAACCGTCGTACTTCTGGGACGACGAAGACGCCTGCGGACGCTTCTGCCGCCGCCAATCGTCTGGTTCATCACGGCGGCCGTCGGCCTGTTGATACTCGTCCTGACATGGGACCCGATCGTAGCCGCACTTAGCTTGACGTCACTGATCGCAATCATCGTCGGCGCGATCCTCCTCATCATGCTTGATCATCGCCTGCGCGGGCAACGGCAACGCATGCTTGTTGCCACGCCAGCCGGCATGGCGTTCATGCGTTGCCTTGGTACGCCATCGGAAACGGTTCCCTGGCATTAAGTTGAGGACATTCAGGTCACACCGAACCAGCATCGACGCTCGCCCGGCACCAAGGTCGCTCACCGATGGCGACTCCACGTCGTCCTGAACTCGTACGCGCTCTATATTGATGGCATTGAAGAATGGCAGATCGACATTCGATTTGTCGCACCACCTGAGTTCGCTCATGCGCTAGCCGAGGCGCTCGCAGAACTTCGAGACACCGCCGCAGTCAAGATCGCACCATCATGATGGATTCTCATTCGCGCTCGACCGACACAACCGTTGCGCTGCTGCCGTTCTGTCCGAAATGCAGGTACGACCTTCACGCGATCTCTGATTGCACAGAATGCCCAGAGTGCGGACTCTCATTTGAACCCGGCACCATCTTGCTGCCAGGCCGACGAGTTCGACAGTTACGCGAATTGTCTTTCCTCGCTTTCGGCGTCATTGCACTGCTCGTCTGCCTCGTTGCATTCTTCGGCGTTGATGCAACGTTCGGCCTGTGCGTTTGCCTTGTGCCATTGACAATCGTCTCTGGCGTGTTCTTTGTCGCAATTCAAGTCGTCTCGTGGCGGCCTTATGTCGTCATGATCATGGAATCCGGCATCGCGTATGCGCCAGCACCACAAGCGATGTCGCATTGCATTCCATGGCGCCTCATCCAATCCACGTCCCTTCGACCAATGAGCCTCGCGCCTCACGATGCACGCGGTGATCCACCGTCGTGGCGACTCGAGATTACGTATCGTGAAAGCGCAAGGCAGTTACACTCCTATGCCGGACTTCAGTTGAACTACACGTTCGAAGCATCGCCCGAACTTGCCCACCGAGTCTCCGAAGGGCTTCGAACATGTCGCGCGGCGGCGAATGATCATGATTCAACCCATGATGCCTGACATGAAGAAACGCCGTCAAATCGATTGCAAACAACGCTTCCGCATTTGACGATTCATCGATGTGTTGATGGACTCATTCTCGACGTGCACATGATTCCCTGATGACAGAACGCCCTCCATCCGCACTGACCGACGACGAGGCGATTCAACTCTGCCCGGAGTGTCCGCGGTGCGGTTATCCGCGCAAGACCGGCGATCCGTCGCTGCCATGCTCCGAGTGCGGGCTTGAGATACCGCGCGGCTCGGTCGTGCTGTTCGGCACCTCGCTGATTGCCTTTTCACCCATCCTGCGCTTCACGCCATTCGCGATCTATATCCTGATCGGCATGCGCAACACCGGCAATCTCGGCCCCGTTCCAGACGCGCTCCTGATTGTCTTGTGTATCGGCATGACCGTGGTGTTCGTGCGCCGCATCAGGAAAATGCGATCATGGAGCGAACGCCATGCGCTCTTTGTGCGCCCCGGTGAATTCTCTGTTCACGAGGCCGGGCAGGCATTGCGTTTTCAACCCATGTCCAGCTATCGGCGTGTAACTTTTGGACGCCATCGCAAATGGCGACTTGCCTGGACGAAACCTGACCCAAATACCAGCTGGCTCCTGCGCTTCGTTGGTAGTGGTCCAGGCCCCAAGCAACATGTGACCTTCAAGGGCAATGAGGGGTATGACCGATTGACACGGTTCGTGTGGAAGGCATCGCCCGAGGATGCCTCGAAGACATTCCGGGCCGTCGAATCGCTCTTCAATTCAACGCGCCATGTTACGCCGACGCCGTCGGATGCAGATGGCTGAAGTGCAACTCACAGTGGCGGCAATGCAGTCGCACCCAATCTTCGTGGGTCATCGAACCGAACAACGGACTGCGCTGCACCATCCGTTCACCGCGATACAGCCGATCAATCGTGCGGTTGAAGTGCATGATCGCGTCGTCCCAGGTGATGTCGTCCGGCGGTGTGAATGCCTTGGCGAAATCGCCGGTCAGCTTGATGCCCGGATTGAATCCGCCTTTGAGAAACTTGTTCTTCATGAGCGGCGCGATGTATCGCAGTGGAATCGGTGCCTTGAAATCGAAGCCGTCCAGCGAGAAGTCCATGGCACGCGTGACGTGTTCAAGGTTCTGTGCTGGTGACCATCCACCGATGGTCTCCACGCCGGACTGATCAAGCGCATCGACCTCGTTGGCGATGTCGCTCATCGTGTGAAAGCTCAGCGTGCGACGACTCGGTTCCGGCGTACTGCTCATGACGATGCTGCTCCTCGGTCGTCCCATGCGCGGCAGGCGTCGGCATCGAGATACCAATGCAACACGCCACTGTGGGGATGAATGCCTTTGATCGGGTATTCGGCCTGCGAACCTTCACCGCTTGCGATCTGCCGAATCATGTCCGCTTTCGCCGAACCGCTGACGAGCACCGCGACATACCGCGCTGCGTTGATCAACGGGTAGGTCATGGTCACGCGCTGTGCCGGTGTGATGCCGATCGCTTCCACTCGACGAACGAGTTGTTGCTCCTCATCGAGCGCATCGGTGTGCGGGAAGAGACTTGCGGTGTGGCCATCTGTGCCCATGCCAAGCAACACGTAGTCGAGTCGATCCTGTCCCTTCTCGCGCCAGCTCAACGTTTCTTTGAGTTGCTGTTCGTATTCGACATCGGCGGTGTCGGACATCGCGAAGATCGGATGCACCTGTTCCTGCGGGATGTCCGCGTGGTCGCCGATCGTTTCGTTGATCGCGCGGAAGTTGCTCGCATCATCATCGAACGGCACACAACGCTCATCCACGATCCACAGATGCGTGCGCCGCCATGGGAGCCGACGATAATTGGGGTCGTACATCAGCCGTTCGTATAACGGTTGGGGTGTGCTGCCGCCCGACAGGGCGAGATGAAAATCACCAAACTCACGCACGCAGTTGTGCGCGTGGATCACGAGATCGGCCGCAATGGAATCGATGAGCTGCTCCATCGACTCGCGACGCACGACCTTGCCCGGCAGTGCCGGCGCAGGCGGAGCCTCCGGCTCGAGTGCGTACGGTACGACGGCTGGATTGGTGCCGCTGGGCTGGTGTGGACGATCAGTCATGCAATCTCATCGATGATTGGCCATGGAATGAGCAACGCGTGCCCGCCGTTATAGTATGAGCAATGGACCGGTCCCGTCTTCCCGGAGGAAACCCTTATGCATCGCTCGACACTCGGACTTGCTGTCATCACCACCCTGCTGATCACACCATCCGTGTTCGGGCAGGATGCCACGACGACCAGACCGACGGATCCGGATCTGCTTGAGGACACGACCGTCCCGATGGACGATCGGATTGACCCATCGCGGATGACCGAAATCAACCCGCCGGCGCTGCCCGAGCAGGTCGTACTGCCGAAGCCGCCTGTCCACGCGATTGCCACGGATCCGAGCGAGGTCCCGATCAGCCCGGAGATCCACGCGCGGGCGATGGCCGCGATTCAGTCCGGCCTCGATGCGCTCACCACGATGCAGCATGAGAACGGCCTCTGGCTTCACAAAAAGGAATCCGCGCCAACCGATGAACCAGATCGTCCAGCACCCGTCGCACTCGCAACGACGGCGATGGCGCTTCGCGCGTACGCGCAGGCTGACCGCGATGCGTTGGAGAAAGATCACGTCCGGCGTGCGATGCAACACGTACTGCGCAGCCGCGAAGCAGATGGCGGTTATGGCGGCGGATCGTTGTCGAACTACGTCACATCATCGGTTGTCTCGGCGCTGTCCGCGTTCCAGATGGACGAATTCGCGGATCAGATCGATGATGCGGTGACGGCGCTGCAGAACAATCAATGGGATCAGGATGAAGGCATCGGTCCGCGCAAGGACTGGTTCGGCGGCGCCGGCTACGGGAATCGCGGACGCCCGGATCTCTCCAATACCCAGATGATGCTCGAAGCACTGTACGACGCCGGCCTGAGTCCGGATGAACCCGCATTCCAGCGCGCACTCGTGTTCCTCCAGCGCACGCAGAATCTGAAGGAAACCAACGATGCCGCATGGGCCACTAACGATGGTGGCTTCGTCTACACGCCTGCGAACAACGGTGAGTCCATGGGCAGCCAAGCGGCGGGCGATGGTCGGTACGGCGAACTGATACCCTCAGGCCGTCCGCGCAGCCTGCGCAGTTACGGCTCCATGACGTACGCAGGGTTCAAGAGCCTGCTGTACGCGGGATTGTCTGCCGACGACGTGCGCGTCCGCGCTGCATTCGACTGGGTTCGATCCAACTGGACGTTCGAGGAGAATCCGGGCCTTGGCCAGCAGGGCTTGTATTACTACTACCACGCGATGGCTCGTGCCCTGAACGTCGCGCAACAGCACGAAATCACTGACACTGACGGCATCTCGCACAACTGGCGCGAAGAGATGATCTGCGCGATCATCGATCGTCAGCGCGATGATGGATCGTGGCGCAACGATGAACCACGCTGGATGGAAGGTGAACGCGAGATGGCGACGATCTTCGCTGTTCTTGCGCTCGAAGAAGCACTCAAGCCGGTGCGGCCGCGCGAGTAGCACTCGGCGCGATATAGAGTCGTCTCACCCACGCCGCGGCCAAGACGGCCGTGCCGAGCAGGCACGCACCGGTGGCCTGGTGCAACGTTGTGATTGCGACTTCCATCGCGGGAATGGCAACCGCTTCACCACGCATCATCACCAGCGCTGCCGCGCCGATGCCCAGAAGCAGTTGCAACGACACGATGACCATGAGGGCGACGCCAAGCGTGGGTAGCGCGATGGCTTTCGCATGGACGGTCTTCGCACGAACACCCACCGTGATGGCGACGAAGGCAACAATGCAGGCCACGAGAATGTGCAGACCGAGCACGCTGTGCTTGAAACCGGCAGCGAACTCCGGATGCAGGTTGAGATGCCGGTACACCGCGCCAAGCGCCAACTGGCCGACCAGCAGAATGACCAGCGCCAAGCTGAGTTGAAAATCACTACTCGTCGACGCGGCTTGACGATCCGCCTGCTTCCACCGAAGCGTGGTGAATGCGGCCATCAGCACGATCGTGGAAAACACGACCTGACCGAAGATGCCGTGCATGATCGCCAGGGCGATGTTGTCTTCGGTCACGCGCGTGCCACCGAGAATGCCCTGAATGATGACCGCGACGAGGATGCCGATGGATAGATGCTGCAACCATGGGCGCTGACGCGTACGCCGCATCTGCACAAGCAGCATGATCACCGACAAGCCGACGAGCAGACCCCAGAGCCGGTGGAAATGCTCGACGTACACGCCGGCATCCTCTTGCATCATCGACATCGGATAGAACATCATCGGGTAGCGATACGTCGTCAGCCAGTCCGGCACCGCCATGCCTTCTTCGAGACCGGTCACGATCCCGCCGGAGATCAACAACGGCAGCGTCGTGAGCGCCACGAGCAACGCGAGGCGAGGAGTCCAGTCCGCACTCGACGCGGATGCCGAGCGGAACGTCGTCCCGATCGCGGTACCAATCATCGCAAGAACGATGGACACGACAGTCGCACCGCCGATCCAGAGCAAGCCGACGGTCAATGCCTCGGCGGTCGATTCCTTGCCATTGAGACTTGCGACGATGATGAAATTGATCGCGCCAAGCAGCAGACCGACGCCGATGCCGCCGCGCATCCCGAGTGTTGTGGATCGGCCCACAAAGAAGCCTGCGGCGAGGAGGCCCATCGCGACGATCGGCAGCAGCGCCCATTCCGGAGCCCGGACGGTCGGTGCCAGCCCGATATAGGCAATCGCCCACAGCACAACCGATGTGCCCAGCGCAATCGTGGTCAGTGCGCCGATATCCGGCCTGGATGGTGCAGGAACGGCAGTGTTCTCGGTCATCTCGTGCCTCCTGGCAACACGCGATTCATCATGGACCATGCCCGATGAGCGGTATACTATGTGACGAATTTCACAAAGGCTACCGAAGGTATACTTTCCGCCTCTGGAGAGCG
>JBCCFX010000057.1:0-19150 GCA_039029515.1 Planctomycetota bacterium
CATCTTTGATGAGGATGGACAAGGCGCGTTGATCACTGCGAGTCGGTCGGTCATCTACGCGTTTGATGATGATCAGGCGGATTGGCAGGCAGCCGTGGCGGCGGCGGCGGCAGAACTCGCATCAACGGTTGGGCGAGTTGCGGGTTGGCAATGATGCAGCACATCAGATCCGCCAGAGAACGAGTGATGCAAGGGAGTGCGTGCGGATGAACGCGACGCGAATCATCGTGGTGGCATGTATGGCCATCCTGTTGGGCGTGCCGATGCTGTTCCGGCCGGAATCAGCGGCGATGCCTGATGATGCACGGCGGTTGATCATCATCACACCGCACAATGAGCAGATTCGTCAGGAGTTCGCCGAAGCCTTTGATGCCTGGCACACCGAAGCGTACGGCGAGCGCGTTGAAGTCATTTACAACGTGCCCGGCGGAACAAGCGAAATTCGCAAACTCCTGCTTGCACAGTTTGAGGCCGATCTGCGTCGTGGCGACGACGTCGGTGGCAATGCCGATCTTGTGTTCGGCGGCGGCTCGTATGAACACGGCGTGCTGCGCGATGGTGTTGAGGTCAACGTTGACGGCGAGATTCGGTCGACTTCGATCAGCGCGCCAGTGGACTTCGATGATGCGTGGCTTGACGAGATCTTTGGCGAAAACAAGATCGCGGATATCACGCTCTACGATCCGGAGAAGCACTGGTTCGGCGTCGCGCTCTCGGGCTTCGGCATCGTCTACAACCGCGACATCCTTGAGGTGCTTGATGTGACGTTCCCGCGCGCACCGGGTGATGATGCAGATCCACGCGCGCCGCTGTTGTGGTCGGATATGTGTCATCCAGATATGCGCCGTTGGCTTGCGCTGGTGAATCCCGGGCAGTCCGGATCAGTGACCACCGCGTTTGAAGCCATTCTCAAACAGAAAGGCTGGCACGACGGGTGGGCCACACTTCGCCGTATGGGCGCAAACGCACGGTACTTTTCCGCGACATCATCCAAGCCGCCGACGGATGTCAGTCAAGGCGATGCCGCGATGGGCGTCGCAATCGATTTCTATGGTCGATTCCAGTCGCAGGCATTGCTGGCATCGATCGGTGATGATCGGGTTGGTTACGTTGATCCGCCCGGCGTGAGCACGATCGATCCGGATCCGATTTCCATGCTCCGTGGTGCGCCCAACGAAGAGATTGCGAAACGGTTCATCGAGTTCAGCCTGAGTGATGCCGGTCAGGCGTTGTGGCAGTTCCGCGCTGACGATGACAGCGATGATGGTCTCGGGCCGACGGAGTTCGAACTTCGTCGCATGCCGATTCGACGTTCGTTCTATACAACGTACTTGCCACGGTTCGTCGACCAGGTGAATCCGTTCGAGTTGGCGGCTCCAATGCGCTATCCGGATCGAAACTTCCGGGCGTTCATTCCGTCCCTGTTTGCCTCGATGGCGATGGACAACCACGAGCTGCTGAAGGAGGCCTGGACCTGCATCGTGGAGCATGACGCCTATCCGCATGATCACGTGGGCATTGTGAGGGCGGCCGATGTCACGGATCCGGTGCTTCGGGAAATGCTTGAGGCATTCGATGCGCTTCCGGACGTTCCGACGCCCGACGGCGAACGATATTCGCTGGATGATGTGACGCTTCTGGGCGATATCAAGAAAGGCTGGCTCCGGGATGGCTGGGCCGAACATGGCCTCTGGGCCAAAGAAGCATCGCCGGAGGATGTACTGCGACGGACGTTTGGAACGTTCTTCCGCGAGCAGTACCAGACGATCATCGATCTGGCCCACGCGCCGGCGGGATAGGCCATGACCAACACCATGACGACCATGCCGAAACTCACGCCTAATCACGATGCCGAACCGCTCGGCGTGACGCGGCCGACGCTGACGAAAATCGTCGCGACGCTGGGGCCGGCATCGGCAAGCGCCACGATGGTTGAACGACTCATTGCAGCCGGCGTTGCCGTCTTCCGATTCAATTTCAGCCATGGCACGCTCGACGAGCATCGCGAAGCACTCGACATCGTTCGGCGCGCATCGCGCGAAGCCGGTCGTCCGGTCGCGGTGCTCGGCGATTTGCAGGGCCCGAAGATTCGCGTCGGGACCATGGTCGATGGTGGGGTGGAAATCGAACCCGGCACGCGTGTCATCATCCAGCGCGAACCGATCGTCGGCGAACCGCCAACGGCAGGACGACCGCTGCGGATCTCATCGACGTACGACGGTTTGCTCAATGATGTCGAAGTCGGTCAGCGTGTGTTGCTCGCAGATGGCGCGCTGCGCATGCTCGTGGTTGACAAGACGGCCGATGAACTCCATTGCACGGTGACGAACGGTGGACTTCTGACGTCAAAGAAGGGCATCAATCTTCCTGAATCAGAACTGAGCGTCGATCCGATTACCGAGCGCGATTGGGCGTGTGTTGACTGGGCGGTCGAGCATCAGATCGATTGTCTCGCGTTGAGCTTTGTTCGTCGCGCGGCCGATGTGAGCCGGCTTGCGGATGGTATTCGTGAGCGCATGCGTACCCACGGTCGTGGCGAGCAACGCATGCCAATCATCGCCAAGATCGAATTGCCCACCGCAGTGCGCGACATTGAGTCCATCCTTGATGTGTCTCAAGCGATCATGGTGGCACGAGGTGACCTTGGTGTTGAGATGGATTTCGCGGTATTGCCGGTGGTGCAGAAGGAACTCATTGCGGCGGCGCGTGATCACGGGAAGCCGGTCATCGTGGCGACTCAGATGCTTGAGTCCATGATTGACAATCCCGCCCCGACGCGAGCGGAAGCGACCGATGTCGCGAACGCCATTCTGGATGATGCCGATGCGGTCATGCTCTCGGGTGAAACCGCGGTCGGCGCGCATCCGGGGCTGGTTGTCGAGCAGATGCGCCGTATCGCCGCGTACACCGAAGAACATCAGGCGCGCGCCGGTCTTGTTGCGGCGCCGCCGAAGCGCTTGCTGGATCGATGCGATCGAGCAGCGGCGACGGCACACGGCGTGGCCACGATCGTCAGTGATGTCCAGGCGCGTTTCGTGTTCGTCTGGTCTGAGAACGGTCGCATGGCGCGCATGCTCAGTCAGAATCACTTCCGTATTCCAGTTATCGCGGCGACCGCCGACTCGCGAGCTGCGCGGCAGATGCAGTTCCTTCGTGGCGTGACGCCGGTCCGGATGTCGCGTCCGTCCTCCCTTGCGGAGTTCACACGTCTCGTCGATGCGTACCTGATTCACTCCGGCTGGGCGGAGCCCGGTGAGACCTGTGTTCTCGTCGCGGCATGGCCGTTGTCCGACGAGGATCGGAATCACCATATTGCGCTCCACGATGTCGGTGATCCTGAAGGTGGATTCGCAACGCTCTGATCGGACGTCGTCCGTGGTCCTGATCGATCGATGACGCTAGGCTGACGGTATGCAGGCGGCAACGATCTCGATCGGCGACGAAATCATCCTCGGCCAGATAGCGGATACGCACGGACGATGGTTGTCGGCATCGTTGCAGGCAGTGGGCGTGACCCCGGTCGAGCACCGGGTTGTCGGTGACGATCTCCCGCAACTCGTCGACGCTATTCGACGGCTCGCCACGCTGTACGACGTACTCATCCTGACCGGCGGGCTCGGACCGACTGACGATGATCTGACGCGCCAGGCACTCGCACACGTCGTGACTCCGGGGACAGCGCTGGTTGAAGATATCGATGCGATGGCGCGGATCGAACGGTGGCGATCGAAGTTCGGTCGACGCTATCCCGCGTCCAACCGTCGTCAGGCCATGCGACCGGCGACGATGGCCTGCATCGACAATCCGCATGGCACCGCGCCGGGCCTCATCGGCGAATGGGAGAACTGCATTGTCGCTGCGTTGCCGGGACCGCCGCACGAGATGTACCCGATGTTCGAAACCGCGATCGCGCCGCGCATTGACCGATCGGGTGATCGTGTCGTTCAGCAAGCGGTGCTTCATTCGTACGGGCTGGGTGAATCCAATGCGGCTGAACGGCTCGGCGAGTTGACTGATCGTCATCGCCATCCGCTCGTCGGCACCACCGCGAGCAATTCGGTGGTGACCGCGCGTATTCGCGCGGAAGGGAACGCATCAGCGATCACGGCTGCGATCGATGAAGATCGAGCGCGCATTCGAGAGGCGTGGCAACCGTACCTATTCAGCGATCAGGAACCCGATCTTGGTGCTGCGGTGATCGATGAGCTTATGCGCCACGCAAAGACCATCACCACCGCAGAGTCATGCACCGGTGGCTGGCTCGGCAAGATGCTGGTCGATCGGCCCGGATCAAGCGCGGCATACATCGGTGGTTGGGTCACGTACTCGAACGAACTCAAGACGAAGTGTCTAGGTGTACCGGCCGACATGATCGACGAGTACGGCGCCGTCTCGTCGAACGTCGCAGATGCGATGGCACGCGGCGCTCTGGATGCAGCCGGTACGGATTATGCGCTCTCGATCACGGGCGTCGCAGGACCGGATGGCGGCACCGAGGGGAAGCCGGTCGGGACGGTGTACATCGCGCTGGCCGGTCATTCGATCGAGGCCACAGTCATTCGGTGCTTTCGGTTCCCGGGCGCGCGGAGCCTGGTCCGCCGCAGGTCTGCATTGTCAGCGTTGCAGATGCTTCGATTTCGACTGCTTGGTGTGCCAGACGATCAGCCCTTGCTTTGGGACCGCGCGAACACGGTCAGCACGGGCTCTGAGGTCTCATCGTTGTGATGACAGAAACGGTCTACATCGGGTTGGGATCAAACGTCGGTGATCGACGGCGAACGCTGAACGATGCGCTTCGCGATCTCGAGGATCACCCGGACATCGCGGTCATGCGCGTCAGTCGCTGGTTCGAGACCGACCCAGTCGGTCCGATTACACAGCCGCCGTACCTCAATGGTGCGGCCGCGATCGGAACATCGCTGGAACCGCACCAGTTGTTGGACGCCTTGCTGGAGATCGAGCGTCGGTACGGTCGCGATCGAACGTCCGAGCAACGATGGGGACCTCGGACTCTGGATCTGGACCTCCTTCTGTACGGCGAACGCCAGCTTCGGGACGATCATTTGGAGATTCCTCATCCCAGGATGCATGAACGCCGATTCGTGCTGGAACCGCTCTGCGAGATTGCTGGTCAGGTGATGCACCCCGGGATGACGCAGACGGTGGCCTCGCTTCTCGCCAGTCTCCCGGCGGAAGCGTCGCCAATGCACGATTCGGGAGGGGACCGTCTATGATGACTGAGCGATCGGGCAACGAACCCAACGCCGTGAGGACAGGAAGACCAATGCTGCGAGCCATGATGACCTTGACCTGCGCTGCCGTGCTGATGGTTGGCTGCGCAGATGACGGCACCCCAACCGAAGGCGATACGACTGCGACTTCCAAAGCCCGCTCGGCCGGAGGAAGCACTTCAGAACTTGTCTTGCTGACGCAAGACCCCGAAGTATTGCTGACGAAGGTCTGGGAAGCCTATCAATCGCCGCCTGCGCTGAGCGACGACTCCACGATCGTCTTCAAGACCGGCCAGAGTTCCAACAACCAGTTGCAACTCAAGACGGTGATCGACGAGCACGGCAATTACAGGCTTGATCTGCCGGGCATGGCATTGACCGCGCAGGATGACAACCTGTACTTCGAACAAGTCGGCAACACCATGCGATACCTGCGCATTCCGCGGCAGCGGAGCACACAGCAGGCGTTGGTTCCAGTCTTCAATTCGCCGGCGCCGTTACTGCTGACGCTACCGGTGCAGCTCCGCGAGAGCCCGTCGATTGGCGCGGCTGCCGCAGCATTCGGGATCGGTATGTTTGAGAATCCCGTCCTGCAAGGCGCTGACGTGACGACCGGACCGGGGGGAACGCCGGCACCTCGATTGTCATTCGGCATCAACGGCGGCCGCGTTGACGCGTATATCGACCCATCGACGTTCTTTGTGACCGCGTTGAACTTTGACGGCATGGTGATGAACCAGGGGCGAGCGCAACGTCGTGCCGGTCAGATTCTGTCGTCGGTGACGCCTTTGCAGTCGATCACGACGCCCGTCGCGTTTAATCCGCAAAACCGCCGCGAAGTAACTGAGCGTCAGCAGATGTCGGACTTCATCATTGGCGAAGCCGCACCGGAGTTCGCGCTCCCGACGCTCGATGGTGACATTGTCACCTTGAGTTCGATGCGCGGTCAGGTGGTTGTGCTTGATTTCTGGGCAACATGGTGCGGACCGTGTATGCGCGGCCTTCCGCTCCTGAACGAGTTTTCACAATGGGCTCGCTCGAGTGGATTGCCGGTTCGTGTGTATGGCGTCAATACGCTGGAACGGATGCCGCCAGAGTCCATCACGTCATCGGTACGGCAGTTCTGGAGCCAGCGCGGGTTTGATTTCCCGACGCTGATCGACAAGGACCGCGCCATGGCGGCGCCGTATTGGCTGCGGTCGATTCCCTTGACGGTCGTGATTGACCGCGATGGCCGGATCGCACATGTTCACCGTGGGTTCGACCCGAACATGAATCAGAAACTGCAAACGGAAGTCATGAACCTCGTGCGGCAGTCGGGGTAACGTCGCAGGAACTGCCGGGAGTATCACAATGCGGTCCACAATTCACCTGTGCATGATCGTGGCAGCGCTGTTCAGCGTGATGCCAGCATCGGGACAGTCGCACGAAGCGGATCCCGCTGCGATGAAAGCGTTTCAGGAACTGATCGAGGCGTACCGCGATCAACCTGGCCTGACTGTCAAGTCAACGGTTGCGCTCGAGATTCAGGAAGGCGACATCATCAGTGAAGGTGATGTGATCGAAGCTGAATTCATGCTTGGTCAGGAGCGGCAAGGCATCGTGAAACTGCGCGGCTTCGAATGCTATCTTTCGGATGGCACCTTCGCGGCGATCCATGAAAAGACGGATCATTCGTACTTCTCAGTGCCGGATGACGATTCGCCGTACTACACACTGATGACCGCGTTTGTTGATCTTCCGTTCCCGCATCTTGCCATCGCGTTCGGCGAACACGACATCAGCGACGTGTGCATGCAGTTCCATCAGAAAGCGCCGTGGGTCCAACCCACAGGTGTGCGCGACATGACACGAGATGAGAAGCAGTACCGTGTCATCACGATGACCAGCGATCAGGAACGCGTCGAGATTGAAGTCGACGTCGCGACCATGCTGATCTCGAAGATCGATGTTGAGGTGTTCGGCGGCTACCTCGTGCAACCCGGAACCTCGCTGCACTATGCGCATACCTATGCGTACGAAACACGTGAGGAACCGTTTGAGGACGGTACGTTTACGCTGGCCCCGGAAACGCGTCAACGCGTTGATCATCTGGCGTCACTGATGCCGCGCGCGCCGGAGCCAACGGCGAACGATGGCGGCGGTGTCCAGCTTGTGCGCGGCCTGGAAGGCATGCCAGCACCGGATGTCATTCTGACCACCATGGACAATGATGCGGTGGATCTCGAGGATCTGCGCGGACAGGTTGTTGTTCTGGACTTCTGGGCCACGTGGTGCGGACCATGCCGACGGGCGCTGCCGAGCCTTCACGAGGTTGCGGTATGGGCCGATGATGAGTCGCTGCCGGTGAAGGTCCTGACGGTCAATGTGTGGGAACGGATCGATGATCCTGAGGAACGCCTCGAGAAGGTCCGAAAATTCTGGACAGACAACGGGTTTTCGCTGCCGGTCCTCGTTGATTATTCCGATGAGACCGCCGAGGCATTTGGCGTGACCGGCATCCCGACGACGGTCGTGATTCGGTCGGATGGCGTTGTGCACGGTGTCCATGTGGGATTCGATGCCGATCGCATCCGCAATGACATCCAAGCCGCGCTCGCAGCCCTCGAGGAGCCTGAGCCGCAGCCGTAACGCGGCGCGCGGTTGCACCGCGATGACCGGCAGGATTTTCGCATGAGTACGGTCAACCTGCCGATCCTTGATGACAACGCGCCGGTGGATGACGCACAGCTCGTCGCATTCGCTCGCGCGCTGCGGCCTGCGATTCAGGGCGACGTCCATATCGATCAGCACACACGGCTGCTCTACGCGACGGATGCGAGCATTTATCAAGTGTCGCCGCTGGCGGTTGTTGTTCCGGCGACAACTGACGACGCGCAGGCTGCAGTTGAAATCGCATCTCGATTCGGACTCCCGATCCTCCCGCGCGGAGGTGGCACTTCACTTGCCGGCCAGACGGTCAATCGTGCGGTGGTGATCGACTTCTCGAAACATTGCAACCAGATTCTCGATATCGACCCCGGGGCGAAATCAGTTCGCGTCCAACCGGGCATCGTCCTTGATACGTTGAACCGGCAACTTGCCCGGTTTGGGTTAATGTTCGGACCCGATGTCGCGACGGCATCGCACGCCAATATTGGCGGGATGATCGGCAACAATTCCGCGGGTGCGCACTCTGTGTTGTACGGCAGAACATCGGACCACATCCGTGCATTGGATGTTCTTCTCGCCGATGGGTCGCAGCATTCGTTTACCTCTGGTGCGGCATCGTGCGATCCGCGCATAGAGGTGATGACGCGCCGTGTGGCAGACGTTGTACAGCCTCTTGCGCAGGAGATTCGTCAACGGTATCCGGGCATCCTTCGGCATGTCGATGGCTACAACCTCGACATCATGCTGGACCAGATCAAGGCGTCGGATGATAGCCTCGATCGAGTCAATCTTGCCCAACTGTTCTGTGGTTCGGAGGGCACGCTCGGGCTCTCGACCAGTGCAACGCTTGGCCTGGTCGATGTCCCACGTGCCAAAGGGCTCGCGATCGTCTCGTTCGGATCCGTTGACGAAGCGCTTCGGGCGGTGATGTCCATGCTGGCGACAGGTCCGGCAGCTGTTGAGTTGATTGACGATATAGTGCTCCGCGCAGCGCGTGCCAATGCAATCTGCCGGCCGTATGTCGACCTGCTCCCGCGCGTGGGCGGCAAGGATCCATCTGCGGTCTTGTATGTCGAGTACTTCGCGTCGTCTGAGGATCGCGTACGCACCAGCCTGCATGAGTTGACACTACGGTTCGGTGAGGATCGAGTTAATACGTACACGGATCCAGCGGCTATGAAGTCGGCATGGACGCTGCGCAAGTCAGGCGAGCCACTCCTGCATGGTCTGCCGGGCCGGCGAAAGCCGTTGACGTTCGTCGAAGACCTTGCCGTTGATCCCGCGGTGCTACCGGAATTCATTGAGGCATTCCGTGCGTTGCTGACTCGGTATGGCACGCACGCAGCGTTCTATGCACATGCATCGGTGGGGTGCCTGCACGTTCGACCGATGATTGATCTTCGTGACACGTCGGACCGAACAATGATGATCAAGATTGCGGAAGAAGCGACGGATCTGGTCCGGCAGTTTGGCGGTGCGGTGTCGGGCGAACATGGGGATGGACGCCTGCGATCACACGTGTTGGAGCGATACTTCGGTCCTGCGATATGTTCCGCCTTTGGTGATATCAAGGCGATATTCGATCCTGAACATCGGATGAATCCTGGCAACATTGTGGCGCCGCCGGCGATGGACGAGCATCTGCGCGTGCAGCCTGATGAACGTGCGGTTGCGGTTGCACCGATCGAAACGTACTACCGCTATGACGCCGAAGGGGGATTCGGGCATGCGGTAGAGATGTGCAATGGCGCAGGAATGTGCCGGAAAACATCTGGGGGCATCATGTGCCCGTCGTACCGGGCAACGCGTGACGAACGTCATGCCACGCGTGGGCGCGGGAACGCGTTGCGTCTTGCGATCACCGGCCAGTTTGATCAGAACGGTGCGGAGCCGATCTGGGATGATCTCGAAACGCTTGAGACGCTTGATCTGTGTCTGAGTTGTAAAGCCTGCAAGGCTGAGTGTCCGAGCAATGTCGATGTCGCGCGGCTGAAATCAGAGTACCTCGCACAGAGTTACGATGATCGCGGTTGCATTCCATTGACCGTCAGCGTCTTCACGCGCATTCGCATGCTCAACCGTCTGGGATCGTTTCTGCCCTTCGCGGCGAATCTCACCAATCGCATTCCACCCTGGCGATGGGTGTTGAACTGGACGCTGGGAATCGACAAGAGGCGATCGCTCCCGCCATTCGGTCGATCGCTGTTTGGCTGGGCGCGAAGACGACGCACACGGAATGTCGATGCGCCATGCATCGTCCTGTTCGGTGACTGCTTTACCGCGTACAACGAGCCACACATCGGCCGTGCCGCGGTGCGCGTTCTGGAAGCACTTGGTTATCGCGTGTTGACGCCGAATCTCGGTTGCTGCGGCCGATCGATGATCAGCCTTGGCCGACTATCAACGGCAGTGGACACGATTCATGCAACAGCGCGTCGCATGATCGACGCCGTGCGCGAGCATGATCCTGTCGCCATCCTCGGCATCGAACCGAGTTGCGTGTCGGCGATCGTGGATGACTGGCTCGATCTGAAGCTGCCGGTGCTCCATGACGATCTGCTGATGCTTGCGTCGTTGACGCAAACGGTTGAGGACTTCATTGCATCGCAGTGGAATACGCATCCGATCGTGCCTGACATTCAGGCGAATGATGAGCCGGTCCGTGTTCACGGTCACTGTCACCAGCGTTCGTTGTGGGGCACCGATGCCACCCATGAACTTCTTTCGCGATGCAGTACGGATGTTGAGATATGGGATACCGGCTGTTGCGGCATGGCGGGCGCATTTGGCTTCACCCGAGATCACTACGATCTGTCCATGACCATTGGTGAACAGACGCTCTTCCCGCTTGCACGTGATGCCGACGGCGCGACGATCGTCGCGCCGGGCACAAGCTGCCGACATCAGTTGCTTGATGGCGTTCACAAGGATGCGGTGCATCCGATCGAGTACTTCGCCAGCGCGCTGCTCAGTCGCTCCCGAGCGTGACCTGACGGGCTGCGATCTCCTGACCAATCCGGCTGACGACTTTCTCCTGAAACCGCTTCGCCTTGGCGACGGTGCCGGGTTTGAGGTCGTTGACCAGAATGCTGAACGCATAGCGATGGCCGTTGGCGCCGGTGACGTATCCGGTCAGGCAACTGACACCGTTGATGTAGCCGGACTTCGCCTGCACGGTCGCGCCATGCAGATTGTCATCGCGGAATCGCTTGTGCAGCGTGCCGGACTGTCCGCCGACGGCAAGGCTATCAATGAAGATCGAGCCGAGCTCTTCGTTCTCATGGAATGACAAGAGCCATGCGGTCATGAGTGCAGGTGTGACGCGGTTGTCGCGACTCAGGCCTGATCCATCGGAGACTCGAAGGCCGGCGAGCAAGGCCGGATTGAGCAGATCCTCGTAGATCACGTGCCTGACCATTGCCGCGCCGTTTGTCCATGAACCCGCTTCGCCCGTCAGTTCATGCCCGACGCGCTTGAGGAGGCATTCGGCGTAGAGGTTCTGACTGTCTCGATTGCAGCGTGTCACCACCGTCGCGAGCGGTGTTCGCACGATCGGTGCGGCAAGCATGCCGGCGCTCGGTGGATCGTCCTCGATTGCCGATCGGCTGGGGATCGGTTCATCGCGAGATTCTCCGAGGCGGTCCGCGAGGAGTTGGGCAAAGAACGTCGGCGCATCGTGAATCGTCACGGGCACTGGCGCACGATAGGTGTGCTTGACGTTGCCGTAAAACGTGAACTTGTTCGTATTGATCTCACGTGCGATCCAGACATTGCTGCGATCGTTCGGACCAGTACGGCTTGTGGCTTTGTTCGTTTCCGCGATCCAGTCGACGTTTGGAAATCGAGCAGCAAAGTCTGGGCGAGCGCCGCTGCTCGGGCGTGGGAAGTAGTGCATGACGTTGAGGTGCACGTTGAATCCCGCGACCTGCGCACAGTAGCGACGGTTCAGCTGATCATGAGGCCAGTTGGCAGGCACGAACGTCTGATCGAAGATGCGGTCGTCGACGACGACTTCGCGAATCCAGTCAGAGCCATTCGCGAGAATGGGATCGACCCAGAGGTTGATGAACTGCTCGATGTCCATCGCCGGTGCACCGGGGTCATCTGACGACGGCATGAGCGCAAGCAACTCCGGATCGCCGAAGGCGGGGTCGCCATCGCCGACGACAACAAGTCGGTCACCATCACGAATGAGTCGCGTCTGGAACATGAAGTTCGGGCCGAGCACATGGAGTGCGGCTCCGGTCGTAAGGAGCTTCATATTGCTCGCGGGAATGAACTGGTCTTCATCTCGGATTCGTACGATGGATCGGCCGGCGTCGCAGTCGACGATACTGATGCCGACCGTCGCGCCTCCGAGGCCAGCGGTGCGGACCGCGGTCTCAACGTCCTCACGAATCCCACCAGCACAGACGCTGGTGATCATCGCGGTCGCGATAAAGACGATGGCAAGGTGCCGGGACCGAAGACGACATGCGGGGATCGCGCTGGGCATCGTGGATTTTCCGTGTGTGCAAGTGTTCCGGGGACGAAAAGGGTATCGGCCGATTCTGCCGAAACTCTGCAAAGCGCAGGTTGCCCACCCGTCCGTCGTACACTGTCCGGGATGGCTCAGCGCGAAGCGCTCGAACGGCGCGTTTACAGGTTGGCGGTGCTGCTGACAGGTCGAGAAGACCTGGCGATCCGCGTTTTGAAGCAGGTTCTTGGCGACAAGCCGAAGCTGGATGACGTCGACAGCGTGCATCTTGATCGAATGACGATCCTCCGTTCGCGCGAAGCGCTGGGCGATTCGTCCGGGACATCGCAGGAGGAACGCCAGATTCGCGGAGCGCCGCAAGCGTGGGCTGATGCGTTGTGGGCCATGCCAGTGCAGGTGCGGGAAGCCTGGGTGTTGGCGCGGGTATACCGCGCTTCGGCGCGGGTCATGGCTCGTTCCATGGACTGTTCGACAACCGCGACGGAGCGGCATCTGGCGCAGGCTGATGCTGCTTTGGCGCACGTCATGGGTTCGGCCGTCCCGGCGTTCGTCGAGCAGGTGCTCGAGCATTCGATGGCGATCGATGTGCCGGGCACGTTCACGATGTGGAAGGCCGGACGGCGACGGCGTCGGCGTCGGATCGCGATTGTGCTGGCCGTCCTCGGGGTGGTGATCGCCGGCGCAGCGGTTGTGCTCTGGCCGATGATGCGGTGAGTCTTCGTGGTCGCTGGTACCATGGCGACACGGTTCTGAGGAGGACGCGCAGCGTGACGGATCGAACAGACCACGCATCGCCATCGGCGGGAATGCAATGGATCGTCGGTGGCCTTCTGATCGTGGCGGTTGCGGTCGTCACGCTCATCACGGTCAGCAAGTCATCAATCGTTGAGACGCCGGCCCCGGTTCGATTCATCCAGGATGATCGTCCGTTCGGTCGACTCGCATCCGATGGCGTAGTCGCCACGATCACCGTCGCCGGACTCACCGTGGAGCGTCCGTTGGCCGCGGCAGGTTTCTCATTGCAGCCCGGTGAGTCACTCGATGAACGACTGCCCGCCGGCGCCATGGAGCTCAGCCTGAGAACGATCATCGCGCCGGGGCGATCGACGGAGGCACGAGTCGGCGCTCGTATTCGTGGCGGCTCGTTCATCCTGACGCACCGAGGCGATGTACTTCTCAGCGACGCCGCTGGAGATGAACCTGTCGAGCGACTCACCATCGCGCCGTTGCGCCGGTTTGGCCCCGATGATGAGATTCTGACGTACGACATTACGTGGGATGGCATACAGCCGATCGAATTCCGCCCGCTCTGGCGTCCGGCGGATCAGTTTTCGGGAGTGGCGGATGGGCCGGCCTTACGGCTTCCCGCCGACGGAGGAGCGCTGCTTGGTCACGCCGCCGCCGAAGGTCTGGCCCTGATGCAGCAGCATCGATGTACCGCATGCCATGCAACGTCCGAGCCGGCGTTGGCGGCATTGCTCGACATTCCCGATGCGCCGATGCTGAGCGATGTCGGAAGTCGACTTCGACCGGGTTGGCTCGACCGCTGGCTCGCATCGCCACACGACATGGTCGATGGCACACCGATGCCGTCGGTGCTGCATGGTCGCGACGAAAGCGCTCGCATGCAGTTGGTGCACTTCCTGATGTCGCAATCGGGTTCGCCGGATGAAGGAGTGGAGCGCGTGGACGATGCGGCATCGCTTCGACGAACCGGCGAGATCCTGTTTCATGATGTCGGTTGTATTGCGTGTCACGGTCCGCGGACTGGGCTTGAAGATCTTCCGGGCGGTCGATCGAACGCGGGTGCGTTGCGACGTCGTTACGCCGCGATACCTGATCTCGCATCGAAGATGTCGCGAGACACGCTGACGGCGTTCCTCGCCGATCCCGTGCGCTGGCATCCCGATGGACGCATGCCAGACATGCAGCTGACGGATATCGAAGCGCGTGCATTGGCCGCATATCTGTATGACGATTCTGTCGATGTCGGCGACGACGCATCGTGGTCCACAGACCCGATCGCAGTCGCTGCGGGCGCTCGACATTTCGTCTCGACTGGCTGCATCAACTGCCACGCGATGGACAACGTGTCGAACACGGCGCCGGCGATCATCGCGCCACCGCTCGAATCACTCGTGAACGCCGGCATGGAAGGTTGCTTGAGCGAAGCGCCTGTCAGCGGTGCGCCGTACTTCGGGTTTTCACGATTTGAACGCGATGCGATCCGCAATGCAATCGACGCAACGCATGAGCGCACGCTTACGCCGACGCCACACCTCGAACTGGGGATGACGATGCGTCGACTGAATTGTCAGGCGTGTCATCAGTATCACGGCGTGTCCGGCCCGGAGCCGGCGATCACGCGGTACTTCAATTCGTCGCACGAAGCAGATCTGGGCGATGAAAGCCGAATTCCGCCCGATCTCACCGATGTCGGCGGTCGCCTGACGACGTCATGGATGCACGCGACGTTGGTCGACGGTGCAATATCCCGACCGTGGATGGCAGCGCGAATGCCGCAGTTCGGCGAAGACAACGTCGGTGACCTGCCAGAACTCTTCGCGTGCATGTCGGGCCACCCAGCGTCGACGCATGACATCGAGATCACCGCGCGCGCTTCGGCGGTCGGCCGGGAACTGGTCGGCTCGAATGGCATGAACTGCATTCAATGTCACAACGTGGCGGGATACCCCGCGACAGGATCGCCCGGGCCTGATCTGGCACAAGCGACGCAACGACTCCGTCACGATGCGTTTTCGCGCTGGCTCTACGATCCTTCGTTGCTGCGCACCGGAACGAGAATGCCATCATTCTTTGTGCACGGCCGTTCGGCGTTTCGTGATTACCTCGGCGGTGATGCCGAAGCACAGATTGATGCTATCTGGGCCTATCTCGATCAGGGCGAGAACCTGCAGCTTCCCGAAGGATTGCAACCCGTCGGTGGCATGATCTTGTCCGCCGATGAGAAACCGATCCTGTTTCGGACATTTATGCAGGACGCCGGCGTTCGCGCGATCGCCTGCGGCTTCCCTGAAGGCGTGCATGCGGCGTACGACGCTGACCGTGCGCAACTCGCGCTCGTCTGGACCGGCGAGTTTCTTAATGCGTCGAGTGCCTGGGCGAATCGCGGCGGTGCCGAAACCAATCCGCCTGCGATCAACTGGAATGTCGGCGATGTCGCGACGCTTCGCCTTGCAGGAACGGAAGACACTACTGTTCGATTCCGCGGATACACCGTCGATGAAGCGGGCATGCCTTCGTTCCGATCCGTGTTGATGGCCGATGGCACGCGTGTCGACGTGACCGAGCGACTCATACCAGTTGTTCGTGATGATCGTCAGGCTATGGAACAACGTATTGACCTTCGCGGCGCGCCCGGCACGCAGGTCATCGTGGTCGTGGACAATCGAACGTGCCGACTGCCGGAGAATCTTTCTGACGCGACGGAGATCACGGTGACGCTGGACGAAAGCGGAACGGCACTCGTTGTCATGGAGGTGACGTGGTGAAACGTATGGTGCTGATCGTCGCTGTCCTGATCGCGATGCTCTCTGAGAGCGCGCTGGCGCAGGATGAATTCAACTACGTCAAGCGTGATACACGCGATGCCACACGCGATGCAACGCTCTCGCAGTACGTCCCGACGCTCGATTGGCGGCCGTGGTGGGTGATCGGACCATTTGACAATACCGGCATGGACAAGCACGACGTTGTGTATCCCGCCGAAGTTGAGTTTGACCGCGAAGCGACATATGCCGGGAAGGACGGTCGACCTGTCAGCTGGCAGGAACTGGATCAGCCGTTCGGCCTGCCGGTGAACCTGAAGATTTTCGGTGACGAAGAAGACAACCTGAACGGCATTGCGTATCTGTATCGCGAAGTCGTGTCAGATCAGGCCACGACGTTGACCGTCGAGATGGGAAGCGATGACGGCCTGAAATTCTGGTTCAACGGCGAATTGCTCGTCGATGCCGACTTGTACCGCGGGCTCAGTCCGAGCGATCATCGGCTGACGCTCGATGTCAAGGAGGGCGTGAACACCGTACTCGTCAAGGTGACGCAAGGCGTCGGCGGCTGGGAATACCAGATACAGACGTTCATTGACTCGCGCCTGCTCGCACGCCTTGAGTATCACCTTGATCGCGACTTTCCAGTCTCGCCGGAAGCGTTGCACTATCAGATGCTCTCCGTTCTGGAGCCCGATGATGTGGCGCTTGAGGTTGGTGGTCTCGATGTGATGCCGGATGGACGACCGATCGTGGCGACGCGTCGCGGAGATGTGTTCATCGTCGACGGCGCGTATGACGATCCGCCATTCGATGCGACGTTCACGCGATTCGCCACTGGTCTGCACGAGCCACTCGGCGCGCGATGGCGCGATGGTGGTGTCATCCTGGCCCAGCGCGGCGAGCTGACGAAAGTGACGGATGAAGATGGCGACGGCGTCGGTGATTTCTACGAAACGCTGTCCGATGCGTGGGGCATCAGCGGCAACTATCACGAGTACGCGTTCGGTCCCAAATACGACAACGACGGGCGTACATGGGTCACGCTGAATGTGGGCTTCTGTGGCTCCATGGGTAAGTCGATCGTGCCGTGGCGAGGCTGGGCGGTCATCGTTGACGATGATGGCACGCTGACGCCCGTCTGTGGCGGTCTTCGATCGCCGAACGGACTCGGTCGAAACGTCGACGGCGAAATGTTCTATACCGACAATCAGGGCGACTGGGTCGAGACCAACAAACTCTCACATCTATCGCCCGGCGATTGGCACGGTCATCCCAGTTCCACTGGTTGGTATGAGTCCGCAGACATGCCAACGCCGAACACGGCAACGGATTACAAGGTGCCGGCGGTCTGGTTCCCGTATGACCGAATGGGGCGCAGCGCAAGCGACATTGAGTTGGATACGACAGGCGGCGCGTTCGGACCGTTCCAGGACCAGCTTTTCGTCGGCGATCAATACTCTGCCATCATCATGCGCGTGTTCCTTGAACAGGTCGGCGGCGAATATCAGGGCGCATGTTTCCCCTTCCTCGAAGGGCTCGATTGCGGCGTGAACCGCTTGCGGTTCGCGCCGGATGGAAGCCTGTTCGTTGGCATGACCAATCGAGGCTGGTGGAGTTATGGGCAGCGTCCCTGGGGTCTGCAGCGCGTGGTGTACACCGGCGTCGAGCCGTTCGAGATGCATGAAGTCCGGGCCATGCCGAACGGTTTCGAGATCACATTTACGGATGATGTTGACGTCACGACCGTTGAAGATGTGAGTTCGTGGTCCTCGGCGAGTTTCCGTCACGAACACCGTGAGCAATACGGTTCGCCTGAGATCGATCAGATGGACCACCGAATCACGCGGATCGATGTTGCCGAAGACCAGCGCTCATGCCGGATCGTTCTTGATGGGTTCCGTGCCGGCTATGTCTATGAGATTCATGCGCCGGGCGTACGAAATACGTCGGGCGCACCGTTGTTGCATCCGGATGCTTATTACACGTTGAATCGTCGGCCGACGAACTGATCCGCGAGGGCCATACATCGAGATGACGTCGACGCGCGACAAGGCACGCATCGCTGAACTTCGGGAGTTGCTCGAAGCGGCGAACCGCGCGTACTACGTCGATGCCGAACCGATCATGTCGGATGCGGATTTCGATGCGCGGCTGCAGGAACTGATCGAACTCGAAACTGCGCATCCTGAACACGCGGATCCGGACAGTCCGAGTCAACGTGTTGGCGGCACGGTGATCGATGGATTCAAGACGCTGCCGCATGCGCTGCCAATGTTGTCCGTTGACAATACGTACGATGAAGAGGATCTGCGAGCATGGCATGAACGCGTGCGGCGCGGTCTTGGGCGTGAGACGTCGGGTGACGATCTCTTTGAAGATGCGGATATCACGTACTACTGCGATCCCAAAATTGACGGCGTGGCGGTCAGCCTTCGGTATGAAGGCGGCCGGCTGGCACTCGCGCTCACACGCGGCGATGGATCGAAGGGTGATGACATCACCGCGCAGGTGCGCAATATCCGAGCGATTCCCATGCGTCTGACGGGTGATTCGCCGAGCATGATTGAGATTCGGGGCGAGATCTTCATGCCGAATGCGGAATTCGATCGCGTCAATGCCGCACGTGAAGAGCGCGGTGAACCGTTGCTCATGAATGCTCGCAACGCGACGGCAGGCACACTCAAGAGCCTTGATACGTCAATTGTCGTGGATCGCAGGCTGTCATTCAGCGCACACGGCATTGGCGATGGGGATCGTACAGCCTTCAGCACGTACGCGCAGTTTGTCGAGACCATTCGAACCTGGAGTGTTCCATCCAGTCATGTCGGCGTCACGTGTGAGGGAATTGATGCGGTCATCGCAGAAGTTCGACGCTTTGACAGCGCACGGCATGACGCCGGCTTCGGTATCGATGGCATGGTGATTCGCGTGGACTCGTTTGCGTTTCAGGATGAACTCGGTTCCACGAGCAAGGCGCCGCGGTGGTGCATTGCGTACAAGTATCCGGCCGAGCAGGGCGAGACCGTGCTGGAATCGATCGAGTGGCAGGTCGGCAAGGGTGGGACGTTGACACCGCGCGCGACCATGACGCCGATCGTGCTCGCGGGCACGACCGTTCAGCATGCGACACTCCACAACATCGACGAGATTCACCGTAAGGACATTCGTGTCGGCGATACGGTGATCATTGAGAAAGCGGGCGAGATCATTCCGCAGGTCGTGCGCGTCGTGACCGAGCAACGCCCGAAAGGAAGACGCACGGTCAAGGCGCCGGACAC
>JBCCFX010000058.1:0-19107 GCA_039029515.1 Planctomycetota bacterium
ACGCTCGCCACCTCCGAGCAGGGACCGCAGCTGAAGGAGCTGCTCGACGGGGGGCTGAAGTCCGACGATCGGCTCGACGCCATCGCTATCGTGCGGGATGGCCCCGGCGTCGACTCGGCCTATGCCGTGGCCGAGGGATTCGTGGCCGAGGCCAGGGCGCAGCTCGACGGCGTGAGCGCCAACGCTGCGGCCGAGGCGATGGCCGACACGGCCCAACACCTACTCGACTCGGTCAGGGAGTTGCGCCCGACCGGGTGAGCCGCGGCAGAACCGCCAAGAAGGAACGCAAGCTCCATAAGGCGAAACCGCAACGTCGGCTGACATTGTGCGCACTCGTGATCCTTGTCGGTGCGTACGCGTTGCAGGTCACGCCCGGCGTGAAGCAGCGAGGCTGGGTGGCGGCAGTGCCGGATGTGGTGTTGATTGCGTCACTGCCGTGGACAGCTGAATCAGGCACGCCAAACATGCAATGGATGTTACGCTTTGCCATATTTTCCGGCGCAGGAAATGGAGCGCATCCATTCTGCTCCGAACTCGACATACGAATCAGTCGCGCGACAATCTCTCGATTCGAATTCAATCTGCTCGTGGAATTTGCTCGCCTTGCAAATCAGCGCGACGCTCAAAACTTACGTTCATTTGCAATGACTGATTTCGCGCAACAGGGATCAACACACTACACGTTGTATCCGATCACCGCACGCCGCATAGAACGCGACGCAACAGTTGAATTCTGGTGTGATTCGACAGAACAACAGTACGTGACATTCGAAATCGTCGTCAGCGAGCACTTCCTACCGTCGATGTGCGACATGACGCTTCACCATGCCGCAACAGGCGAATTGATCCCTGACCGAATGGATTCCCGCATGATCAACTATGGCAATCCAGATCCGGTCGAATTCCTCGCGTGGATCTCGCGACGCACGAATTCGCTTCACACACTGCAATATGAAGAAGTCACTGAGCTTGAAGTACGGATAAGGCGTCGGCACGGTGATGCGCCAGGCCCAACCATCTTCTCAAAGACGTACGAGATAGGTGACAGCGAGATTGGCTTGCGCTTTACGGATCCGCTTCGAACGTCGTCATGACGGCACCGCGTGAACCGTGCATTGCGGATGCCACCCATCGCCCACAGCCCACCATGCCGCCCGCACGCTTGTTGATCACCGCGGTGCGCACCGCCTGCTGGAAGTCGTTCTCACCCGAACCGCCGCCTGAGTTGATCAGAATCGTAGGGCGGATTTACCAATCCGCCGGTGATACATCGGAGGATCATCCACTGCGGACAGGTATGTCCGCCAACAAACGTGCATCAGAGCACCGCAGCCGAATGGGTCAATCCGTTCTCCGATCTCTGCCTGTCCTTTCGAATAGACGTACGGAAGATTATGATTGGTCCGCTCTTGTGGCTTCCGTCGCAGTCTGACAGGGGGTGTGCCATGGATACTGTCGTGCTGCTCAGATCGCTTGCGATGCTGCTGATGATCATCGGAGCGTCCACGTTCGCGTTCGCGGTCTTCTTCAACCGAATTCAACGAGTGTGGAAGAAACAGCGACGCTGTCCGAAGTGCTGGTTTGACATGTCGAAGTCGCCGGGATTGACGTGCGGCGAGTGCGGTAGGACTGTGCGCAAGGAACGCAGACTTTGTCAAGGCAAAGCCGCAACGCAGATTGGCGATCCTCGGCCTGCTGGTGATTGTCGGCGGCTATGCGATCCTCGTTCAGGATGGTGTCCGCCAACGCGGCTGGGCGGCAGCCGTTCCGGATGTGGTGCTGATTGCGACGGCGCGACAGACCGCGGACCTGTACCAGCTCAGCTTCCTGACGACGATGCCAAACGTCGTTCAGAGCGATCTCGATCGGGGCGATCGGTGGCGAGCATCGTGGTCTGGGGAACTCTCGCGTCGAGTCGAAACCGAAGCGTTGAGCGACCGTGAGCTCTCGTGGCTCAGCCGGATTGCTTACAACTGGCTCGAAGAGGATGAACTGACGAATCCGACCAGACTCGAACAGATGCAACTCGTCGCGTCGTTGATTCCATTCGATAATAAGACCGATGCCGGCGAAACCATTCGGTCCGAAGACATTGGCGCGGACGCGCGCAAGTTCTCCCGCTTCGTGTGGGCCATGATCATCGTCCAGAAGGCTCACGAATACAGCCTGCTCGATAATGAAGCCACGAACAACTTCGACACACAATCCAAAGTCGCGATCGTCGCCATCGCCGATGTGCGTAGTCGAAGTCAAGCCTCCGTCAGAATTCGTCTCGATTACTGGGTGCTTTCACGGGACGTCAGACTTCGGGTCTACGACTACCACGCCGCGAAGTGGCTGCCAACGGCGAATGAATTTCTTGGCGAAGACGACGAGGCGAACCTGAAACTCAGTTTCGATCCTGACAATCGCAAGGAGGTCAACGCGTTCATTGCGATCGACCGATACCTTGCCGATGCATCAACGGTGCCTCTCTTTGCCCGCGATGTGACACTCACTGTGTCGGACAGACCGGCCGTTGAGAAGTTTGAACTGCTTGACTGCTGCGATCCCGAGCCGCAGTAAACCGCCCGACTACTCATGGCTGATGGCTTCTCTACGCAATCGTCACGTTCGAATCCAGATACACATCCTGAATCGCGTTCAGCAACTGCACGCCTTCGTTCATCGGGCGCTGGAATGCCTTCCGGCCGGAGATCAGTCCCATGCCGCCGGCCCGCTTGTTGTTCACCGCGGTGCGCACCGCCTGCTGGAAGTCGTTCTCACCGGAACCGCCGCCTGAGTTGATCAGGCCCGCGCGACCCATGTAGCAGTTGATGACCTGGTACCGGCAGAGATCGATCGGGTGATCGCTGCACAGATCAGTGTACATCCGCTCATCCAGCTTGCCGTACGACGATGACCCCATGTTCATCGCCTTGTAGCCACCGTTCAGTTCCGGCTGCTTCTGCTTGATGATGTCCGCCTGAATCGTCACGCCGATGTGGTTCGCCTGCGCGGTCATATCTGAACTGGTGTGATAGTCGGTGCCATCTACCTTGAACCCGCTGTTGCGGAGGTAACACCACAGGACAGTCGCCATACCAAGCTCGTGCGCGAGCTGGAACGCTTCGGCGACTTCCTGAATCTGGCGGTTGGATTCATCACTGCCGAAGTAGATCGTTGCGCCGACCGCAGCCGCGCCGAGATTCCATGCTTCCTGCACGTTACCGAACATGATCTGATCGAACTGGTTCGGATGCGTCAGCAATTGGTTGTGATTGATCTTGACGATGAACGGAATCTTGTGCGCGTAGCGGCGCGATACGGAACCGAGCGCACCGAACGTCGTTGCGACTGCGTTGCATCCGCCTTCGATCGCGAGCTTGATGATGTTCTCGCCGTCAAAGTAGATCGGGTTCTTCGCAAACGAAGCGCCGCCGGAATGCTCGATGCCCTGATCGACCGGCAGGATCGACACGTAGCCGGTGTTGGCGAGCCGACCGTTGCCGAGAATCGACTGCAGGTTCCGAAGCACCTGCGCGTTGCGATCGGATGGCTCGAAGATGCGCGAGACGAAGTCCGGCCCGGGCAGGTGAAGATGCTCACGGTCAACCTTGGCCTGATAGCTGAGGAGGTTGTCGGCATCGTTGCCGAGGTAGCTTTCGATCGTTGCGTTCGCGGACATGGTGGTCATCGCCTGCTCTTCCTGTACGGTCCGAAAACCGGTGCGCCGGTTCTGCGGCCTCTGATCTTTGTTGCCTATCCCCGCCAGATCACCCGCTTTCACAGCGATTCTTCGCGTGTGAAGACTCAACTCGGCGCTCTTGCGTGACGACGCGTAGGATAACCGGCGGCGGGTCGTCGGGGGAGTGTTCTTCCCGATGAATCCGTGCCCCAAGGGGATGGGAGACGATGCGTACCATCGGCAAGGCGATCGCGTGGGTTATCGGGTTCATCATGCGTCTGGTGATGATCCTTGTGCTTCCGCTGCTCATTATCGTTGCGGTCATGGCGGTTACCGAAGTCGCCGACCGGCAGACGCAGTTGCGCCAGCACTTCGATACTAAGGTTGAATACGAGACCGCGATGCGAAATCTCGATCTCGGCCCGAACGGCGGACCCACGCCGACGCTGTACGCCAACCTCCGAGAAGCGCAGGACGACCTTCAGCGCGCACGCATCGATGTGCACGCCGGCAATGCCGAAGCGTGGACCAACCTCGTTGACACCTGGGACGCATGGCGCGATGCCGGCACGACGCAGGCACGACGCTCTGCTGATCCGGATCAACCCAGCGAAGCATCCGCGTTCGGCACCATGATCACCGCCGCTGGTCGTCTGCCGCAGGGACTTTCGACTGACGTGCTGCTCGTCATCGGTACGATCGCGAGCGCCACGTTCGGCGCGCTCCTCGCCGGCTTCCGCCGTGATGATCTGCACTACCTGCATCATCTGCTGCTTGGCGTGGGCGCTGGATTCCTGATCTATCTGCTCGTCCGCGGCGGTCGCAGCGTGCTCTTTATCGAATATCAGAGCGGTGCGACGGAACTCAATGCGTTCAGCGTCCTGTTGCTTGGGCTCATCGGTGGCTTGTTCGCGGATGCACTGTTCAGCATGATGGTGCCGAAGCGCAACGGGACGATTCTCGAACGCCCGCGAAAGAAGTCACGTCGTCAACGGAAGCAGGAACAGCCGACGGTCATCGTGCAGCAGGCACCTGTACCAGTTCCGGCGGAAACCGCGCCGGCATTGCCGAAGGGTGACATTCCGTTGTCGGATGATCGCTGACGCTCGCTGCGATCAGTAACCGACCGCCTGACCATCCGCACGACCATCGCTCGCGGCGACATAGCCATCCTCGAGTCGATAGATCGCCTGACCGCGACCATGTGACACCGTGCGCGCCCGTGCGCGCCTGACGTCGTGGCCCATGGCGCTGAGCGCGTCGTAGACATCGTCAGCGAAGCCGGGCTCGATGGTGATCTCCATGCCGTCGCCGACCTGCCAGCGCGGCGCATCGATCGCCGCCTGCGGATTTTGATCGTAATCCGCCATGCGCACCACGACCTGCGCGTGACCTTGCGGCTGCATGTATCCACCCATCACGCCGAAGCTCATCACCGGCTGACCATCTTTGGTCACGAAGCCCGGAATGATCGTGTGGTACGGACGCTTCGACGGACCGAGCTCGTTCGGATGACCACGTTCCAGCGTGAAGCAACAGCCACGGTTCTGCAACGCGATGCCGGTGCCCGGCACGACGATGCCCGAGCCGAAGCCGGTGTAATTCGACTGGATATACGACACCATGTTGCCTTCATCATCCGCGGCGGTGAGGTAGATCGTGCCGCCGGGTTTCGGCGTCCCGTGCTTCGGATCGATGGCGCGAGCGGGGTCAATCTCGGCCGCGCGTGCGCGGAGGTACGCATCGTCGAGCAAGTCCTCCACGGTGGTGTTCGTCATGAAGTCGATGTCCGCGATGTACCGATGACCATCGGCAAACGCGAGCTTCATCGCTTCGATCTGCAGGTGCAATCCTTCGGGCGAATCAACGCCGTGCTTCTTCACATCGAGATGACGAAGCATGCCCAGCGCGATCAGCGCCACGAGTCCCTGACCATTCGGCGGAATCTCATTGAGCGTCCAGCCGTTGTAGTCGACGCTGATCGGTCGAACCCATTCGGCTTCATGCTGCGCGAGATCCGCTTCGGTCATCGCCCCACCGCCCGCGCGAGATGCTTCGGCGATTCGGCTTGCGAGCGCACCTCGGTAGAACGATTCGCCTTGCGTTGATGCGATGTCCTCCAGCGTGACCGCGTGATCTTCGCTGCGAAACTGCTCACCCACGCGCGGCGCACGGCCATCGGGTGCGAACGTGTTCTGCCAGGCGGTCATTCCGTCATAGGCACGCGATCCTCGGTTCCAGTAGTACGCGGTCTGCGGTGAGACGAGGAAGCCATCGCGGGCGTAGCGTACGGCGGGTTGGAAGAGCTGATCGAATGGAAGGCGACCGAATTGCTTGGAGAGCATGGTCCAGCCGGACACACAGCCCGGCACGGTGATGCCATCCCAACCACGTCGGGAGATCTCAGTCTTGTCGTCGTATGACTCGCGCGTCATGTTGGCCGGCGAACGGCCGGAGGCGTTCATGCCATGCAGTCCGCCTCCTGCCCAGACGAGGGCAAACGCATCGGAACCGATGCCATTGCTCGTCGGTTCGACCACGGTAAGCGCGATCGCCGTGGCGATGGCGGCGTCAATCGCGTTGCCGCCGGCTCGAAGCATGTCGAGACCGGCTTGGGCGGCGAGTGGTTGCGATGTCGCAACGACGTTGCGTGCGAACACGGGCATGCGCTGCGACGGATACGGGAATGTCCAGTCCATGAAGGAAGTGTAGCGGAGCGGCTATGGGCTGTGAGCGATGGGCTGTGAGCGATGGGCTGTGGGCGGGAGCTGTAGGGCGGATTTACCAATCCGCCGGCGTTCCGCTGATGTGTTGTCAATGGCGGACAGGTATGTCCGCCCTACTGCCTCCCTCCCTCATCCCTCATGGCTCATGGCTCATGGCTTCTTAAACACAAGAGACCTCCGCGTTGGCAGAGGTCTCTCGTCGTCGTGGCGATGAATCGATTCGATTCGCTTCCCGATTGCTCGGACGCGGTCGCATGATGCCACCGCCAATCGACCATTCACGATGCATCCGTCGAGCCAGCCGACGTCTACACCGCGCCGAACCCGCCACCCGAAGGTGTGAGCCCGGACGTTGACGTCTGGAACCTGCCACCGAAGCACGCGTGTTCCATGCGCCGCCCGCCGCATCACTCCATGACCTTTCGGCCCTGACATGACACGTCGAACTCTCGACCACTCGCCATCCATCGGCACCCGGCTTCGTCGTCGGATACGCGGCCGCATCCGGGACATCCACAAGGCGTTGGCCCGACGATCGTGCGATCAGCCGGAGCCGCCCTTTCGAACGACTCGCCACACACGTTTCTTCATCCTGCTTTCAGATCCGACCGAAGTCTTCAATCATTCCCACAGGGTCTATCCCGACAAGTCGGGGACGTGTCTGACCGTCGATCAACCGTTTCGTTCTCATCACCGAAGTGAATCACACGGCGTGTTCGATCAACTGAGAACGAGTGTACGACGCCGGGAACGCTCTGCAAGGGTCTTGCACAAAAGTGCATTCGCGGTGGATCTGCATGTCAATTGCGCGCACGGGACCATTGACAAACCAATGTGCGCACGCACGTTGACGCGCCTGTGACACATCGCACGATGTTGTCCACCGTTGATCAGTTATGCACAATCTGTTGCGCGTTCAATCCAGCCGCCGACCAGTACGGCGTCTTTCTCGTAACACACGACCGCCTGACCCGGTGCGACGGCGTACTGCGCATCGTCAAAACGCACTTCCAGCAAGCTCGAATCGTCGCCACTCGCACGCATCCGGGCCGGAACCGGCTCGGCGTTGTAGCGAATCTTCGCCAGGCACGGCGTCCAGTCGCTCGTCGGCGTCGAAAGCCAGTTCACGTCCTTCGCAATGCAGCCGTGGGCGGCGAGCTGTTCCTTCTCACCGACCGTAATGGTGTTTTGCTGCGGGTTCTTCTCAATGACATACAGCGGATACCCAAGCGCAACGCCAATTCCGCGGCGCTGACCGACCGTGTAATGCTGATGCCCGGGATGCTCGCCGATCGCGTTGCCATCGGTATCGAGAATCTCCCCCGCTTTCACCGCCTCCGGTGCGCGTCGCTTCACGAGACCGGCGTAGTCGTTGTCGGGGACGAAGCAGATCTCCTGCGAGTCCGGCTTGTCGAACACAGGCAGATCAAGCTCTTCGGCAATCTCGCGCACGCGCGGCTTGGTCAAGCCGCCGACGGGAAGCAGCATCTCGCGCAGCCGATCGTGTGTCGCACCAAAGAGGACGTAACTCTGATCCTTGTCGTGATCGACACCGCGACGAAGGGTCGGCTGATCGGCATTCGTCCGATCGACCTGCGCGTAGTGACCCGATGCGACGAAGTCCGCATCGATCTGCCGGGCATAGTCGTGAAGCTTGCCGAACTTCAGCCAGTCGTTGCAGCGGACACACGGATTGGGCGTCCGGCCGTCGTTGTACTCACCCACGAAGTAATCAATGATCCGCCCGAAGTCCTTCTTGAAGTTGCACACGTAGAACGGGATGTCGAGCTTCGCCGCGACCATTCGAGCGTCGGCGGCATCGTTGATCGAGCAGCAGCCCTGATGACCGATCTTGATCTTCGAGGGATCGCAGCTCACGCCGGCCGTGTCGAACGGCTGAAGTTCATCGAACGACTCGCCGGGCGAACCGAGCCGCATGAAGCAGCCGACCACCTCATAGCCATCGCGCTGCAGGAGCGCGGCGGCGACGGAGGAATCAACCCCGCCAGACATGGCGACGAGGACTTTCTTGCCATTGGATTGGCCGTTCGATGCGGTCATGCGTGCATTGTAGGAGGGTGAATGGGCCGTGGGCCGTGGCCCGTGGGCCGTGGGCCGTGGGCCGTGGCCCGTGGGCCGTGGGCCGTGGGGCGTGGGCTGTGGGCTGTGGGTTGTGGGTTGTGGGTGGTGGGTTGTGGGTTGTGGGTTGTGGGTTGTGGGCGGAATCGTAGGGCGGATTTACCAATCCGCCGTTCCGTAAGAATCCACATGCTTCGGCGGACAGGTGTGTCCGCCCTACTCACTGTGGTCTGTGCCCCCGCCGGCGCGCGTGGAGGAACGGTGCCAGCCTACGGGCCGGCTACTTCTTCAGTCCGCTGACGTCGACCGGCAGGACAACTGAACCTTCGATGTAATGCGTCGCCGTCAAAACACGAAGAGCTCGCGTGCGCGAACACGAGATTCGAAGTGTCCACGCCTCGTCGGAATGACCATTGGGGTACAGGCCGCTTCCGAAATACTCGAACGGGAGCGGCAAATAAATCAGCATTCGAAGAAGCTCATCGGCCCGGCAACAGACTTCGGTCGTTCCGACCCGCTCGTCTCCGATGTATAGCGCCATGTGGCATCCCACCGCCGTATCACGCATCGCAAACCGTTTGGGAGCACCGGAATGTACGAACTGGAGTGACCGAACGCCCAGTTTGTCCTCGACTGCGTTGACCTTGACTTGAGCGAATGCATCTGCAACGGCATCGTCATCGCCAGCCCGTTGAAGGACGTCCAGATCATCGTGCACAGTCGGCAGTGCAACGTCCTGCGTCCAGGTCGCCATGCGCCAACGGCGATGCACGGCATTCAGAAAGCGATCGGAATCGCGCACCCATAGTTCGACCGAATACGTCGCGTATTCGAGACCTTGCGTGTCCTTCGTCAGCAGGACCATGTCGTCGTTCCATGATCCGCGCTCACCTGGCATTGATGGGAATGGCCCAGTTTCCGATTGAATGGTGATTGGCATGAAACCACGCGTTTGAGGCGACATTCGGATCTCCAACTCAGTGAAAACGTCGTTGAAGATCGTCGGAACTCGTGCATAGACAGGGTCGCCAGTGCGAACCGTGTCGCGCATCGTCAATTCAATCTGTCGCGGCCACTCATCCTCCCAATGGCTTCGCGCCGCATCATCCCATGCCCAGCCACCGTAGACATCGCGCCAGTTGATATGTGCCATCAACCATGCTTCATCGTTCTCGTAGATGAATGGCTCGCCGCCCGGCGACATGTCATCGCCTGCAAGACGACGAGCAACGTCGAAACAACGTGCCTGGAACCACGTTTGACCGTTGGGATTCTCATTGGCTCGATGCGCAAGCTCACCCGCACAACGTTCAGACATGGAGAGAGGCGCTGTCGCTCTGCCAATCAGGTAACCGCCAACCACATGAGAATCCGGCTCAATAAATGGCACCGCACACAACAACACCGGCGTCGGCACCGCCGCCACCCAGCCGCGCGCCCCGACGCCGGGCGTCACCTGACCCGCATAGCCGAGCAGCAGTATCAGTAACGCGACAGCCGCGAGCCTTCGGCGTGGCTTGGCCTTGCGGAGATTCCGCTCACGCTTGACGGTCTTCCCGCACTCAGAGCACGTCAAGCCGGTGGTGTGCGACATGTCGAACCAGCACTTCGGGCAGCAACGACGCTTGATCCATGGAAGTGAGATGTGATGGAGAACCAATGCGAACACCAGCACGGCGAAGCCAAGCCAAGCGAGCCAGAAGCCAGCAGTTTGGAGGAGCGCATCGTTCATGGCACGAGCTCGACCGGCAGCGTGACTTCGCCGGCGACGTAGTACTTCGCATTAAAGTCGAAGAGCGCGAGATCACGATCGCCTCGAATACGGCACGTCCAGGTGTACGCCGGATCTTCGAATAATCGAGGCAGACTCACGCCATCGACAGGCTTGAGATGCACGCCACTGAAACCGTTCGTCCAGAGTCCATGTGATCCATCGGACGTACTCTTCGAGATGCGCTCCGGCACCTTGAGCAACTTGGCCTTCGCAACCACACGATCGTTCGCCAGAAGTTCCACGGTGCCGGCAATAAACGTCGCCTCAAGTTCGTCTTTTCGGATTTCATGCTTGGACCACAGGTGCAGGACCGGATGACCGCGCGTCGATACTTGGAGGAGTGCATCGTGCATGAGCGATTGCATTGTGCGTTCTGTCGATGGACGCATCGCATCACTCGCGTCAACAGATGCAGGAACTTTGATCGACACACGTCGCGTTTCAACTCGCCAGCGACGTTCTGCACCGATGCCGCCAAAAAACCGCCGGTCGGTTGACCAATACTCGACATCGTATTCGATGACCCTGGCATGCTCCGTTGGCTGAGCAACGACATGGATGTCCTCGTCGATAAGATCGGAATGACCCGGATAGAGAACGCTTCCAAACGTCGCGCCCGCCCCGACTCGTCGGGGCATGAAGCCTGCGGCATCCGATGCAACTGGACGGAATTGCAGATGCGGCTGAGGGTCACGAAAGTCAATCGCGCGCATCCGGCAGAAAACGTGTACGGGATCATTCGGCCCTCGATGAGATCTGACTGCAAGCTCGTATTCCGGAAACCACCCGTAGTACGGCCCGCGGCTGTCTTCGGCGTGCCAACGTTCGCCGCGAACACTCTTCACTCGGTGTGCCAACCACCCTACTGGATCATCAAACACGTACCGTTCGCCGTTCGGTGCCAACTCGCCGGGAAGTAACCATGCGGCCACGCGGTACGAAGCGCGCGAAGTCAAGGGAGCACGCCGATCACTGAATGCCCCTACGTTTCCCCATCTTATGTTTGTCAACCGGCATGCAAGCTCGCGCGCAACAATATCGTCACGACGGGTGAATCCGGTTTTCCCCGGAAAAGTGACGGCCCAACTATCCACCTCCAGCCACGGCACCGCGCACAACAACACCGGCGTCGGGACCGCTGCCGCCCAGCCGCGCGCCTTCACGCCCGGCGTCACCTGACCCGCGTATCCAAGCAGCAGAATGAATACTGCAACGATCGCAAGCTTTCGGCGTGGCTTGGCCTTCCGCAGTGATCGCTCTCGTTTCACCGTCTTGCCGCACTCCGAGCATGTCAGCCCCGGTGTGTGCGACATGTCGTACCAGCACTTCGGGCACCGACGATGCTTCTTCCATAATCGCCGAACGCGGTTGAAGAACAACGCGAACACCAGCACGGCGAAGCCGAGCCAGGCGAGCCATACGCCGGCAGATTGGAGGAGCGCATTGCTCATGGCACGATCTCTACCGGCAGCGTGATCTCACCGGAAACGTAGTACCGCGCGGTCGGATGCCGGAGCGCAACGTTGCGGGAGCCGCGAATGACGAGGGCCCATTCACCGCCGTTCGCCAATGCGTTCCGGAACTGATCGTCGTCGATCGGCTTGAGCTTGACCTTCCGAAGCGGCGACGTCGATGATCGCGGAGTGGTTTCTTTGTCAAACCAGATGAAACCCGCCGCCACTGGCGCGCCATCCACATGCGCTTCAAGCTCACATGCGACCACAGCGTTCCAAACGAACGGCAGATTTCGAACGGCGTAGTAGGCCTGTTGATGGCGGCGCTTCCACGCCCGTTCGAGCCAGGCGTCGCCGGTTCTGATTCGTTGATGATCCGGCAACCGTTCCAGATGGGGAAAGAGGCGCACGCTCATGCCCGTCTGTTCAATCCGAGCAACCGGCCTGCTGTCCACAAAGCACATCGCAAGCAGGCCTTCATGGAGCGGGGCCATCACATCATGCGGATCTTCGGCAACGGCAATGGGAATCTGCCGTCGTTCGCGTTTGACCTCATACTCACGGGTCACGTCATACAGGTAAAAGTCGTGATCACAAACTCGATACGTCACATCAAAATTGACGATTCCGTCATCGGATGAGACTTCGCCGATGGGTGCAATGGCGTCATACCACATATCCGATTGACCACTGTGCCACCATGGCGCGAAGTACCAATTGAACGACTCACGAGCGGCATCAACCTGCACGATCTCGATCCGCATCTCGCGATCGTAGTGCCTCCCATGGCGAGTCGGAATCGGAGCGTAAATCGTGTCCCCCGCGGCGAGCGATTGCCGTAGCTGAATCGGAAATTCATGAAGCGACGCGACATCGGGCGGCTCAAGAAGGCGCCCATCGAACCACCATGGTTCCCTGTCGCCACTCCAACTGATCCTGTCGACCAACCATGCGCCGTGCGACCTGTACTCAAACGGCGTTCCCAACGCACTGTCCTGTCGACCAACGATCGCCCGTGCGGTCCAGAACGACCAACTTCGGAGGTGCCCGGCAAGTGTGCTCTCTGACTTTGCGCGACGAAACAACTCCAGCGCTATGGAGTCACTCCTGGTTGACGTCGGCCAAGGCTGCCTGTTCGATTCGCCATCGATCCAGCTGTTCTTAACCAACGGACCAAAGGGCTCAATAAACGGCACCGCGCACAACAACACTGGCGTCGGGATCGCCGCCACCCAACCTCGCGCCTTCACGCCCGGCGTCACCTGACCTGCATAGCCGAGCAGCAGTATCAGCAAAGCGATAAGCGCGAGCCTGCGGCGTGGCTTCGCCTTGCGCAGTGATCGCTCACGCTTCACCGTCTTCCCGCACTCCGAACAGGTCAGACCTTGCGTGCGCGACATGTCGTACCAGCACTTCGGGCAGCGACGATGTTTCGTCCAGAGCCGCCGAACACGGTTGAAGAACAATGCGAATACCAGCGCGGCGAAGCCGAACCAGGCGAGCCAGACGCCGGCGGATTGGAGGAGCGCATCGTTCATGGCACGATCTCGACTGGAATCGTAACTCGCCCCACGATGTATTTGCCAAGATCCGGATTCCGAAACGCCACGATGCGCGAACAGTCGAGCGTGAGCGTCCATTCCGTCGTCGGGTCGTCCAGGAGTCGCTGAAAACCCTCGTGATCCTCAGTCTTGTAACCAAAGTTGTACCGCTTGAATGACTGCACAACCTCATGAGCCATACACCAATATTCTCGGCTGCCGACCACGTTGCCGTTGGCTTCAATGTCAATCCGACAACCAAACGTCAAATCGTCCGCGTCATTCCACATGTGAGCACCAAGACCGCTGAAATCGAGTCCACCTTCACTTCGACTGAGCTGTGGCAAAAGGTCGCTCACGAATTCATCGAGTTCAGCCTGCGACTCGACCGGCGTCGTGTCATTCGTCATATCGTGATCGATTGGAAGTACGACCGTGATAGTGTCGTGATGAACACGCCACTCACGTGACGTCCATTCACCGACAAACCCGTACTCGGTGACCCAGTATCCGATGTCCAACGCGATGGAAGTCCGAGCGTCGGCCGAATCGACAAGTCGCTCGAAGGCATTCTCTGGCGCTGGGTATTTGAAATAATTCGTCGTTCCCCTGAACTCTCCGATGAACTCGACGCTGTGCCCATCGACGTCCTGCGGCGTCACACTGATGCGTTTCTCCGTGCCGAAGAACCTGGGCGCCTTGATGTATACCGGGTCGTTCGGCCTGATAGGACCAATGAACTCCACCTCGATTGGAGCCATCTTTCTGAGTTCCTCAGGACTTCCCTCGGCCAGGAAAACCCTAAATGGATCATACGATTTCCATCGCACTGTTGTGCCCAGCCACGCTTCGTCGTTGCGAAACGTGTAGGGTTCGCCGCTCGGAGATGCATGTGGCCCATCGAGCAACCGCGCGATATCACAAAGCAGATGGTTCCAGTGACTTCGCGGCACACCTTCTTCGGTGATGCGTTGCGCGAGCTCAAGTACAAGCCTGTCATCTATGGTCGGCGTGAGCCCTTGTGCAATGTTTCCCTGCACCCACATTGGGCGAACCAACGCATGAACGCCGGCTTCGTAGGGGTGAAGAAACGGCACCGCGCACAACAACACCGGCGTCGGCACCGCCGCGACCCAGCCGCGCGCCTTCACCCCCGGCGTCACCTGACCCGCATAGCCAATCAGCAGAATGAGAAACGCAACAATCGCGAGCCTGCGGCGTGGTTTCACCTTGCGCAACGATCGCTCTCGTTTCACCGTCTTGCCGCACTCCGAACATGTCAGGCCCGGTGTATGCGACATGTCGTACCAGCACTTCGGACAGCGACGGTGTTTCGTCCAGAGCCGCCGAACGCGATTGAAGAACAACGCAAACACCAGCACGGCGAAGCCGAACCAGGCGAGCCAGAAGCCGGCGGTTGTGAGAATCTGATCGCTCACGATGAGCACCCCGCAGTGTCCACGATCACGTGTGCATTCTACGGGGTCGCCGTTGACATCCGGTGGACAACTCTGCCGGAACCGGGCCGGATGACTCCAGACGGGCTATCTCTGCGTCGAACGAGATGATCCTCACGACGCGGATGGAGCGCATCCGCCCTACTGAGAGCTGACAGCCGAAAGCTGACAACTGACACCCCATGCTGATCTACGCCGGAATTGATGAAGCTGGTTACGGACCCATGCTTGGGCCACTCTGTGTGGCCGCCACCGCGTTCATGATTCACGATCACGACGACAGCGCGCCGCCGCCGGATCTCTGGGAACGTCTGCACACCGCGGTCGGACGGGAGAAGCGCGATGCCAAACGGCGCATCGCGATCGACGATTCCAAGAAGCTCAAAGGTGCGAAGACCGGCAAAGCACATCCACTGCTTCACCTGGAGCGCGGCGTGCTCGCGTTCGGTGGCGAAGTCTTCGACCTGCCGGCACACGATGATGCGTACTTCACGGCGCTTGGCGCGACGGTGGAAGATGAAACATGGATGGATTCGCAGACCGAGCTGCCGGTCGCGCAAACCGCCGATGAGATTCGTCTGCTCGGTGGCCGGCTGCGGCGCTGTCTCGAATCCGCCGGCGTCGAGATCGGCCTGATGCAATGCGAGACGATCTGCCCCGCTGACTTCAATGCGGGCGTTGAGAAGTTCGGCTCCAAGGCAGTCGTCAACCTGTCGGCCGCGCTGCGGCTTGCCGAGGCGGTCCGGAAGAAATGGCCGGAGGCAGATCCGACGATCGTGGTGGATCGGCAAAGCGGCCGGATGCGGTATTACGACGAGATGCGCATGGGCTGGCCGGAGGCGACGATCAAGGTGGTCTCTGAGTCGCCTGAGGAGAGTCGATATCGGCTGGAAGTCGGGACACAGACGCTGGATATCCGGTATCTGAAGGAGGCGGAGAACCATCACCTGCCGGTGGCGTTGGCCTCGATGGTGGCGAAATACACCCGAGAGCTGGCGATGGTGCGTCTGAACCGCTTTTTCCAGGGTCATCTGCCGGAATTGAAGCCAACCGCGGGCTACGTCACCGATGCCCGTCGGTATTTGCAGGAGATCGATCCTGTGCTTCGATCGTTCGGCATTGAGCGTCAAAGGCTGGCCAGATCAGTCTGAAACCTGTCTGACCGCAAAATTTACTTTGACATGTCTTCCTTTTGCGATAGCATCTCGCAACGATCGATTGTCAGGAGTACCATCGGTTGAGCCGATATCGGTGGAGCCATGGGGTTCCCCGACCGATCTGATTGATCGAATCAGCAGCCCCACACCCCGTCCGTCCGGACCGGGTGTGCAACGGAAGGAGAACACCGTTGCTTGATGAGGACGAAGACGCCGGATGACGTAGCGGTCCCCCCGACCGGTCGTGATCCGGTCAGACGGGCCCGAACGTTGCCGCCTTCAATGGCTGCCCGCTCGGTACCTAAAGCAGTTTGAGTGACTCGACGTGGTCGCTTCGTTGTTCGAAGCCATACCACTCGTCTTTTCTGAGCCCGACCACGTTGGTCGAGGCGACACCGCAGAGGTTTCTTTTCGACACGGCGATCAGCAGGAAGCATCCCATGGCCACTGACCTCAACAAAGTTCGGAACATCGGCATCTGTGCCCACATCGACGCTGGCAAGACCACCGTCACCGAGCGAATCCTGTATTACACCGGGAAGAGCTACAAGATGGGCGAGGTGCACGAAGGCACCGCGACCATGGACTTCCTCGCCGAGGAACAGGAACGCGGCATCACCATTCAGTCTGCGGCCACCACGTGCCCGTGGGACTACGAAGGTGATCGATACACCGTGAACCTGATTGATACGCCCGGCCACGTTGACTTCACGATTGAAGTCGAGCGCTCCATGCGTGTGCTCGACGGTGCGGTCGCGGTGTTCGACGGCAAGGAAGGCGTGGAAGCGCAGTCCGAAACCGTCTGGCGTCAGGCCGAACGCTACGAAGTCCCCCGCCTCTGCTTCATCAACAAGATGGACAAGATCGGCGCTGACTTCGAGTTCAGCTTCAACTCGATCAAGGAACGCCTCGGCGCGAACCCGATCGCAGTGCAGCTTCCCATCGGCGCTTCGGACTCGTTCGAAGGCGTCGTCGACCTGCTCGAAATGAAGGCGTACTACTTCGACGCGAACGAAATGGGCGCGATCGTTGAAGAACGCGACATCCCGGAAGACCTCCAGGAAATGGCCGAGCTCTTCCGTCACGAGATGGTCGAGAAGGCTGTCGAACTCAACGATGAGCTGATGGAGAAGTACCTCGAAGACGAGCACTCCATCACCGCCGACGAAATCAAGGCCGCACTCCGCAAGGGCACGATCGCCCTCGAATGCTGCCCGACGTTCTGCGGCTCCGCCCTCAAGAACATCGGCGTGCAGCGTCTGCTGAACGGCGTCATCGACTACCTCCCGAACCCGATGGAAGTCCCGGAAGTGCAGGGTGAAGACATCCGCGACAGCTCGAAGAAGATGAGCCGTCCGCACTCCGCCGACGCCCCGTTCTCCGCCCTCGTGTTCAAGATCGTCAGCGATACGCACGGCGACCTCACGTACGTTCGCATCTACTCCGGCAAGCTCGAAAAGGGCAGCCGCGTGCTCAACCCGGGCAACAACCGGAAAGAGAACGTCAGCCGGATCTACGAGATGCACGCGAAGGATCGCGAGTCACTTGACGTCGCGGTTGCGGGTCAGATCGTGGCGGTGATCGGTCTGAAGAACTCGGTCACCGGCGACACGCTTTGTGACACCGATGACCCGATCATCCTCGAGAAGATGCACTTCCCGGATCCGGTGCTTTCGATGTCGATCGAGCCGAAGACGGCCGACGACAAGAAGAAGCTCGGCGATGCCCTCGTGACGATTCGTCGCGAAGATCCTTCGTTCCGCTCGGAGTTCAACGACGAGACCGGCGAGACGATCATCGCGGGCATGGGCGAACTGCACCTCGAGATCATCAAGAACAAGCTCACCCGCGATATGAAGGTCAACGTTGAAGTCGGCCAGCCGCGCGTCAGCTACCGCGAGACGATCCTCGGCTCCGCCATGGATGTCCGCGGCAAGTTCGTGAAGCAGACCGGTGGTCGTGGTCAGTACGGCGATGCGATCATCAACGTCATGCCGATGACGACCGCGGAAGCGGAAGCCGAAGGCCTCGAAATGAAGGACGGCATCGTCTTCGAAGACAAGATTTCGCAGGGTTCGATTCCGAAGGACTACATCCCGTCCGTCGCGGTCGGTATCCGCAATGCCGCCAAGTCCGGCATCCTCGGTGGTTACCCGGTCCAGAACATCAAGGTCGAGCTCATCGACGGTTCGTACCACGATGTCGACTCCAGCCAGGTCGCCTTTGAACAGGCGGGCGCGTTAGCGTTCCGCGAAGGTTGCTCCAAGGCGGGCCTCGCCCTCCTCGAGCCGATCATGAAAGTCACCGTCACCACTCCCGAAGAATACTTCGGCAGCGTGTCCGGCGACCTTTCTTCGCGTCGCGGCCAGATCAACGAGTCCGAGCTTCGTGGCGTGGTGCGTGTCATCTCCGCCGAAGTCCCGCTCTCCGAGATGTTCGGCTACACGACGTCGCTCCGCGGCATGACGCAGGGTCGTGCAACCAGCACGATGGAGCCGTCCGAGTATCGCCCGATGCCGGATCGCCTCAAGGACGAGGTCCTCGCCAAGGCGTAATCGCCGGGTCTCGCCATCACACGTCCGAATCCAACCGCGACGGGACATTCCCGTCGCGGTTTTCGTTAACGGAAATCCGAATCATGTGTCAGTGACAGTCCCGTTCGGTACAGTGGTACGGAGAACCCTCGGCACATGCCCATGAACCTCGATACGTCGAATTCCAGTGCTTCGACTCGACCGGCTTCGACCCCGGTTCTGACGCTGCGCGGCTCCTTCTTTGTGCTTGCATCCACGCTAGCGCTCATGGGCCTGACGCAGTTGCTCTGGCATCTCGCGCGGACCTCGCTGGACACCTGGGGCGAGCACGCAGGCCAGGTCTGGCTTCGCATCGGCCTGCTCGGGGTCGCGGTGTTCATTGCGACCGTCTTTGCCGGCCTGAAGCGCAACGGATTCAATCGTCGCGAAGAACTGGTGACCTACGCTGGCGGCATGGTGCTCGCGGTCGCATTGGTGCTGCTCGCCTCCCAGGTCGGAATGGCGACGGTGACCGAGCGCAGCCACTCAATCTACTGGGCACTCGGCGACCTGATCTTCATTCACTTCGCGCTGTGTCTGATCGTGCCGGTCACACCACGCGAGAGCATTCCGCCGATCATCCTGCCGTGGGTGTTCTGGGTCCTCGCGATGGTCATTGGCGCGGGCGAAGGCATTCCGACGTTCAACCGCATCATTCTGCCGATCATCAGCCCGCTGG
>JBCCFX010000059.1:0-19083 GCA_039029515.1 Planctomycetota bacterium
GTCGACACCGATCGTTGCGGTGCGATGGGATACTGCTTCGGTGGTCTGTGTGCACTGGACATCGCTCGCAGCGGCGCTGATGTGCGTGGTGTTGTCAGTTTTCACGGACTGCTGAACGGCATCACCGGGCTCGACGCGAACGCGGTGCGCGCCAAAGTGCTTGTCCAGCACGGCAACGATGATCCGTTTGTTTCACAGGAACAGTTCACGGATTTCGTCTCCGAGATGAACATCGCCGGCGCGGACTGGCAGATTCATCAGTACGGCGGCGTGAAGCATGCCTTCACCAACCCCGCTGCCGATGACCATGAGCTCGGTACGGTCTTCAACGCCAGCGCCGATCGACGCTCATGGCAGACGATGTCGAACTTCTTCGCGGAAGTCTTCGCGCGATGATGCGTCACACACTGGCAGCGTTCTGTATGTTTGCGATCACGTTGCCTGGCGCGGCCGCTACGCAGGCCGAGGTCATTGCGATCGTCGATGTCAATGTCGTCCCCATGGACGATGATACGATCGATGCGAACCAGACCGTGCTCATTCGAGATGACACGATTGTCGCCATCGGACCGGCTGATCTCATTCGCGTGCCCGCCGATGCGCAGCGGATTGACGGAACCGGTCGGTACCTCATGCCCGGCCTCGCGGACATGCACGTCCACCTGTTCAGCGAGGATGAGTTCACGCTGCTGCTGGCCAATGGCATCACGACCGTACGCAACATGTGGGGTTCGGCGATGCACCTGGATTTCCAGCGTCGCATCGACGCTGGCGAACTGCGTGCACCAACGATGTATACCGTCGGCGCGCTCGTCGATGGAAACCCGCCGATCTGGCCGAACTCCACCATGCTCGAGTTCCCGGAGCAAGCACGAGCGCATGTGCGCCAACAGGCAGAGGAAGGGTTTCCTGCCATCAAGGTGTACAACCGTCTTGAACCCGACGTGTACGAGACGATTGTCGAGACGGCCGCGGAAGTTGGCCTTGAAGTCGTCGGTCATGTGCCGAATAAGGTCGGGCTGGCGCGCGTGCTCGAATGTCGGCAGCGCACGATTGAACACCTTCAAGGCTACGTTTTTGCCTCTGCAACACGTGACTTCGATCCATCGAAGGTGGAAGGCACGTTCTTCACAATCGAATTTGCCGCCGCACAGTACTTCGATGAGAAACGCCTTGATGCCCTGGTGACCGAGACGCTTCGCGCGGGCACCTGGAACTGCCCGACGCTCGTCGTGTTTCAGCAAACGACCAGTGATCCGGCGGTCGAGCGTGAGCGACCAGCCGCGCGCTACGTCGCGCCGTCGACGCTGACGTGGTGGAACACGATGCAGGCCGTTTCGCCCGACCGCCAACCTGACATTGATGCTCACCAGCGGGTCTTATTTCAAATCGTCAAGGCACTGCATGAAGCGGGATGTCCATTGCTTCTGGGCACGGATATGCCGAATCCGTGGGTTGTGCCGGGCTTCGCCATTCATCAGGAACTCGACCTGCTGGTTCGTGCCGGACTGACGCCGTACGAAGCGCTGCGCACCGGGACCATCAACCCCGCGCAGTATCTTGAGCAGGAAGCGACATTCGGAACGGTGCACGTTGGTCGTCGTGCAGATCTGCTGCTGCTCGAATCAAACCCGCTGGATGATGTCGCACATGTGCAGGATCGTGTCGGCGTCATGGTGCGCGGCGATTGGATCTCCGAATCCGAACTGCAATCCAACCTCGCCGACATTGCCGATCGCTACACCGCGCAGCAGGTGGATGACAATCCTGCGGCGGATGACTTATTCGCGGATGTGAACCCGCTTCCGCAAGGCGAATATACGGGTCGGTACTCGATTACGCTGGGAACGTTCGACATCGGCGCGGAGCGCTACTGCGTGCAGAGGAACGATGACGGCTCATCGACAGTCACCGTGCAACTCGCCTATCGTCCGCCGTTCGCGACGCAGATCGAGATTCAGCAGACGTGCGATGCCAACGGAAGCGTCACCGATCTGACCATTCGTGGTGCGCTGAACCAGAATGAAATGGACCTCACGGCAACGCGCAATGACGCGACGCTGACCGTCAGCGGCACGTACGGCGCGCAAACGATTGCTGAAGAACGCACACTGGCTGACGGCGTTGAACTCGCGACGTTGAGCTACGCGCTGGATGCGTATCGCCTGTCGACCACGGCGGACGCCGCACCAACGACCGTGCAACAACTCGTCGTATCGTACTTCCCGCAGTTTGCGATCCTCGATGCGACCGTGACGTCATCGCCCGGCGAGACTGCAACGCTCGATCTACTCGGTGAGACCATCGACGCGCAGACATACAACGTGCAGACGCAGATGTTCGGCTCGGCAACACCGTCGACGGTCGTGCTGGATCAACTGGGACGAATGGTCGGCTATCGCATGAACGGTCCGCAGGGCACGTTCATCGTCGAGCGCGTCGAGTAACGGTACGCTCGTAAACAATCAATCCTCGCTGTTGTGCCATGCCCGGCCATCGCGCGCAAGCATGGCATCGGCACTCGCTGGCCCCCACGAACCCGGGGCGTAATTGCCACGCATCTCACGCCGAAGACACTCGGATTCCGGACCGAGGAATGGCATAACCGCGCGCCATGCACCTTCGACCTCGTAGCGATGCTTGAACAACGTCTGGTTCCCACGCATCGCATCAATGATCAGCGGCCCGTACGCTTCCACCGGCTGCGCATTGAACCACTTCTCGTAGTCCACGTTCATCGTCACCGTGTCCATGTTGAGATCCGCGCCGGGTACCTTGCCCTTGAAGCGCAATCGAACACCTTCATGCGGCGCGATCTCGATGATGATCTGATTCCCCGCGGACATCGCACTGTCTCCAAGTCCTTCGATGCCGGGAAACAAGTCGACCGCAGGCGGTTTGAACTGAATGACGACTTCCGTACGCTTCGCTGCCATGCGCTTGCCCGTGCGCAGGTAAAACGGCGTGCCCGCCCAGCGCCAGTTTTCGAAGTGCAGCTTCACCGCGGCAAACGTCTCGGTTGATGAGTTCGGCGCAACACCATCCTGTTCGTGATACGCCGGCTCTTGTCCATCCGCACCGTATTGCCCGAGCGAGGCGCAATGTTCGAGTTCGTCCACGCACGGCGGCACGATGGCATCGATGAGCTTGATCTTTTCCTGCCGGATGTGATGCGGCAGATGCGTCGTCGGCGGCTCCATTGCAACCAGCGCGAGGACCTGCAGCAGGTGCGACTGGATCATGTCGCGAACTGCGCCAGCGCGATCATAGAAGTCTGCCCTGCTCCCGACACCAACGGTCTCCGCCGCCGTGATCTGCACATGGTCGATGTATTGGTGATTCCACAGCGGCTCGAAGAGTGTGTTCGCAAACCGCAGGACGAGCACGTTGCGAACAAGTTCCTTGCCGAGATAGTGATCGATTCGATAGATCGCGTCCTCATCGAACACCTGACCAAGAGCACGATTCAGCGCCTGCGCCGACACGAGATCATGCCCGAGCGGCTTTTCCACAACGATGCGCTGCCATGACCGCACGGTCGGGTCGATCGAGCACCAGCGCCGACCCTCGGCCACGAGTTGCGCCCGATCGATCTGCGTCACGATCGGTTCGTACAGTGATGGTGAGACTGAGAGGTAGAACAGCACTCGACCGTCGGTGTTCTTTTCGGCGTCAATCGCGGCAATCGTGGATTTAAGATCATCGTACGCTGCAGGCTCGGTCGCGCTCCCTGCGAGATATCGCAGGCGTTGTGCAAACGTGCGCCAGCTGGCATCATCAAAGTCTTTCGCGTGCTTTCGTGCCCACGGTTCAAGAACATCGCGCCAGGCATCATCGGACATTGGCGTTCGGCTGAAGCCGATGATCGTCGTGCCCTCGGGCAGACGGCCAGCGCGGTCCATTTCGTACAACGCCGGAATCAATTTGCGCGAGGTGAGATCACCCGAAGCGCCGAAGATCACGAGGACGCAGGCATCGGGAATGGTGGGCATGCGTGCATCATGCCCGGACGGCGGTGTCTGTCAATTCAACGACGGGATGCGCGACGAATCGCCTTGGTCATCGCATCGCGCTCTTCGGGCGTGAGCATGGACCGAAGTTCATCGATGAGCCGGGCTTCTTCGGTGGATTGCTCGCCGGTGAGCCGGAGCAGTTCCTCATACAACTCGCGCGTCTTCTGATCGCGTAAGGCTTTCGGATCGACCATCGCGTGCACAATGCGACCGTGATCTCGTCGACCACGGATGTAGAGGTCCCGAATCGCCATCGTGATTGCGGCCCGGTCACGACGATATGACGTCACAAGCGGTCCGATTCGCCCGCTGCGATCATCACCAATGTTCTTCTGTACCCAGGCGGCGATTCGATCCGCCGTGCTTGTGGACATCAGCCCCGGGAAAATGGCGGCGAGACATCGATCACGCCACGCGATCGCCGCGTCCTCAGCAAGACCAGATCGAGCGATCGCTGCGATTTCCTCGACGGTCTCGTTGGAGAGTTCGTACCACTGCAACCATCGATCGACAATGCGTTGTTCAATCGCTTTGCGCTGTTTCTCGTTGTCATTGATGACTGCAATGCGTCGCCTCAGCATGTCATCCCGATCCTGCGCTGCGTTGGTGCGCAGGTACTGATCCACGCGCTGCGCGTAGTCGCGCAGCGGCGCTGCGAATTGTGTTGGTGCCAGTGCGGCGAGCTCCGCACCGTCTGCGCGTGCTTCGGTGCACACCGTGAAGAGGTCAACGCCTTCGCCACCGTATTCCGGTGTTTCAGCGCGGCGCGACCGATCCCGCAGCCAGACTTTTCGGGCGAGCGCACGTTGCGCTGCCGGAAGCGCTTCAAGCTGCGGACCATCCAGCAGTCCACCAAGGTCGGCGCGAAACGTCGCGTAGAGTCGGTCAACGTCCGGCATCGCATCCAGGTACGCCTGAACAACCGCAGCGCGAAGTCTGGTGAGTTCATCGGATGTCAGCCGAATGCGACCCGTAAACGCATCATTCACGCGCTGTCGACCCGCATCATCGGCCGCGGCATCGGTTCGCTTCGCCAACTCGTCGAGTTGCGTGGCGTAGTCGGTGAACAGCATGTCGAGAATCAGCTTCTGATCTCGTGTCGCATCCACGTCTTTGCAGAAGTCCAGGTAGTCCGCCCGCGTGATAACCGGCGAGAACATGTTCATCGCCCGATCTTCCGCGTGCACGAGGCTGGTCGCCGCTGCACACACGATGAGCATGACGACGGCACGCAACATGCCGAATCGTCGTCCACCCCAATTCCCGGATCTATTCTTCATGAGCGTGATTTCGCGAGCGCGCCTTCCCTGCGAAGCCCGGATCTCGGACTTGCCACATGGATAAGGGTAGATTTCATCCGAAGCGATTCCAACCGTTTGCCTCGGATTGTGCCGGCATCTGTGGAAAAGGATGCCGCGAACGGCGGAATCTGACGCCGGAACTGCTTACGCACGCGGATGATGGCGACTGACGACTTCACGCAATCGGCGTTCATCGACATGGGTATAGACCTGCGTCGTCGCGATATCGCTGTGCCCGAGCAATTCCTGGACGACGCGGAGGTCGGCACCGCCCGTGAGCAGGTGGGTCGCGAAGCTGTGGCGAAGCATGTGCGGATGCACATGATGCAGACCCGCCCAGCGAGCACATCGTCCGACGATCTGCCAGACCGCGACACGCTCCAACGGTCGACCGGTGGACGAGAGCAACAGATGGCCGTTGTCCCGCCCGGTGCCGTGCGCAATGAGTTCCTGGTACAGCCCTTCCAGATAGCATTCGACCGCGTCCTGTGCCGGGGCGCCGATGGGCACGATTCGCTGTTTGCCGCCCTTCCCGTTCACGAGCAGTACGCCGAGCGTCTCGTTGTAGTCGCGAACCTTGAGCGCACCGACTTCGCTCGCGCGCAAGCCCGCGGCATACATCAGCTCAAGCATCGCTCGATCGCGCGTCCAGAGCCGACTGCATTCCGGCGACGGCGCGTTCAACAGCTGCTGCATCTGGATCGGCGACAGCACATCAGGAAGCTTGCGCCAGCGCGATGGCGCTTCGAGCAGTCGCGCCGGATCGTCATTGATCTCATTGTTGGCCTTGAGGAATCGAAAGAACACGCGCATCGTGGCGAGATGGCGCGCGACCGAACTGGATTGCAGACCGCGTTCGCGGTGGAGTCGACGGAGATGATCAGCCAGCAGGCGCGGTGTGATATCCGCGAGGCTCGTGACGCCGTGCTCGATGCAATCCGACTCCAGGTCGCGGAGGTCACGACCGTACGCCTCACGTGTGGCCAACGCCATGCCGGCCTCGACCCGCAGATACGTGAGGAAGTTACGAACCGGTCGCTCGAAGGGGGAGTTGGTGTCCATTGGCGGTGATCACGACGAGAGGAACAGCAGGTTCCTCCAGAGCGTGCTGCGCCTCGGCGATTTCGGCGTTGATGCGGTGAAACATCGGGCAGGCTCGGTAGGCGCCAAAGCAGACATTGAAGGCCTGATTCAGGCGGCCGAGGCAGAATCGGCTGGCGCACCGATGATCATCGAGATTGACGTGCGGGCACGCGCCCGTTGTCGGGGCAGATTCGTCATCCATGACGCAGTTCCTTACGGTTCGTCAGTCATCGGCGCGGCCTGTAGACCATCGCCACTTTTTCCGACATCTGTCGGACCTCATGCGCACACCTTGCGCGTGCATTGCGCGGACGCGCGAGACATGCCTGCCCGTCATGCCAACACCCCCGCTCATGGGTACAGAACGCCGGTTTTGTTTCGGCATCGTTCTTGCCTTCAGTTTCGGTCGTTGTTCCAGAGGCAAGGAGTGCCACGTGAGCGACCGGTTGATCGACTTCTCTTCTGTGGCTGAACGATCCGGGGACCGGATTGAGACGCCCGCACTTTCGCAGCTCGCCGCCGAGGCCATTCGTCTCGCCCGTGTCGCGACGTCGATTCACCTTGCCGCCCGCGTTCACCCGGACGCCGACCATGGGACGGAATCGAACTTCGTGACACGGGAGTCCACGGGATGAACTACGGTCTGTATCTCTCGGCGACGGGCGTGCAGACGAGCCTGCATCGTCAGGACGTCCACGCGAACAATCTGGCCAACGTACAGACCATCGGCTTCAAGCCCGATGCGGTCTACACGCGTGAGCGCCTCCCCGAACGCATCGAGTCCAACGATCCGTGGGCATCACCCATGGAATTGCTCGAACAACTCGGCGGCGGCCATCTCGCAAACCCGACACGCACCCTGCTGACCCAGGGATCACTCGAACCAACTGGCGCACCGCTGGACGTCGCCCTCGACGGCGAAGGCTTCCTGGCCGTCCAGTCCGGCAACGGCGAAACGCTCTATACCCGAGACGGTCGGCTGAACCTCAACGCGGACGGCGAACTCGTCCTCGCATCCAACGGCATGAAAGTGCTGAACGCACAAAATCGTCCGATTCGTCTCGATCCCACCGCACAGCTGACCATCTCGCAGGATGGCGCGATTCAACAGAACGGTACCGAGCACGATCGCCTTTCCATTATGGATGCCGTCGATCCCGCGGCCGTCCGGAAGCAGGGACAGAACCTGTACGTGATCGAGTCCGTCCGGCTCGGCACAGCACAGGTGCAACAGGGATACACCGAAACCAGCGCCGCGAATCCGATCCAAGCGCTGATGAGCATGACGAATGCGGCCAAGGCGGTCAGCGCCAACGCACGCATGATGCAATACCACGATCACAACCTTGAAGAACTGTTCGGTCGCGTCGCGCGCGTCGGCTGATGCATTCGCACGATCTGACTCGGAGATGAATTCCCATGGCAACAATTGCTCTCCATTCCGCCGCCAGTGGCCTGAGCGCACTCAGCACGCAACTGGACATCATTGCCAACAATCTTGCGAACTCGAACACGGACGGCTTCAAGGCCAGCCGGGGGAACTTCCAGGACCTGCTCTACGAGGAACGACGACAGCCGGGCACGGTGAACGCGAACGGCGATGAACGGCCGACCGGCTTGTACGTCGGCCTCGGGGTGCAGATGTCGGGAACGCAACTGGACTTCCGCCAGGGATCATCGCGACCGACCGGTCGACCGTATGACATCCTCATCGAAGACGATCGCAGCTTCTTCCAGGTGACAGTGGAGAGTGATCTCGCCTCCGGCGGCATCGCATACACGCGCGCCGGCAACTTCGTCACGAACAGCGAAGGGCAACTCGTGCTCGCGACGGATCAGGGTCGAATCCTCGATCCGCAGATTGTCATTCCTGAGAACGCACAGACGGTCACGATTGGTAAGGACGGCATCGTCAGCATTCTGGAAGAGGGTTCCGAAACGCCAAGCGAAGTCGGACAGATCGAAACTGCCACGTTCATCAATCCAACTGGCCTGCGACAGGTCGGTGAGAACCTGTATGTCCCCAGCGCAGCATCCGGACCGGCCAATAGTGGCAATCCGGGCGAAGAAGGCCGCGGCGGACTGCTGCAGGGATCGCTCGAGAGTTCCAACGTCGATCCGGTCACCGAACTCGTTGACCTGATTCGCACGCAGCGCGCATTTGAGTTGAACAGTCAGTCGATCCAGGCTGCGGATGAAGCGCTGCAGACAATCGGCCAGCTTCGACGCTTCTGATCTCTTCTGACCTGACCGGGACCTCATCGCCATGATGCACTCGCACATTCATCGCATGCTGACGACAATTGGCGCCTTGATGCTCGCGACCACTGTCGCCGCTGACTCCATTCAATTGCGCCGAAAAGTTCGACTCGACCACGATCACACGGATATTCGGTTGCGCGACATCGCGACCCTCGACGGCACCGATGCCCTTCGACTCGGCTCGTTGATCGTCGCCACGCGCGATGATCCGTTCGCGACCATCGAAATCGACGTCGCCGATGTCTTCGAGCGACTTGATGCCGCCGGCGCGCACTGGGGACTGATCAATCTCTCCGGGCAGCGTGTCGTCGTCCGGCCGTCGCAGGTCAGCCGACTCGCGGCACCGGTCGCGATGAAGCCGATTTCCATTGAGAACCCAACGACCTCACCGACTGCCGTTGGCGGCGTTGGCGCGACCATCGACATCCCGACCGCCGCGGACCTGCTCAAGAGCAAGACACTTCGCGCGGTGATCGCCGATCGCCTGATCGCCTTCTACCGCGTCGAGCCTGCTGATCTTCGACTGTCATTCAAGTCTCAGGATGAAGCCGTGCTCGACATGGATGCACGGACACACGAGTTCATCGTCCAGAACAAGCGTAGTGAACGATCAGAGTCACTCTTGCTGCATGTTGGCGTCATCCGCGACAACGCACGCATCAACGAGTTCTCGATCGGCGTCACGCCGACGATCCGCGTGGATGCATGTACCACGATTGATGCGGTTCGCGCCGGCCAGACGATCCGATCCGACGATGTGCGGACTGAATCCATGTGGGTCACGCCGCAACAGCGCGGCCTGCTGCTGTCAGCAGCGGAGTGCATCGGCCACGAACCCGCACGCTCGCTGCGCAAGGCACAGCCGATTCGTCGAGACGACATCAAGCGCCCGACGCTGATGCATCGTGGTGACACCGTCACGATTCAGTGCATTGTCGGTGACATGATCATGACCATGCCTGCGGTTGCCCGCGGTAAGGGCAAGCGCGGCGACACCATCGAATTCAATCTTCAGAATCACCGTGAACCGTTCTATGCCCGAATCGAGACTGAACGACTTGCCGTTGTAGATGCTCAGACGATGCAGGTGCAGATCGCGCTTCAGACCGCACGAAAGGACTAAGACATGTTGATCACCCGAACGAGCCTGTTGATGTCCTCGGTGATTGCGGCGGCCGCACTCGGCCAGGACGGCACGACCACCAACGTCAACGCGACGCACTATGTTCCGCCATCATCGTCGTCATCACTGCTTGCCAACCAGCCATTGCCCGAGCCGGATAGTTCCGGCGAACCGGTTCACAAGCTGGAAGCGCAGAGCATGTTCTTCGTTGCGGAGCCAGAACCGCGCGAGTTCAACAAGCACGACCTGATTCAGATCATCGTGCGCGAGAACAGCACGACGAAACGCGAGCACGAACTCGAAACGGAAAAGGCATTCGAGATCGATGGTGGCATCGCGGCGTGGCCGAATTTCCAGTTGCCCGATTTGCTTGAGCTTCAGCTTGAAGCCGGCAGCTCGACCAATCTGCCGCAAGTGAACCTCGACTTCAACAAGGAGTTCGAAGGCGAAGGCGAATACGAGCGCAAGGACTCCATGACCGACAGGCTGACCGCCCGCGTCATCGAAGTGCGACCGAATGGCAATCTCGTGCTCGAAGCATGCACGACGATTCAGACGGATGAAGAGATCTCGATCATGAAAGTCACCGGCGAATGTCGTTCCGATGACGTCTCACCGGGCAACACGATCTTCTCGCAACAGATCTGGGATCTGAGCATCGTCCGAACGCACGAAGGCGAACTCAAACGAACGAATGAAAAGGGATTGATCGCGAAAGTGCTTGAAGCGGTCTTTGCCTTCTGACGGCCATAGAACAACTTCATCGCGGCACGACCGGTCGGAGTGATTTCCGGCCGGTCTGTCATTCCATAAACGACTATCGGTCAGCTTCGGGTCATCGATACGCGATATCGCGCGAGAAGAACTTGAGTTGCGCCGCGTCCTTGGCGAGCTCAAGCGTTTCCTCGGCCATCGCGTTGGCGCGTGTGCATCCAGCCTTCAGGATGTCCATGATCGTGTCATCGTCACCCTCGTACATCACGCGACGTTCCTTCATCGGTTCCAGCAGCGCACTGATTGCTTCAGCGACTTCAACCTTGATGTGACCATCGCCGATGTTGTCGCCCGCGGCATAGGCGCGCTCAAGTTCGGCGACGCGGTCCGCATCAGGGATGAACGTGCGCACGTACTGAAACAACGCGTTATCCGTGTCACCCGGATCGGTCGGGTTCTGACGACCGGTATAGAGCTTGCCGAGCTTCTTCTTGACCTGCTTCGGCGTATCCGTGATGAAGATCGCATTGCCGAGTGACTTGCTCATCTTCTGGACACCATCCGTGCCGACCAGACGACCGACCTTGCCGACGTCGGCGACAGGCACGGGAAACACACCGCCTTCAGCGACGTGATCTGCATCGTCCGCCTGATCCGAGACGCCGCAATACATCTGGTTGAATCGCCGCGCGACTTCGCGGGTCAGTTCGAGGTGCGGCACCTGATCTTCCCCCACCGGCACGCTGTGCGCACGGAAGGAGAGAATGTCCGCGGTCTGTCCGACGGCGTACAACGGAAAGCCGAAACTGTACGTCTCACCAAGGCCCTTGATCTTGATCTCATCCTTGAGCGTCGGATTGCGCATCACGCGGTTGAACGGAAGCAGCATCGCGAAAAGGAACGTCAGTTCGGCGATCGTCGGAACTTCGGACTGAAGGAAGATCGAGGATCGTTCCGGATCGATGCCCATCGCGAGATAGTCGCGCACGATCTCGAAGCAGTCCCGGCGTACTTCATCCGGCTTCTCGGATCGTGTCGTGAACGCATGCATGTTCGCGAGAATGAAATAGCAGTCGTGCGTCTCCTGCATTTCGACACGCCGTTTCACCGAACCGACGTAGTGGCCGAGATGCAGCTGGCCGGTCGGTGTGTCGCCGGTGAGAATTCGTTCACGCGTTGATGTTGCGGTCGTCGTGGTCATGGAAGCGGTACTGTAGCAGGAGCGATCGAGCCGGTGCTACGTGGCGTGCAGCAGCATAGCCAGGACGAGGTTCGTGGCATTGAACAGCACATGCATGGTGGTGCATGCCGACAGACGGCCGGTGCGTTCACATGCCCAGCCCAGCGCGAGGCTGAGCAGGAAGAGCCCGACAATTGCCTCGGCATCCACGACAGATGCGTGCATGCCCGCGAAGATGAGGCTGGTCGCGATGATCGCCGGCCACGGACCGATACCGACGGATCGCAGCCCCTGCTGGACCACGCCACGATAGGCGACTTCTTCCACGATGCCGGCGCCGATCGTCACCAGCAGCATCTGCATGATGAGCCACCCATCGCGCGGTGCCGCGAGCATCTGATCCAGCGTGCTGTGCCCGATCTGATCGATCGGCTCATTCTGCACGATTGACATGATCCAGCGCAGGACCGCGGTCGTGCCCATCACGATGGGAATCGTCAATGCAATCGCAATCACGCCCACGCCGACCGATCGTATCCATGACATGCGCGGCCGACGCACGACCAACATCAGGTAGCCGATGATCATCAGCACCTGCACGAGATAGCTTGAACCGACAACGATCACGATGTCCTTCGTTGCCGTGAGCTCAATATTCTCGATACCGCGCATCGCGTAGGCCACCTGTGCGGCAATCACACTCAGCAGCATGTACGCCAAGAACAGGCCGAGTGCTGCGAGCGGATCAATGCGCGAGCGTTCTTCGAGCGATTGATCGCGCAGACGCCAGATGCCGCTGGCACCGACCAGCGCCAGGGCGATCACGCCGACTGAGCCGGGCAACCAGGGCGTCGGTACCGGCGTCTGGATCGCATCTGCGACCGCTTCGGGTTGGTCGATGGCGGGACCGGAGGCTATAACGTCAGGTCCGAAGGCGAGCACCAGAAGGAAGACCACGCCCATGCCGGCCGTTCTCGACGAAATCCTGGCCCATAAACGAGTTGAAGTGGCCAAGGCGAAGGGCACGACGCCAATCGATCTGTTGCGCGCCCGAGTCGAAGATGGATCGGTCGCGCCGCCGCGCAACTTCTTCAATGCCCTGGTTGATGTGAACCACCGCGATACGACGCGCGTCATCGCGGAAATCAAACAGCGGAGTCCTTCGGCCGGACAGATTCGTGATGACTTCGACCCGGTGGCCATCGCCAAACAGTACACGGAAGCCGGTGCAGCGGCGATCTCCTGTCTCACGGACGAAAAGTATTTCGGCGGTCACCTCGGCTACATCCAGTCGATCAAAGCCGCGATGCCGTTGCCGGTCCTTCGAAAGGACTTCGTCGTTGATGAATACCAGATCTGGGAAGCACGAGCGGCAGGCGCCGATGCGGTCCTGCTGATCGCCGAAGTGCTCCCGGAAGCGCGGCTGGTGGATCTGATGATCCTTTGTCGAGAACTCGGCATGACGACGCTCGTTGAAGCGCATTCGCCGGAGAACCTGCTGCGCGCCAAACAGCACATCGGGTTCCCGCACGCCGGGTACAGCCTGCTTGGTATCAACAACCGTGATCTCAGCACGATGACGACGGACCTGAATCACACGTTCCGTCTCGCGGACATGCTGGACGACACGCGCGTGCTTGTCAGTGAGTCAGGCATCCGAACACACGATGATCTCGTTCGCCTGCGACAGCACGGCGTGAACATCGTCCTCGTCGGCGAACACCTGATGCGCCAGCCAGATCCCGGCGTGGCCTTGCGTGACATGCTCGCCATACCCGGCGCCGAGTAGTCTCAACGACGCATCACCGTCCGTCAGCGAAGCTGAACCCGTCGACCGTCAACTGCGAGCGAGGATCGCACAGATCATCTTGATCGGAGATCGCTAGGATGGTCACCGTGACTGCCCCGATCTGTGATCTCGTCATCCCGGCATTCAACGAACGCGAGAACATCGATGCCCTGTTTGAGGCGCTAGCGCCACTTCGGGAGTCGGTGGTCCGACATGTCGTGATTGCCGACAACGCAAGTACGGATGGCACCGGCGACGCTGCCGCCGCACACGGTGCGATCGTTGTACGTGAACAACAGCGCGGCTATGGCGCGGCATGCCTGAAGGCGTTGGACTGGATTGCCAGCACTGACCCGACGCCGGATGCCGTGGCGTTTCTCGATGCGGATCTGTCTGACGACCCCGCGGCGTTGCCCTCGGTTCTGGAACCTATTTCGGCTGGTCGCGCGGTGTGTGTGATCGGATCGCGGGTTCGCCGCGCTGAGCCCGGCGCATTGAACGTGGTGCAACGGTTCGGCAATGGTCTCGCGTGCACGATGATCGCAGTGCTGGGCGGTCGACGGTTTTCGGATCTCGGTCCGCTGCGCGCGATCACGTGGCCTGCGTATCGACAACTCCGGATGGCGGATCGCACCTGGGGCTGGACGGTGGAAATGCAGATGAAAGTCGCCCTGCTCGATCTCCCGTCGGCAGAGGTCGATGTGCCGTATCGGCGTCGACGATCAGGCAAGAGCAAGATCTCAGGTACGGTCCGCGGCGTGATCACCGCGGGTTCGAAGATCATCTCCACGATTCTCGTCCTGTGGTGGCAGCGTGGCCGCATCCGATCGCAGGCGCAGCACGAATCATCTTCCGGTGTCGCATCGTCATCGGCGGCGTGAAGCCTGTTCTGTGATCTCGTCATTCGTTCGGAGCGTTTGATGTGAATCTGATTCGACGCATTCGGCGTTCGTGGCGCCGCATCGAGTACTACTCAGCGCGAAAGCAGCAGACGGTCTGGACGCGCGCGAGCGATGTTGCGTTTGTGCTGTCACTGCTGCTCGCGTTGCCATGCACGATCCTCACGCAGTCGATCATCGTGCGCGATGTCGAACAGATTGCGGTGCAGGGCGCGATCGAGTCGTTGGTGGATACAGGCGAGATCATTGCGCGGCTGACCGAAGAAGATCGCAACGTCAGCGCGAGCCTGACTGGCCGGTCAGTCGGGACTTTCTTCGTTCGTGCGACCGATGAATGCGCAGGCTGGCCGTTCGCGATGCGCATTCGTCCGCAGGCGGCGACATTGGATCTCGACCTTTTTGCGTCGCCGCAGCGGCAGATCGACGTGACGCTCCCGGAAGATGATCCAATGCACGAAGCGATTGCCGCCGAAGTGCTCGTCCGAAGCGATTCTGAGCTTGCGTTGCGATGGCACGCGCGAACATCGCCGGAACGCCTGCGAACGCAGCGCGTGCTGCGAAGCTGGGTTGCGAACACATTCATCTGGTGGGTGATGCTGGTCTTTGCGACCGCGGTTGTGGTGCGGATCGCGCGCGTGATCGTGCTCGTGTTCGAATCCAGTCGAGCTGCGATCTGGTCCAAACGGCTGAAGCGTGGTGCATGCGTGGAGTGCGGCTACGACCTGCGTGGGCTTGAATTCAACGAGCGGTGCCCGGAGTGCGGCAGTCTGCTGGAGTAGTGGTTTTCCGGTCGCCGGGACGCGACCGCAGTGCTATCCTCCGCACATGTCTGATCTGATCGATATCACACGACGCGAGGCCATCGTCACGGTCACGATGTGCCGGCCGGAAGCGCGCAATGCGCTGTCACCCGAACTCATCACGGCGCTCGAAGATGCCATTACGACGATCGGCACCGATTCGGGCGCGCGTGTGTTGATCCTCGCTGGTGCGGGCAAGAGCTTCTGCGCAGGGATGGATCTCAAGGGCGTGATCAGCGATCCCGATGCGATGGCGGACATGTTGCGCGGCTTGTCCCGCGTCATGCGGTCGATTCGTCGCCTACCCATCCCCACCATTTCGCGCGTGCAGGGTGCGGCGGTCGGCGGCGGATGTGGGCTCATGGTGATGACCGATTTCGCGGTCACGCATCCGGAAGCGAAGGTTGGGTATCCCGAGGTCGATCTCGGTGTGTGTCCTGCCGTCGTCGCGCCGTGGCTGATTCGCAAGATCGGTGCCGGTCGCGCCCGCGCGATGCTGCTTGCGGGCGGCACGATTGCCGGCGAACAGGGATTCGGCCTTGGTCTCGCGACGCATCTCGCGCCCAAAGCTGAGCTCGAATCGACGACTGATGAGCTCGCGGACCTGCTTGCGCGAGGCGGTCGTCATGCCCTGGCGGTGACCAAGAACTGGCTGAACGAACTCGATGGATCGTTCGATGATGCGGTCTTCGACCGGGCAGCTGAATTGTCAGCCGAAGTCATTGCCGGTCCGGAGGCACAGGATCGGCTTCGAACCATATTTGCCAAGGCTTGAATCCGCTTTTGCCTTCATATATTCGGCCATAAATCCCGCTAGGCATTCTCTCGTCGGTGAGGTAGAATTCATACCGAATCGAAGCCGGCTTCCTGAGGCAGACACCATGCCTGAAGACTTGCCGCCTGAGACAGATGGTTCGAGCGATCGATCTGCCCGCACGGAAACCGCGCGGCGCATGCGTCGATCGGACGGAGTATCGGCACGGACGCCGCTACAATCGTGACACCGGCAGCCTGGTGGGCACGGGACATCTGTGGCGTTCGGGATGAGTCGGTGACAGAAATTTCATTCGGTTGGTACGCATCCGTCGCGGGGCGGGACATCGGTCCCGAAAGCACGACAGATGCCCCGGGATCATCGCCAGCCGCGCGGAAGAGGCAGATCGCACGCGTCGTGAACACGACGCGAGAAGGAGACCTGATCGTGTCCAGCAACAATCTCGCCCAGAACCTGAAGAACATCTCCGAAAAGGACCGCAAGCAGATCCAGCAGGCGGAAGAAATGCTCGGACCCGATCCGGCATCGATGGGCCTGATCAAGAATGTCTTCTGGGGCAACTTCAAAGAGCAGCTCGTCTTCCCGTACCCGGAGATCGCGCCGGATGAAGTTGCACGCTGCGATCAGTTGCTCGCCGGCCTCGACGAATACCTTCGTAACGAACATCCCCACTTTGAGATCGATCAGAACCAGGAGATCCCGGACTGGGCCATCCAGCGCTTGTTCGACCTCGGGGTGATGGGCATGATCATCCCCCGCGAATACGGCGGCGGCGGCTTCAGCATCACCAGCTACAACCGCGTCCTGCAGCGCATCGGTGAATCGTGCGGCTCGACCGCCGTGCTGGTCTCCGCGCACCAGTCGATCGGCTGCGGCGCCCTTGTCCTCTTCGGCACCGAAGATCAGAAGAACCGTTACCTCCGACGCATGGCGACCGACACGCTCAGCGCGTTCTGCCTGTCCGAACCCAACGTCGGTTGCGACGCCGGCGGTCAGGAAACACGCTGCGAATTGAGCGAAGACGGCACGCACTACATTCTCAACGGCGAGAAGAAGTGGGCGACCAGCGGCGCACTCGCCGGCCTGTTCACCGTCATGGCACAGCATCGCGTCACCGACCCGAAGACAGGCAAGACAAAGGACAAAGTCACGGCGCTGATCTGTACGCCGGACCTCGAAGGCATCGACATCTTCAGCCGGAACCGCTCCAAGTGCGGTATCCGCGGCACATGGCAGGCACGCATTCGTTTCAAGGACGTCAAGGTCCCGGTCGATCGTCTGCTCCACAAGGAAGGCCGCGGCCTGAACGTTGCGCTGACGTGCCTCAACTACGGGCGCTGCACGCTGTCGGCAGGCATGGTCGGTGCGGCCAAGGCTGCATTCGAGCAAGCCGGCAAGTGGGCACTCCACCGCCATCAGTTCGATCGTCCGATTGCGGAGTTTGATCAGGTGCAGGAGAAGATCGCCACAATGGCCGCGTACAACTACGCGCTCGATGCGATGCTCTACATGACCACCGGCATCGTCGATCGCAAAGATGAAGACATCATGCTCGAGACCGCAGCATGCAAGGTTTTCTGTTCGGAGATCGGATTCCGCACCGTTGATCATGCGCTGCAGATCATGGGCGGCGAAGGCTACATGACCGAGAACGTCGTCGAACGCCTTTGGCGCGACAGCCGCATCAACATCATCGTTGAAGGCGCAAACGAAGTGATGCACAGCTTCGTGTTTGCGTACGGCTCCAAACAGCTCGGTAACTTCATGCTCGGCGTCAAGGCGAACCCGTTCAAGCACATGGGCGCCGCGATGCAGATTGGCAGTGAGTTGTTCCTCGGTCTCCGTCGACCGGCACCGGCGATTCGAAACGTCCATCCGTCGCTGCACGTCATGAAGACCGATCTCGAGAAGCGCATTCGCGAGTTCAGCCATCAGGTCAAGCTGATGTTCAAGGAGCATGAGGAAAGCCTCGTCACCAATCAGATGGTGCAGGCACGCCTCAGCTGGTGCGGCATCTGGATCTACGCGATGTCCTGCGCGTTGTCACGACTCGACAAGTCCATCCGCGACGGTCTTGAAGGCGAACAGCTCGAACACGACATGGCCATCGTCAAGCACATCTTTGCCCTCGCCGGCAAGGACATTGACGACAAGATTCGCGACCTGCGGCAGAACACTGATGATTCGATGCGCAAGGCCGCCAAGGCGGCACTGAACCGCGTCAACCAACTGCCGATGGAGCACTACGTCACCCCGGAAAGCACGCCGGACGCGGAAGCCTTCGGCAAGGGACTGGTGCCGAACCAGACGAACATCCAGCAGTTCGGTTCCGGCTCGGTGGTCAAGACGGAAGACATCCCGACCTGACGGTTGGATGACCGCCGCAATTGCAATCGATGTCGTCTGGCACGACATCGCTGATCACGCAACGAGATTTGAGCATGAACACACTCGAGCAGATGATTGAACGCGGACACGAACGCGTCTGCATGCATTACGACAAAGAGACCGGCTTGCGCGCCATCATCGCCCTGCACTCATCCGTGTTGGGCAACGCACTTGGAGGTACGCGACGCTGGCACTATGCCACAGAAGCCGACGCCATCTACGACGTGCTTCGCCTTTCTGAAGGCATGACGTATAAGTCCGCTTGCGCCGGCCTGCCCATGGGCGGCGGCAAGAGCGTGATCATGCTGCCGCGTCCGGGCCACAAGGCCACCGAAGCGGAAGCTCGTGCGATGGGTCGATTCGTCGATACCTTCAACGGTGTGTACATCGCCGCGGAAGATGTCGGCGTCGACACGCAGTTCGTCGACTGGATGGCGCACGAGACGCCACACGTCAAAGGCGGCGAAACCGTCTCGACCGGCGGCGATCCTTCGCCGCATACGGCGCAAGGCGTCGTCAACGCGATGAAGGCCGCGCTCGCCCATCGAAGTCGCGATGTGAACTTCGAAGGCTTGCATGTTGCGATTCAGGGTGTCGGCGCCGTCGGTGGCGGTGTGGCTCGAATCCTGTCCGAACAGGGCGCGAAGCTGACCATTGCTGACATCAGTGAGCAGAACCTGACCGACATCGTCGCGGACACCAATGCAACGGTCGCGGACACCAATGCAACGGTCAGGATGTCCTTGACGTCCACGA
>JBCCFX010000060.1:0-18909 GCA_039029515.1 Planctomycetota bacterium
AATGAACCTCATGGCATGAACGACGGCGGGGGCACAGCCCCCGCCCTACACTTCTCGCCCACAGCCCACAGCCCAAAACGAACGCGCCCCGGCCGCAAGGGCCGAGGCGTTGGTGAAACATGACTTGTATGTTCCGCGTGGGTTATTCGCGGCCGGTGACCGTGCCGTCCGGCGAGTACACCGAACCACCATCGTCGATGTCATCGACAACCACGGATGCGCCGCTGCCGGTCAGGCTGACGTAGCGCTGGCCGAAACCGGCTTGCACGCTTGACAGTCCACGACGACCCGGCGGGATCGGCGCGGGATAGCCATCGATCTGACGATGCACGAAATCAGGGGCGCGAATGATCAGCGTGCCCTGATAGAAGCGAATGGTTGACCAATCGCCACCGAGGTCGGTCCAGCCATCAGGCTCGACGGTTGTGGTGATCAGATCAACGATTTGCTGTGCCTTCTCGGCTTCGGAGACGCGATCGGGTTCGCCTTCGGGATCACCGAACAGTGAACCACCCTGGCCGCCGCCGCCACCGCCACCGCCGCCGCCACCACCGCCGCCGCCGAATCCGCCACCGCCGCCGCCACCGCCACCACCACCGCCCTGATTGGACTGGTTGAGGGCGCTGTCAAGGTCGAGCTCGGGAGCGTTGTCGAAGTGGGGGGCTTCGAAGAGCAGATCCTGAATCGGGTAGTACTTGATTTCCTGTGCGCCGCGCATCGCGAGTCGGTTCTTGGTGCCGACTTCGATGTAGCCGTTTCGAATCTGCCACGTGTTCTCTTCAAAGTCCGTGGCGAGATCGAGAATGCGTTCGAGCACATTCAGTGCCGGCTCGCCTTCGGCTTCGAGCGTGATGGACATGTCCGGATCCATACCTTCGCCGGATCGGTCATCGTTGTACCGACCGACGACCTGCACACCGATGACGTTCTCGACGTAATCGATCGCATCGCGCAACGGTGTTTCATCAAAGCTGACGCTGATGTCGTTGTAGACGAGCGCGCCGAGCAGTTCACCTTTGGTCAGCGCTTTCTGGCGCGAACGCTGCTGCTGCACGTGCGCAATTCGATCCGAGAGGTTCTGTGCCAGGCTGTCACCTGCGGTGATCGCAAGTGAAAGGCCGGCCATGACAATCAACTGCTTCTTCATGCGAGATTCACTCCAACGCATGGGATGTTCACGGGCGTGTCCCGTCCGTCAGACGATTCTAGACGGTCCATGTTCCCGCCAGATGACCTGAATTCGGCGTTTCGGTCGCAAAATCGGCGGAAACAATCCCCGAATGCGGTTTTTGGCGCGATTACGGACCCAGCGTCTCCACCGCGGTCTCCAGACCGAGTGCCTGTGCTGGCAACGGCATCGCACCATCCCACATCGCCTGGCGCAATCCGCCGACCGCGATCGTACTTCCCGGCGAGCTCCACGCCATCTCCGGGCGAAGGCTGAGCTGCTCGAGAAACCGCAGCGTTCGAAGATGTCGGCCGTACATGGCAATCGGATTCTCGCTGGCGAGGCGCTGATCATGCAGGAGTCGCGCGAGGAATGCAGCCGGTCGTGTGGTTTGCGCCGAAACGCGAATCGCGCCGTCTTCGGCCACGAGGTCAATCCCGCCATCGAGTTCTGGCGGACCGGGACGATCCGTCGCGCCGACAAGACTGGACGCAAGTCGATCAATGGTGTTCGCCAGCACATCGGCGCCAGGAATCTCCGAGTTCGTGTAGTGCGCGTAGTCCAATGCGGCCCAACCAAGCCATGGCAGCAGCGTGGGGAGTTGCGGTTCTTCAACGCTGGCCATCGCGGACTCGATGAGTCCGCGCACACGATCAGCGTCGAGCGCACTGGGCGATGCCATCAACGTCTGCGACGCTGCATACGCAATCAGCGCCTGGGTGATCGGGGCGAAGTTCGTCGTCTGCATGTTCGACACGCGGCGCAACGCATCATGACTTGCCGTCCAGCTTGCGCGATCGACTGGCTCATTCAGCCGCGCCCACGCATAGAGCATGAGGACGCGCAATGCGACGATGTTCGCATCATCGGATTCAGAGGTGAATGATGACTCATCGAGATAGGCCCGAACGACATTGCGTGCAGCCGTCGCGCGCTCCTGATCCACATATGATGAGCCGGCGTAGCGAGCGAGGGCGATCATGCCCATCAACGTGTTGCGTTCACCTTCAAGCTGCAACGGCGGAAGGGCGGCGTTCGCACGGACGTCGGCGCGGAAGCCGATCACTTCGAGTTCCTTGTCCGGATCATCGATATCGACGAATCGGTTGATGAGATGCATCGCAATGTCATCGGCGAGCTCGCGAGCGGTATCGAGCGACGCCCGCTGCATCGGCACGACGGTATCGCCGCGTTGAAGGACAAGCGGAACCGCCGCACCGGTTGGCAAGACGAGGTGCGATGTTTCGAATCGGTACACGCTCACATCATGTTCGGTGATGAGCGCATCGAGTTCAGCCCGCGGCGGGAGTTTGAGTTCGATCGCGAGTTGTCGAATCTGTTGTTCGACGCGTTCGGCGGTGCCTTCTGCGAGCATCTCGCAAGGGAATCGCCACACCAGCGTATCGCGCCGGCGCACGGCAATACCGTGACGACCGGGATCAAACGCTTCAGCCGCGCGAGCAAAACGTCGGCCGGCGACCGGTTGGAGATTCCCCGCGAGTTCAACTTCGATCGTGAGGTCAGCACCAATGGTCGAACGAAGCTCTTCCGGCAGCTCGCGCACGTTGCGATCGTTGAGCGTGGCGGCGAGTGCGCGGCCGGCAGCGCGACGCAGCATTCGGTCATCGCCACCATCATCCATGCCGAATCCGATGACACGTCCGCGCTTGCGGAGTTGTACACATGTGGCGGTGACGTCCGATAACGCGACGGCGGCGCGATCGCTGTCGATCGGTGGTGTTTCGAAATCATGCACCCATCGTGTGACGGTGGAGATCGCCTGGACCGCGGATTCCGCGTCGGACGTCTGCCCCGAAACCGGGCTCACGAGGGCGAGAAGCGTGATGAGTGCGGCCAACAGTGTGGTGCGCAGACGACACGCGATGTGGTGTTGGGTCAACATCCGTCAAAGTCTCCATCGGGCGTTCCGGTAAGAAGGCCGCGGAACATGCCAGAACTGCCAGAGAATGTCTTGGCACGGGGCTGGCGCGCCGGTTGAATAGTGTAGGGCAGACATCACCATATCTGTCTTACGAGGTTCACCCCCATGCTGATGCAGACTTTGACCGCCGTCACCGACCACCGCAAGCGATTGATGCTTCTGACCATCCTGACGTTTGCCGTGCTCTGCTAGACCACGACGCCCGCGTCGTCGGTTCGCCTTCCCTCATGACATCATCGATCGGCCCGCATCGCGCGGATCGGTCGAAACGAGCGTCCATCACACCGTGCGCCATGTTGCGTGCGGTGTTGTCATTGGGAGAAGGGAACAGGGAAGAGGGAAAAGAAGGGACTTGTGACTGGCGACGGGCGACATGTAGGCCGGGTTCTGCTGAACCCGGCATGAACCTCATGGCATGATCGGCGGCGGGGGCACAGCCCCCGCCCTACAAATCCTCGCCATCAGCCATCAGCCATCAGCCAACAGCCAACAGCCAACAGCCAACAGCCCACAGCCCACAGCCCAAAGCCCAACGAAAAAGGCCGCCCGAAGGCGGCCTCGTGTGTGTGACTTGAGCGATCAGCTTTCAGTTCTCAGCTCAGCACCCACAACCCACAACTCTAACTCATCACCCATCACTCACGGGCACGGACCGAAGTTGTTGATCACTGCGAGCAGGTCATCAATGTTTACGATGCCGTTGCCGAACGTGCCGTCCGGGTTGAGCGGCGTGTTGTCGCACGGACCGCCGGGATCGCCGAAGCTGTTGATGACGGCGAGCAGATCATCGATGTTGACCTGACCGTTGCCACCAGCCGGCGCACAATCCCACGGGCACGGTGCGGGCATCGCCAGCGTGGCGCCGAGCACTTCGATCGTCGGGTTCGTCGTGCGAATCTTCACAACCTGCGGTTCGTTGCTGGTGCCTTGCGGCGGACCAACACACGAGATGTTTCGAATGAAGATCTGGTCAGCGGTCACGGCAGCGTGACCCGCGATCGCGGCACTACCCGACACCTGGTACGTCACGTCGAAGAAGCTGTCGACAGTGAAACCATCGTCGCCGAGGATGTTGCCCAGATCGATGCGCACGCCGTCCTTACCGCTCGAACCGATGTTCGACACGATGAGCGTGTCACCATTGGCGCTGGACGGGAAAACGGCTTCGTCCACGAGCGTGCCTTGAAGATAAAGTTGCACGTGTGCGCCGCCGCCCGATGACGTTGCATCGCACGGACCGATGTAGCTGATATCGCCGCCGGCACCGGACGTCTCGTCGATGCGATAGGTGATGTCAAAGAAGCTGTCGCACTGCCAGACGCCGCCCGGGGCGAGTTCCTGCAGGTCGAGCGCGAGTGCACACGGATACAGCGGGTTCGGCTCTTCGAGATCGCCGAGGTCGATCGACACGCCATCCTGGCCACTCGAACCGATGTTCGACACGGTCAACTGATCATGGTCAGACTGCAACTGGCTCTGGCCGAGCGAACGCCAATATGGTCCGAGGTCGATGTCAAAGAAGGAGTCCGGATTGAACGTCGCCAGCGCTTCGTCGAGGATGAAGACTTCAGGAATGTTGGCACAACGCACGGTGACCCGAGCATCGGCAAGCGGCGGCGGAGCGCAGGCCTGAAGCGACACGCGTGCTCGGTTGATCGCGCCGACGGATGGACATCCACCGATGCTGCCATTGGGATCAATGGCGTACGCGATATCAAAGAAGCTATCGACGTTGAAATCACCGGGCGGAAGTCCGCCGAGATTCATGCGCACGCCGTCTTGGCCGCTCGAACCGATGTTGCTGACGATCAGAACTTCGCCCGGCTGCGGGTTCTGAAAGACCTTGCTGTCGACCAGTTGGTCATCTAGAAACGTCTCAACCAGGACTGCCATCTGGTCGCACGTTCCGGTACTGAGGAGTGCAATGGCATCCGGGCCGGCACCCTGCGGTGCGAAGTCGATCTGGTATGCGATGTCGAAGAAGCTGTCGACAGTGAACGTGCCTGGCTGCGGTGATGGCGCGAAGTCGACTTCCATCTGCATTTCATAGGTGCCGCCGGTGGCGATGCTCACGCCGTCCTTGCCGCTCGAACCAAGGTTTGACACTTTGAGGCGGCCGGCTTCCTGCGTGAGGATCGCCTGACCCATGGGTTCGTGAGGGAGTCCATAGGCGAAGACGAGCGGCGGGGCACCGTTGGTGACGCCGTCGTCGTTGCCGCGTGTGGTGTCGTTAAGAGTGTCGCCTACGCCCGCCAGCGCCAACGGCGCGAGGAGGCAGCATGAGGCAATGCATGACAATCGAGTGGTGTGTCCTGAGTACATCGTCGATCCCTTTGCTCGCTCAGCGAGTTCAATGAGGTCCGGATGCAGGGACAACGCGACCCCCGGCGACGCGCCGCATGGCATTCGCAATCCGTTCCTCTTCGCAGTGAACACGGATATTGATCCGTCGGCCGGTCCATCCAGCATCGCCTGAGCCATGCCGCGCGGCCACTACTCTTCTGACAGAAGAGTCCTGTTTCTCTCAGTTGATGTGAAAGAAAAGGGAGTCGGGATCGGGGATGTGGAGATAGGGAAGAGAAGCGACTGGTGACTCGCGACTGGTGACTTGTAGGCCGGGTTCTGCTGAACCCGGCATCTTTGGATGTTCCGCGGCGGGAACACAATCCACATCCTGCAACTGTGGCGTTGAGCGGACGTCATACGCGCCGGGTTCAACAGAACCCGGCCTACAGGGTCATGCTGAAAGCTGACAGCTGAAGACTGAGAGCTGCCCTACGGGCAATCGCCGAAGTTGTTGATCACCGCGAGCAGGTCATCGATGTTGATCATGCCATTGCCGAATGTGCCATCACCGTTGTCCGGCGCGCTGTCGCACGGTCCGCCGGGATCGCCGAAGCTGTTAATCACTGCGAGCAGATCATCGATGTTCACCACGCCGTTCCCCGCATTCGGTGCGCAATCCCACGGACACGGTATTGCAGTCACGGCCTGCGCGACATAGATCCCGCTGCCCCATTCGATCTGATCGTTGTTCTCCGGCGTCAGTGCACAATTGAACGCGATGTCACCCGATTCATTGATGCGAATCGAACCGCCGAACACCGGCGAGTTGTCATTCTGATCGATTCGGCCGGTGCCAAGATCGGTGGGGATGAGATCATGTTCGCCAATCACGCGCGTCAGGGTGGTGCCATCGCCAACGAAGATCGCCTGCAGACCGTTGCCATCGACGCCGCGAAACGCGACGAGACCATTGTCGTTCGCGGTGGGGGAGAAGAATTCGATCTCGTTCAGGTCCGGGCTTGCCGTACTGGCGATCAACGTGCGGGTCGTGCCGTCAGACAGATACACCGCGCGGCGGTTACCGGGCAGGTTCGCCACGAATGCAACGCGACCATCGGTGGTCGCTGCAACTGAATTGTCAAAGCTGTCGAACGGCGACATGGCATCACCGTCAATGTCGGTCTCGATCAATGTGGATGTGCCATCGATGTTGAACAGACGAATTTCATCCGGTTGTGATTCGCCGAACTGACCGGAGTTTCCGAGACGAACCTTGGCGGCAATCTGGTCTGCGTCGTTGAAAGTCGGCGTGAAGATGAATGAGTATGGACTGCTTGCGACAAGGTCGACTTCAGCGGCAACGAGCACCGCGCTCAGGCCGGTCCAGATGTAGTACGCGTTGTCGCCGAAGAATCCTGCACGGTAGCCGATGAAACCGTTGTTGTTCACCGTTGGGCTCGACCAGGATGAAGCGCCGATCGGCTGGTCGGTGATGAAGCCGGTCGTATGTACGTTGAAGTTGTAGAAGAACAGGCCGTCGGTCGCCGTAAAGAACTGTTCGAAGACGGTGTAGCCGCCGTTGGACATCGTTGGATTCGAGACCGCCGCACCGACGGGCGAAGTGTAGACGATGGATCCTGCGCCATTCTGGCCGAACCACACGCCGCTGACGTCAGAGGCATCAACGACGGAGAGTTGCACCGCGACCTGTCGGCTGTCATTGATGGCCGGCGTTGCGTTTGTGAAGAACGTACTGGGCGGCAGGTTGAACGTGCTGCCGAAGTTGGATCGACACTGCAGTTCAAATGTGCTGTACGTCGGGACACCGGCGTGGGTGATCGCGGTGATGCCGGCAACGCAGGATGACAGAAGAATGGTTCGCATGGCAGCCTCCTCCGGCAGTCCATGCTACTGAGGTGGTGGGGAGAGGGGAATGGAAAGTAGGGAGAAGGGATGTGTCATGAGCCATGAGCGATGAGGAATGAGACTTGTAGGGCGGGGGCTGTGCCGCCGCCAATGAACGTTGCTCTGTCATCGTGCCGGGTTCAACAGAATCCGGCCTACACAAACCCGAAGCCAACTCACGGACACGGTCCGAAGTTGTTGACCACGGCGATCACATCATCAATGATGATCACGCCGTCGCCGATCGTTCCATCTGGGGTCAGTGGCACGATGTCGCACGGACCGGATGTACCGAAGCCGAGCAGGACGGCCACAAGGTCGTCGACATTCACCTGGCCATTACCGCCAAGCGGCGCGCAGTCGGCCGGGCAGTCAGCAGGGTTCCCCTGGAACTCTGCCGCGCCGATATCAAAGTTCATTCCGGCAAACCGAGGATCGCGGTTGATATCGAACGGCCAGAGATCATTGGTCGATCCACTCTGATTCAGGTCGAGTACATCGTTGGGAAAACCGACAGCGTTCCCCGCATCGATGACGGGCGAGCCGGACATCACGCGGTATAGATCGTCGAGTGTGCCCACGATGCCGTCATCGCCGGCAAGGTGGATGAACAACGGATCGCCATCAATGTTGCCGACGCCACCGAGATCGCCGGTGAGTCCTTGCACCAGCGAGAATGACACACTCGGATCATCGGCAAACGAGGAGGTTTGAATCTGATCGGACTCCGTCTCGTCGCCGTTCAGCCAGACGATGCAGTTGAAAATGTCGATCGGCCCACCAAAGACAATCCGAATGCCGATGGAGTTTCCGACAATGGTGCAGTTTCGCGTCGTGAGATTCCCGGATGAGTGATCCAACCCGGCGAACTGGCCGTCGGTGATAACACAGTTCACAAGCTCTACGTGGTCGTTGAACGTGGAATTCACCACACGCGAGCCACCGCTGAAGATGCTGTTCGCGATCAATCCCGATTCGATGCCAGTGATGGACAGGCTTGAGGCCGATGCCGTCGCTCGGACAAGGGCCATTTCGAGCCGCTCCGAGGAATTGCACGCGATGCCCGTCTGTGTACTCCCAAGTGCATCAACGCGTTCGATTCGGATCAGGCTATCGGTGCCGGTGCCAGTCAGGCTGAGCGCCGTTCGGCATTCGTCGAAGATGCAGTCGCGGATGATGACCGTGTCCGATTGTGATTCGACCGCAACGCTGTCTGGGGAATTCTGTGCCGTGCAATCGTCCATTGAGAATGCAATGCACGACGTATTGACCATGGGTGACGAATTGCCTTCGAGGACTACGTTCGCGAGCGTCATTGTGTCGCCATCAAACATCAAGCCGCCAGACGTTGTTGCTGTGTTGCCGGTCAACTCGGCAAAATCCATGACGATCGAACCGCCTGACTGTGCCCATCCGCCGCCTGAGGCGAGAAGTGACTCGTTGTCAACGAGCGTCATGTCAAAAGCGGTCATGTCCGAACCGATGATTGCAGCGCCGCCGCCGTCAAATGTGGCGGCGTTGTTCAGGATGTCGCAGGTTGCGAGCGTCACTGTCGACGATGTGGCAAACATCGCGCCGCCCTGGTTGATGGCATCATTCATCTCAAAGCTCGCGTCACGAACGATTGCGTTGACGGTATCCAGTGCGATGGCGCCACCGTCGCGACCCGTATTCCTCTCGAAGCGAGCATTGTCCACGACTAGCGTTCCGCGGAGGGCATCAATACCACCGCCGCCAAATGTCGCCACGTTGTCGATGACGTCGATGTGATCGAAGGCAGCGGTCGTATCGACGATCGCTATCGCACCACCGGCAATGGCGGTGTTGCCACCGAACAGCGCGCCGTCCGCGGTCAGTGTGCCATCGTTCATCCAGACGGCTCCGGCGAATCCACTTGAGGCATTGGCTTCGAACGAAGTGGACGTCATGGCGACTTCGGACTGCTCTTCGATTCCATCGACGAACAGTGCACCGCCATCGACAGTCGCAGCGTTCTCCGTGAATTGTGTCTCGTGAACCTCGAGCATCTCGCCTTGCATGAAGACGGCACCGCCGCGCGGCGCCGTATTCTGATCAAACATGCAGTCTTCGATCCGGCAGAACTCCACGCGTGATCCAAGCGTCAGTGCGCCACCATGCACCATGGATGCATTGTCAATGAAGACTGAGCCAACGATCGTCAGGTCGTCACTGCGGCCCCAGAGCACAGCGCCATGCGTCCCTCCCGCATTGGACACAAAGAGTGAGTCGACAATCGTTGATGTGTCGTTGATGCCAAACCGATTGCCCTCGATCGTGCCGACGTTACCGATCCACTGACATCGAGTCATTGTGAATTCATCAGCGTCAAGGCGTGCGACGGTGCGTTGATCGAGCCGCTCGTCGGTCGCGGTATTGAATTGCACGATGCAATCTCGGAGATCGATGACCATGGCATCGAGCTCAAGGGCCGCATCGATTGACGCCGAGTTTCCTTCAAACGTGCAGTCATCGATCACAAGGGGATCAGTCACGATGCCATTCATGCGGATGCTCACGGCTCCGCCTCGAATCCCGGACGCGTTGCCGTCGAACGTACATTGGCGCGCAGCGAATTGCAGCAGCCCATCACCATAGATCGCACCGCCATTAAAGATGGCCTGATTGTCATGAAAGGAGCAGTGCTCGAAGGTCACCGAACTGGCTTCAAGGTTTGCCGCACCACCATCGATCTGCCGGACACCATTCACGTTGATGAAATGGCATCGCGACACGTCAAGCGTGCAGTTTTCGGCGCGCAGAGCGCCAGCGGAATCAAAGCCGGTCGGGCCGGGCGAACTGATATTGAAGGTGAAGCCGTCGATCTGAATGAGATCGTTGGCATTCTCGATCAGCATGATGGTGGAGGCGTTGTCGGCGAATGTCTGCGGGTCGTCGGGAATGTCATCGCCAAATCGGTCGCTGGTGAGCACCGTGAGATTGGATGCGGGATCAGATGATTCGTCCTCGTCGATACCGGCAAAGCCTCCCAGAACAGTGACGCCGTTTGGTATCGCGAATGACGATCCAGTCGGTGCATAGGTTCCTGTCGCAACGCGGATCTCGTCGCCCGTCGAGGCGAGCGCCAGCGCGTTGTCCAGTGCGTTGAGGGCTGTAGACCACGTGCTTCCGTCGCCGGGCACGGCAACATCATCGTTGACGAAGATCACGTCCGCAGGCGACGTATCGATGAATCCAAGAAGTGTGATGAGACTGACCGCGCTAAGCGAAAGTCGTGAACGCATGGCAACCCCCTGAGGTGGTCTTTGTGGTGAGTTCTGCATGACGCAGAAGGGCATTCATGACACTTGATGATGTTCGGTACGAGACACTTCGCAAAGTGACAGGAATTTGTTGAGTTGCCCGAATTCGGTGTTCACTTCACATACGTCACACACGCGGACATGCTGCGCGTTGGCGTTTGAACGGTGTTTGTGTTGGGCGTTTATGCCTGCCCGCCACGTGCACCACGCCGCACCCGAGTCCGCGAAGGTGCGGATCGAATCCACACGCCCATCCGACACGTCGACGAAGACGCCTCAGTGTCGGCGTCGACCGTAGGGTGGGTCGCCGCAGCGATCGGCACGATCGTGCAATACCGTTAGGCAGGCAGGCAGGCAGTTCCTGTAGTTCCTGTAGGGCGGGGGCTGTGCCCCCGCCGTTGATGACACAAGAACGCGCAATGGCGGGGGTACAGCACCCGCCCTACAAGCTCCATGAGTGGCGGGCAGGAATGCCCGCCCCACGATTTCCAACAGCCAACAGCCAACAGCCAACAGCCAACAACCCACGCTTCAACGAAAAACGCTCCCGGCCGAAGTCGGGAGCGTGAAGTGAGTCATGGGTTGGCAACGAGTGATCAGCTGTCGTCGCCGTCCGCACCGGGGAGGATGATCTTGTCGGTACCGAGTGCACCGTGATCGTCCATACCGCCACGCTTCGGCTCGAGGCCCGGGATGCCGCCGCCACCTGACGCAGCCATGTTGCCATCGTCGTCGGTCGGTGCCGCATCGCCCCACTGGGCGCGCTTGAGCGACAGGCCGATCTTGCGTTCCTTCGTATCGACGCGAAGGATCTTGACGTCGACCTGATCGTTCGCCTTGACGACGTCCTGCGGGTTCTCGACCTTCTCGTCTGAGAGTTCCGAGATGTGCAGGAGTCCTTCGAGGCCGTCTTCCAGTTCCACGAACACACCGAAGTTGGTGATCTTCGTGACCTGGCCGTGAACGACCATGCCCGGACGGTACGCATCGGGGATCGCGCTGATCCACGGATCCTCGGTCAGCTGCTTCACGCCGAGACCGACGCGCTGCTTGTCGAGGTCGATGTCGAGGACAACGCAACGAACGTCGTCGCCCTTCTTGTACTTCTCGTTCGGGTGCGAGATCTTCTCGGTCCACGACATGTCCGAGACATGCAGCAGGCCGTCGATGCCCGGCTCGATTTCCACGAACGCGCCGTAGTTGGCGAGGTTGCGGACCTTGCCGGAGATGATCGTGCCCACGGGGTACTTCTCGGCGACGAGCTCCCACGGGTTGACCTCGGTCTGCTTCATGCCGAGCGAGATCTCCTGCTTGTCAGGATTGATGTCGAGAACCACGACATCGACGTCGTCGCCGACGTTGACCATTTCGCTCGGGTGGTTGACGCGCTTCGTCCAGGACATCTCGGAGATGTGGACGAGGCCTTCGATGCCTTCTTCCAGCTGGACGAACGCACCGTAGGACACGAGGTTGACGACCTTGCCCTGCACGCGGCTGTTGATCGGGAACTTCTCGCCGATCTTCTCCCACGGCGAAGCTTCCTTCTGCTTCAGGCCGAGGGCGATCTTTTCCTTCTCGTGATCGATCTTGAGGATCATCACTTCGAGTTCCTGACCGATGCGGACCATCTCGCTTGGATGGTTGATGCGGCCCCAACTCATGTCGGTGATGTGCAGCAGGCCGTCGAGACCGCCGAGATCCACGAACGCGCCGAAGTCGGCAATGTTCGTGACCGTGCCCTTGACGAGCTGCTGCTCGCCGAGCGTCGACAGGAGCTGACGCTTCGCGGACTCGCGCTCATGTTCAATGAGCTTGCGGCGGGAGATGACGATGTTCTTGCGCTGCTCGTCGATCTTGAGGATTTCAGCACGGATCGTCTTGCCGATGAACTCGCCGATGTCGCTGGGACGACGGATGTCGACCTGCGATGCGGGCAGGAAGACCGGCACGCCGATGTCGACGAGCAGACCGCCTTTGATCTTCCGCATGCCGCGACCTTCGACGATGTCGCCTTCCTTTTTGCTGTCGAGGATGCGCTCCCAACCGCGGATGCGGTCGGCGCGTCGCTTCGACAACTTGATGATGCCCGATTCGTCTTCGAGATCTTCAAGGAGGACTTCGATCACGTCGCCGGCTTCGATGTCTTCGAAGTTCTCGAACTCCGACTTGTTGACGAGGCCTTCAGACTTGAGACCGACTTCCACGACGACGTCGTCGCCGGCTTTGCCGACAACTTTGCCCTTCAGGATCTTGCCGACCTGAAGCTGTTCCATGTCGTCGCGAAGGAGACCGTCCATGTCACCTTCAGCGACCTTGTCGCCGAATGCGTCACGGATGAGTGCGTCGGCATCGATGTCATCGAGACCGATCTGTGCAATGAGATTGTGATTGACCATGTATTTCGTTACTCAGAGTGATTGCCGCTCGCCGAGACCGTCCCGGCTGCGTACGGGGGAATGAGGTTGGATCGTGCCCGCGTCCACGCGCGGAATCATCACGGTCGCCCCTCAGAAAGTGAATCGCGGATTGTACGGGAGGGGGGGGAAGGAGGGAAGGGGGAAGCCATGAGCCATGAGGGATGAGGGAAATGCGAAACGGGAAAGGGGATTGGGGAGAGTCAGGAGCGAGGGAAAATGTTGGGGGGATCACCGCCCCGCAAACCCTGATCCCTTATGGCTCACGGCTCATGGCTTCGCCCTTTTCCCTCTTCGCTCTTCCCTATTCCCCAGCCTTCGTCGCCCATGATTTCGACCGGTGGCGGAGGACCTGGAACCAGATCGCCCCGGTCAGGGAGATGGCAAGGCAGACGAGGAACACGAGACCGCCCATGCCGGGCTTCCAGTTCTCGAAGAATCGATAGAGCGGCACGCCGATGAACGGCGCGATGATGCCTCGCATGCCAGTGAGCGTCACGTGGACGCCCATGTATTGCGAGGCAAGGTGCTTTGGGGCGAAATCGTGATGGCCGAGATTCCAGCCGAGCACGCCGCCACCGAACGCAACGCCCTTGATGATCGCGGACACGAACAGGAGTTCGGGGATCCGGAAGAGGGCGGCGATCGCGACGGTGGCAATCATCGTCACGAAGACCCAGCAGTGAATCGAGCGGTATTGCAGGATGTGCACGCGGTCGAAGTACTGGGACCAGAATGGAATGGTGATCGGCATCAGCGCGACGGGAATCGCTGCGGTCACGAGCATGGCCGGGAAGTGGGTGAACTGAAAGCGTTCGGTCACGACGAGCACGAGCGGCGCGAGCACCATGAGGTTGCCGAAGCCGAATACGAACATCGCGAGCATGTAATTCCGGAAACGACGATCATCGCGCAGGACATTGATGAATGCGCGCGGATCGAAGATCGCGCGACCGTTGGTTTCTTCTGCATGCGCGCGTTCACGGTTGATCAGCGCACGATGACCACGGACGCGAATCCGGTTGTACTGCATCGCGCCGAAGACGCCCACGACAGCCGCGATGGGATACACGAATCGAAACGCATCGTCCCAGCGCTCGAGCGCCAGCCCGAGCAACGTTGCAGTGGCGGCAACCACGATCGCCTGCATCGCGGAGAAATTGCCCGCAAGGCGTGCGCGCTCGTGCGGCGGATAATTCGCGCGCCAGACGGTGGACCGCAAGGTGATCACGCCTGACCAGAACATCCGAGCGGCGACCACGGCGAACACGATCAGCCACAATCCGAGCGTGTTGCGCGGCGCAACCGCGACGAGCGCGACGAGCATCGCGGTGACGATCATCAGGCGTGTGGCGAACCGGACCTTGTTCCGCCCGTGACTGGCCGTTGCCCACATGAAGCTCAGGATGTTGGCGAATGCCGGGGCCGCGGCGAGCATCGCGACAGCGATGTCGAGCACAAGCGGCGGAACGGTGCCGGCGAAGCCGATCTTGACGAGCACGCCAACCGCGCCGCCTTCGAGGACACCAAGCATGACGGGGAGAAAGATCCAGGCGCGGAGTTCACGCGGATACTGCGCGCGGGTCAGCATCGACATGCTCGTGGGATGAAATGTCCCAGCTGCCCGGCCGACAGATTGAATAGTCGCATTCCACGCCGTCACCATGAAGTTGTTGGCGCGATCGCGCGAAAAGGCAATGAGAGATGAGGGAAAAGGGAAAAGGGAAGAGGGAGAAGGGAAAAGGGGGAAGCCATGAGCCATGAGCGATGAGTTATGAGTTATGAGGGATCAGGGAACGGGGAAGAGTTCTTGTAGGGCGGGGGCTGTGCCCCCGCCGTTGACCATGCAATGACGTTCGGGTGCCGGGTTCAGCGGAACCCGGCCTACAAGTCACCAGTCGCTAGCCTGTAGGGCGGACATACCTGTCCGCCGTCGGGCCCACATCAGCGCGACGCCGGCGGATTGGTCAATCCGTCATACGAATCGCCAGTCACTAGCGTGGTGCTGAGCTGCACCGATCCGTCGAATTCTCTTCAGATAGCCATTTCCACTTTCGGAAGAGGCCGAACGTCGTGAGACCGATCGCTATCGGATACCACCAGCCCAGATAGGCGTTGAACAAGATGCGAAAGAACCAGGCACTGTCGATGTACAGCCAGACGTTGTAGACCAAGGCAATCAGCAGCACAGCCGAGAGAACCGCTCCGCTCCTCTTCGTGCGTGTCGACGGATGCCAGACAAGGAAAGCGGCAAGCAACGCGGCGACGACATTGGTACCCGTGAAGATGCGTAGATCGCGAATCAAGGACGCGAGTACCGCGTCGTAGTACTCGCGCACTGAGTCTTTCCACCCAAAGATCGTCTCGGCATAGGGCACATCAGTCAGGGCATTTGTCGGTTGTGCATCGGGGCGGACCAATTGAGCCACGTAGTCCGTGGGGTTTTGCCGGAAGACTCTCGCTTCGTGACGTGCGGCATCAATGACAGCATTGGGGAGAAGTCGAGCCGCCAATTCGCCCTGAAGCAGGATCTCAGCGGCGGTAACGAGAGGCGTGGCATGTTGTTCGGTCTTCTCGCGTGCGAAATCGCGTGCTTGCGTATCGATGTACTGGCGGGCGGCAAACGTCATCACGAATGAGATGAGAAAGACGACACCAACCAGAAGATTGATGCCGAGCAGACAGTTTTGCATGGATGTCATGGTGTAGTTCCCCCGACGTGACGAACGCTCAGTCTACGCTCGTGCCGGGTTCAGCAGAACCCGGCCTACAAGTCACCAGTCACCAATCGCCAGTCGCTCCTCTTCCCTCTTCCCTTCCTTAACAAACATCACCCCGAGCGAGTCGGGGTGATGGGATCGATCGTTTGGTTGTCCGTCAGGATCAGCGCGGGCGGCCAGTGCGACCCGGGACCGGGAACGGCGACAGACGCGACGGGTGATCGGTGTGGAATGCACGACCGAGGTCGCCCCAGAACATGCGTTCGTTCTGATCTTCCATCAGCGACAGCGCGACTTCGATGTCTTCATTGCGCTCAGTTTCCGTCCTAAGCTCTGGTGAGAGATCCTTCTGGAGGTTGTCCCAGCTGACGTCGTACGGGTCGTACGATTTTGACGAGCAGCCGGCGAGCAGAAGGCCGGAGACGATGGTCGCCGACGCGATGGTTGCCATACGGTAAGTCATGTACGTTCTCACAATCCGTGTCCTGAACGGGCGTTCCAGATCTATAGATGTAGCTGACCGACCTATCGGTGTCAATTCCCTTTCAATCTTCGTCGGTCACAGATCGATACGACCTGAATTATCGGGCGTTGTCGGGCTCTGAAGGCGGATTGACAACCTGGGCAGGTTCTCGTCGACGGCAGGCCGATCGGCGGCTACCTTTACCTCGGCGAGGGCGTGTGATCCTGCCGGATTGCCTCTCGCAGCGGGCCTAATTTGCTCGTTCCTATGTGATCCCCAGGGATCGCTCATCCGCGACGATGGTCAAGCCTCCAACGAGGGGAAGGCCGGGATCGCCGGGGCGCGAACCCACGTTGTACTGGGGTTCGAGCAAACCGCCCCTGCGAGTGCGATCGCGTCACGCATCGTGTTCCGAATCCGGGACGGGCACCCGGTGGGATCACACGCCCTTGACTCGCGCCAGCGCCGTCGGCAACGCCGACCGCATGGTCGATGCCATCGATTCCAATGCATCCGGCACCACGCGCACACGACCCACAACCGTGATGAAGTTCGTGTCCGCTTCCCAGCGCGGCACCACGTGCGCATGCAGATGCGATGGCACACCCGCGCCCGCAGCATGACCTTGATTGATGCCCACGTTCACGCCTTGCGGCGACAATGCGATTGTCACCAGCGCCGTCGCGAGATCGACGAGTGACCACATCGCCGCACGCTGGTCCGCATCGTAGTCCAGCAGTGTCGGACGCGCATCGCCCAGCGCGACGAGCAGATGCCCGTTCGCGTACGGATATCGGTTCAGCATGATCATGCCGACATCGTTGCGATGAATGACATGATGCGCTTCATCGTGTTCCGGCTGCGCCCAGTAGGTCGAAAGAAAACTCGCGCTTTCCGCTGGCGCATCATCGTTCAATGATGCCTGATGCAGCAGGTCTTCGAGATATGCCCGGCGCCACGGTGCCCAGAGATTGCGATTGTTCATAGCGCCATGCGCTCCGCGTTCCAATCAGCTTGACGATGCATCACGCCTGCTCCTGTGGGCGATCCGGATGCGGCCAGTCCAGGTGGAAATGCGTCCCGCGCGGGGCATCGGTTCGTTCGTAGGTGTGGGCGCCGAAGTAGTCACGCTGGGCCTGCAGCAGGTTCGCAGGCAGCGTCTCGGTGCGATAGCCGTCGTAGTAGGCGAGGGATGAGGCAAATGCCGGGCACGGCACGCCGCTCTGCGTCGCGAGTGCGACGACGCGACGCCACGCCGCCTGTTGGTCAGTGATCTGCTGTGTGAAAAACGGATCGAGCAGCAGGTTTGGCAGGGCCGCATCGCGTGCGTACGCATCGGTGATCTTCTGAAGGAAGCGAGCGCGAATGATGCAGCCCCCACGGAAGATGCCGGCGATCGCGCCGAGATCGAGTTCCCAGTCGTATTCCTCTTCGGCTGCGCGCATCAAGGCGAAGCCTTGCGCGTACGCGCAGATCTTCGAGCAATACAGCGCCTGTCGGACATCGTCGATCAGCGTGCGTGGCGCGGCCGGGCGATCGGATGGCCCGACGAGAGCGCTCGACGCGCGCACGCGTTCATCCTTGCGTGAACTCAGGCTTCGCGCGAAGACGGCTTCGGCGATGGATGGCACCGGCGAACCCTTGTCGAGGCCGTCAATCGCCGTCCACGCGCCAGTGCCTTTCTGGCCGGCGCGGTCAAGCACGATGTCGACGAAGGGTTTGCCGGTCTGTGGGTCGGACTGTTTGAGGATGTCCGCGGTGATCTCGATGAGAAAGCTGTCGAGGTCGCCAGCGTTCCAGTCGGTGAAGACGTTACCGATCGCCGCGGGCTCCATGCCCCCAAGTTCACGGAGCAGGTGATATGCCTCACAGATGAGTTGCATGTCGGCGTACTCGATGCCGTTGTGCACCATCTTCACGTAGTGTCCCGCACCGTTGGCCCCGATGTACGTCGTGCACGGTTCACCACCCGCGATGGGGTTGCCGGGCGTGGCGCCTTCGAGTGGTTTGCCTGAGGACGGATCGACCTTGGCGGCGATGTCTTCCCAGAGTGGTTTGAGTCGCGTCCAGGCATCGCGATCACCGCCGGGCATGAGCGATGGACCGAAGCGTGCGCCGGTTTCGCCGCCGGAGACACCGGAGCCGAAGAAGACGAACTTGCCGCGGTAGTCGTTCTCGCGGCGGATCGTGTCGGTCCATTTGCTGTTGCCGCCATCGACGACGATGTCGTCGGGTTCGAGGCCGGCGTCGAGCAAGGACTGGCAGACGATGTCAACGGCAGGCCCGGCTTTGACGAGCAGGATGATGATGCGTGGTGGTCGCAGGGACTGGATGAAGTCCTCGAGGGAGGCACATCCGACGAGTCCGCCGCCGCCATCGCCGAAGACATCGGGCGGGTTGTCGGCGATGAAGGCGTCAGTGACGCTGCCAGTGCGATTGTAGACGGCCACGGTGCGTCCGTGGTCGGCCATGTTGAGGACGAGGTTCTGGCCCATCACGGCGAGTCCGATGAGGCCGACGTCAGCGGTGGCGACGGTGGTGGTGCTCATGGGCGAATGATATGGGAAGAGTGGCGGTCAGCTCTCAGCTGTCAGCTTTCCGTAGGGCGGGGTGAAGAGGAAGCCATGAGCCATGAGCGATAAGGGATGTGGAAGTCCGTGTAGGGCGGGGGCGGTGCCCCCCCCGGGGAACGTCATGGGTTGATCGGCGGCGGGGGGCCACCCCCCCCCC
>JBCCFX010000061.1:0-18895 GCA_039029515.1 Planctomycetota bacterium
AACCGATTCTTATACAGTATCTGCGTAGGGCACCCTTCCGTACCTCCGTTGATCTTATGGTCACGACCTTGGCGTATAGGCCATGGAGCGGGCGATTCCAAACGCAGCGAGCGACGCTTTACGCGGTTCATTGCGGCGCCTGAACTCCAGCGCGCTCTCATATGCGGTGATCGCCGCAGCTGATCGGCCGTCGAGTCGAAGTCGATCGCCAAACTCAAGATGCGCTTCGGTGTAGTCAGGCCAGATGTCGATCGCGCGTTGATAGTACGACTCAGCGTTCTGGTGGAATGCCAGCGCTCGCGTGGCGAATGCCTGTGCATTGACCGTATCGTCGACGGCAGCGTAGTTCTGCGCGGCGGATTGCTGTGCATCGCCAAGCGCTTCGAGATTCTGGCCGACGCGGAGCAGCGCGCGTGGATTCTCTGGATTCTTTGCCAGCACATCGCGCCAGAGTGTGATCTCTTGCGCATACATGCTGGCGCGCTTGAACGTCATCACGCTGAATGTTGTCGCCAGGCCGACCACAAGAAGAAGTGCGACCAGCGCCGGCGTGCGTCCGCGCATCGACGGCAACCAGGCTTTGGGCACAATGCACCACAGCATGACGCCAAGCGTGGCAATGACGCCGGCAATCGCAAGGTAGAACCGATGGTCGTTTGCGAGATCTCGAATCGGCACGATCGTCGATGTCGGTGCCAGAATGATAAAGAACCACGCGGCAAGCACGCCGACGTGCCGATGGCGAACGAGCAGATATACCGTTGCGGCAAGGAGTGCGAGGATGATGATCGCCGGCACGATGACGTCGCCGATCGATGTTGCTGGTGGCCATTGGTAATCGAGCGACATCGCGTTTGGCAGGACGGTGAGCCGGAGTCCGTGCAGGAGGACTTCTGACTGCGTCAACAGATAATCCCAGGGCGTAATCCCTTGATAAGAGAAGCCCGCGGTCGCGGTCGCCTTGTCTGTTGACAACACGCCGGGCGCGACGCGCGTGAACCACATGACCGACCACGTCATGACAGTGCCACCGATGGTGACCCAACGCGCTCGGCGTGAAGACGCACCATCCCGGCCATAGGCGTACATCAGCAGGAGCAGCATCACCGGCAACGTGACGACAATGGCCTTACTGGCCAGGCCCAACGCGCTGCACGCGATGGTGATCGCGAACCACGGCCATGCCTTTGGTCGTTGCAGACCGATCATGAACGTGAGCATGCCGAGGACATACCACATGGATGCCATCGCTTCGGCGCGCTGCACGGTGTAGGTGACGGTCGATGTCGAAATCGGATGCACAATCCACAGCAGCGCGATCAGAAACGCGAGTTCGTTCATTGGTCGTTCGCGCGCAGCGCCGATGGGCGCAAGCAGCATTCGGAACAGCATGAACAAACTGATGCCGGTGATCAGATGGATCGCGATGTTGATGAGGTGATAGCCAACAGGGTTCAATTCACCGATCGCGTAGTTCACGGCAAACGTGAGTTCGGTCAGCGGCCGACGCGCGCGGGTGATGATCGTCGTCGCGTTGCCGAGGTCGTGTACACGGTTGTTGTTGACGATGTCACCGTAATCATCGAATGTCCATCCGCCTTGCCACGTCGAGGCGTGCGCAAGCAATCCTGCGCCCGTGAGCAGCAGGCAGGCAACGGTTGTGATCCAGCGTTGCGTCGTCATCATGGGCCGGTCGTGCCTTCCAGAATGGCGAGTCGAGTGATCGTAGCAGCGAAATCAGGCTGGATTTGCAGGGCCGACCTGTACAGTTGCAGCGCTTCATCCGTGCGCCCGGACCGCTCGCATAGCAAGCCGTAATTGTGCAGCGCTGCGACAGACCGTGGATTGAGTTCGAGCGATCGCTGGAGCAGCGCCTCGACGCCATCGGTTTCACCGATGCTGAGCTTCAGGCCAGCGAGCGTGGTGCGGACGCTCTCATTGTCGGGTTGCGCTTCGAGGCCAGCGCGAAACGCTTCGATCGCGCCCGCGGTGTCGCGGCCGGCGGGATTCCGCAAGCGGAGGTCCGCAAGATGCTCATAGCCACGAATCCACGTTGGCTGACGCCGCGTGAGTTGCACCGCGAGGTCGATCGCACGGTCGTAGCGGCGCGGTCCCTGGCGCGCCAGGAGAATGCTGTAGTTGTACAGCGCGATACGATTGTCGGGATCGCGACGCAAGGCGCGATCGTATTCCTTCTCCGCGCCGACAATGTCGCCGGTGTCTGTCTTCGCAATCCCCAGGCTGATGATGGTATTGATGAAATCGCGCGGTTTGACGTCGCCTTCGGGACGCTCGAGCGCAAGCTCGCGTCCGCGTTCGTACGCAGGAATCGCCGCCGCAGATTCACCGCGTTCCATATGCGACTGGGCGAGCAGGATGTAGGCGCGATAGTTGTTCGGCTGCGCGTTGACCGTCTGCTGCCACAGCGTCGCGGGTACTTGATACAAGCGATTTCGACCTGCGGTCATGAAGATGCAGATGAACACGAGCAGCGACCAGCCCACCGCAAGTGGGCGATAGAGCAGGAGTGAAGGCACCGAAAGGTGCGACGACGCGAGTGTCACCAGACGAACCGCACTGCACGATACCAGCACCACGATGCACGCGAGTGGAAGGTACATGCGATGCTCAAAGATGACGTCGCGGATCGGGACAATGCTCGATGTCGGCCCGAGGATGAGGAAGAACATCGCGGCCGGCACGCCCCAACGCGGCGCACGCCAGAGCAGCACAATGGATCCGACGACGAGCATGGCCACGATGGCCAATGCGGGCATCGCCGCGCCGAGCGTCGTCGCGACCGGATAGTCGTACAGCACATGCAGATCGGTGGGGGAGAACGTCAGGCGAAGGTAACGCATGATCACGTTCGCCTGCGTATAGAGGTATTCGAGAGGCGCGATGCCTTTGTAGGCAAAACCGACATTGGCGTTTGCGCTCGCCTCGGTGGCCAGAATGCCTGGGGCAACGCCGGTCGCAAATGGAATCGCGATCGTCAGAAGTAATCCGGCGTGGAATACGCCATGCGTCGACACGAGCGTTTTCCATGATCGCGCGACAAATGCACGATCCATCATGATCGCGGCGATCGGCGCAGTGATCATGACCGTTTTGCACAGCATGCCGGCCGCACACGCCACAATGCCAATGATCATCCATCGGCGTCCATCGGGGATGCGCAGCGTGGCATACATCGTGAGCAGATACAGCGCGGCCATCATGGATTCAGACCGCTGCGTGACGTATGTCACAGCTTGGGTGGTCAGTGGATGCACGACCCACAGGCTCGCCACCATCACGCCGAGCCAGATCGCGCGATTCGTTGCAACGCCTGACAACGCGGCACACCGGCGCACGACGGCCATCAGGAGCAACGCACAGCACAGATGGACGGCGATGTTGAGGACATGGAATCCAGCCGGATCTGGTGGTTCACCCGCCGGCGGGGCCGCAATGGCATAGTTGATTGCGAATGAAAGCGCGACGAGTGGTCGACGGTCGCCGAGCACCGCGCCGAGGTCGCTCAGATCATGTACCGCAGGATTGGCCACGATCTCAGACATGTCGTCGAGCAGGAACGCACCGCGCAGGCTGCCGCCATACGCCATCACGCCCAGCGCGATCACCATGGCAAACGGCAACCACGAAGGCAACGCGCGGCGTCGTTGGCTGCCGGAAGATGCGTTCGTCGGTGTCGAGGTCTCGGCGTTCACGGCGGGCGGCATCATACCAGTGCCCGGCGATCGCCCGACGATGGTGTGCGGTTGGTAGAATCCGACGGCGGACCGGCACCACCGACCGATCGCCTCGGAGCACGCATGTCGAACGAAAATCGTGAGCACGCTGAGACCGAGGTGCCGGCTGCGCACCGTGACGATGTCTTTATCGTCATCGCCGCCTACAACGAAGCGACCTGCATCGAAGAGGTCGCCCGTGAGGTGTCGGCGTCGTATCCCAACGTGGTCGTCGTTGACGATGGATCATCCGATGAGACGTTCGCCGCAGCACAACGCGGTGCTCGGTTCGTCCTTCGGCATCTCGTGAATCGCGGTCAGGGTGCAGCGCTGCAGACTGGCATCGAGTTCGCGCTGAAACGGGGGGCGCAGTTCGTGGTGACCTTTGATGCTGATGGTCAGCATCGCGTTGAGGATGTTGCCCGGCTGCTTGAACCGATCATCGCCGGCGAGTGTGATATTGCCCTCGGTTCGCGATTCCTTGGCGAAGCGCCGAACATGCCCGCGACGCGTCGATTGGTGTTGAAGTGCGGCGTGCTGTTCACGCGGATTGTGAATCGTGTCAACCTGACGGACGCACACAACGGCCTTCGCGCGTTCAGCCGGGATGCAGCGTCACATGTCCGAATCACGGCGGATCGCATGGCGCATGCGAGCGAGATGATTGACTTTGTGCGCGACAGCGGACTGCCGTACCGCGAGATTCCGGTTGAGATTCGCTACACCGAGTACTCGATGGCGAAGGGGCAGTCATCGGGCAATGCGATTCGAATCGTGCTGCAATACTTACTTGGAAAGATCTTCGAATGACGCCATTTCAGACCATGCTCGTGATCGTGTTCGGATTGCTGGCTCTCGCGTGCCTGACGGCGACTCTCATCGGTCTGCTGCCGAGACGAATGGCCCTGATGTTGTTCGTCATCTGGCTGGCCGGCGGACTTGCATCCGTGTTTCCCGACATGACGACGCGCATCGCGCAGCTCGTTGGAATCGATCGCGGCAAGGACTTGCTGCTCTATTGCGCGGTCGTCGTCATGATGATCGGTTTCACCATGACGTATGTTCGGGTTCGGCATCTGCGGCGCGATATTACCCGTCTTGTGCGCGAACTCGCGGTGCTCCACGCGAGCGAGCAACCGCCCGCGGAGACGATGTGAGTCAATGGGCTGGGTCGGATTCGAACCGACGTCTAAACGATTATGAGTCGTCTGCTCTAGGCCGCTGAGCTACCAGCCCCGCACGCATCCTAGATTGGCACGATCCCGCGTCAAACCCGCCGGCCCGCGAACGCAGCATGATTCACGGGCGATCATTTCCCGTACCCAATCCGGACAACACATGCCGGCAGACGCGCCGCGGTCAGGTATCCTGCCCGCCGTGGGACTTTGATGTCTGGGAGGAAGAACCATGACCACGCTGCCGTGCGCCCGATCAGTCAATCCATGTGTTCAACGTCAGATGTCCATCGGCGGCCTGTTCCTGCTCGTCGGGATGGTGGCCGAGAGCAGCCACGCCGGCAGCTTCGTCTGTCCTTCGAGTCCCTGCGCTGCGGACTGTGCGCCGGACAACGGCGATGGCTCGTTCGGCAATGGCCTCGTGAACATTGACGATCTGCTCGCGGTCATCAACGCGTTCGGCCAGACCGATGGTCGTTGCGACCTCGCGCCCGACAATGGTGATGGCACGTTCGGCAATGGCATCGTCAACATTGACGACGTCCTCGGCGTCATCAATGCGTTCGGCGATTGCCCGGGCTTTGAATACCCGCCGCCGGCACGCAACGCGGAAGCCGAGCAGATTGCCCTGGAAATGCTTGGTCCGTTCGGCGGACTGTTTGCGCCGCCGGAGCTGATTGATCGCGTCGAGCGCGATCTGGCGTTAATCCGCGCCGCAGAGCCGACATTGGCGACGGAGTTTCATACGCCAACGTGGTCAGGACTCGGTTTGATTCTGACGCTCGATGATGCGCTGCCACAGGACAACTTTGATTGTCTGAACGAGTATTACGGCGTGACCGACATCACGGTGCTCGGTGCGCTGGGATTCGTGATCATCGATTTCCCGCGCGTTCACAATTCGGCCCAGATGGTGACCAACTATCTCGCCGCACCCGAAGTGCTGACCGCGGGCGAAGATTTCATTGTTGGCGGCCAGAACTTCTGGACGCCGACCGCACCGCTCGCGAATCCCGATGCTACATGGACGTGGAACGTCGATGACGGGTTCTTTGACTGCTTTGACGGTTGTGATTGCCACTACTTCTACACCTTCCGGGTGAGTGCCGGAGGCGATGTCGTGTTGATCAGCTCGTCCACGGTCGGTCAGCCCTGGTGCGAATTTCCGTTCTGAGCCGCGGATCCATGCGGGTCAATATGCGGGGTTGAGGCAGTGTAAGCAGCGGTTTGACCGCGTCGCGGTAAGCTGGACGGAGCCGGCGGTGCGGGCTGGTCGATCATCTTTTGAATTGCCGGCAGCATCCGTGCCGGATCGACGTATATTTCACGGAACGGAGTGAGGACTCGAGGAGGACCGTGTCGTCACACTGCGCAGTTTGCGGTCTCAGGGCGGTTGCCGTGTGTGGTTTCCGCTTGGGGGAGATCGTGTTCTGAGCGTGAGGAAGGGTCGACGCACACGGTATCTTGCATTTCACGCCGTCTCAATGCTCCAGGGGGCCGTTCACGACGCTGTGACGGCCTTGGTGTCATTCATAGAAATCGTTCGAGACGAGGCAGGAATTCATGCGAATCAACCGAGTAGGGACGTTTGGCGTCGGCTCATTGCTGCTGACCGCCACGATGCTTTCGGCGAATCAGGACCTGACGCCTGATCCGTTGCCGGTGACCAAGGGACAGCAGGCGAAGGGCGCAAGCAAAGCGCAGGCGATGGCCACCTTCCTGCAGAGCAACCCGGGTACCCGATTCACGTCATGGGAGACTTCCCAGCGCATCTGGGGCAAGTCCTTCGGTGGTGCGGCCAACCCGGTCGCCGCCGCGGAGCAGTTCCGCACGCAGCACACCGCCATGCTCGGTGTGGATGCTGCTGACCTCGTTCCTGATGTCAGCCAGTGGCGCGAGCAGGGGCATGTTCAGCCCGTCATGTTTGATCCGGTCATTGGTGACTACAAGTTCACCGCGGTGTACTACAAGCAGCAGCGCGATGGCGTCGACGTCAACGGCTCGCGACTGACGGTGCTCGTCAGCAACGCAACGAACAAGATCGTGATGGTCAACCCCGACGTGCGTGAACTGGGCGATTTCCGCCCGCCGGCGCTCGCGGCTGAAGACACGTCCGTCACGCCGAAGATGCGACAGAAGGTTCGTAAGACGTACGGCAACCTCGCGATCATGCGACCAGAACGCAAAGAGATCTTTGCGGGCGCGAATGTGAGTGAGAAGGTACCCGCGCGTCTGGCTGACGTCGTCCTGGTCACGGTTGGTCCCGAACAGTACCGCGTGGTGACCGACGCCGAGACAGGCGAGATTCTGCACTCCGAGAACCTGATCTGTTTCGGCGGCATCTCGGGTACCGTGGAAGGTCTCGTGACGTCCGGAATCGGCTCCGAACAGTGTGAGGATGAACTCGCCACGCCGCTGCCGTACCTCGAAGTGACGTCTGGCGGCAACTCAACTTTCACGGACGTCAACGGCAACTTCACGCTGCCGGGCGGCGCGCTTTCGACCGGAGCAACGCTGCGGGGCGAGTGGTTCGAAGTGATCGACTTCGCAACGTCGGTCGCGACTGAGTCGACCACGGCCAACCCTGCCGACCTGCTCTTCAACAGCGCCAACACCGATCCGCTCATTCGGGCGCAGGTCAACACCTATGCCGACGCGAACCGCGTGCGTGATTACACGCTGTCGTTCAACCCGGCGTATCCCGGTCTTCAAATCAACCAGTTCCCGATCAACGTGAACCGTACAGATAACTTCTGCCCGGGCAACGCGTGGTTCGATCCGACGGCGAACGGCGGCAATGGCTCGATCAACTTCTGTCAGGAAGGTGGCGGGTCGCCGAACACCGCTTGGTCATCCGTGATCATGCACGAGTACGGACACAACCTCGTGAACAAGGCTGGAAGTGGCCAGGGGCAGTACGGCGAAGGGATGTCGGACTGCGTGCAGTCGTTGATCCTCAACACGAATCTCCTCGGCGTCGGCTTCTTTGGAAGCTGTGCACCGAACGACGCGCTCCGCGATCCGGTTGCGAACTTCCGCTCCTTCCCGTGCAGCGGTTCAAGCCACGACTGCGGTCAGCTCATCTCCGGCTGCGTGTGGGACACCATCCAGGCGATGGAAGCGGTTGATCCGGTCAACGGTCGCGCGATCGTCGGAAACCTGACGATCAACTCGATCCTGCTTCACTCCGGCAGCAGCATCGATCCGAGCATCACGACCGACTTCCTGACGCTCGATGACAACGATGGCGACCTGTCCAACGGCACGCCGAACGAAGCGCAGATTCTTGCCGGCTTCACGCCGCGCAACATGGCACCGATCCCCGCGCCGACCAACGACGACTGCGGCGACGCCATTGAGATCTGCCCGGGTGTTCCGGAGAGCGGCACGCTCATCGGCACCACCAGCGATGGTTCATCGTCATGCGGTGATACCGGCGGCGCATCGGACGCTTGGTTCGCGTACCGACCGATGTCCAACGGCACACTGACGGCGTCGCTGTGCACCGGCACGGACTTTGACACCGTCATCTCGCTGCACACCGATTGTCCGGGTACGAGCTCGAACCAGCTCGCCTGTGACGATGATGGTTGTGGCTCGACCGGCGGTCCGTCATCCATCACCACGGCCGTCACGGCAGGTGAAACCTACTACATCCGTGTCACAGGCTGGCAAGGTGCGGTCGGCAACTACACGCTGAACGTGACCGGCCCGGACTGTGAACCCATCGTGCCGCCAGCTCTCGCGGTGACGCTGCCCGATGGCGCTCCGGAGACGCTCATCCCCGGCGTGAGCACGCCGATGACCGTCCAGATCGACGATGGTGCGGAAGTCTTCAGCGGCAATGGTTCGCTGGTCTACCGATACGACGGCGGCAGCTTCCTGTCCGTTCCGCTCGCACCGCTCGGCGGCAATCTGTATGAAGCACTGTTCCCGCCGGCCGAGTGCGCATCGGTGCCTGAGTTCTACATCACCGCCGATGGCGATGGTGGCACGACGGTCAGCCTTCCGTTTGATGCACCTGCATCATTCCTCACGACGATTGTCGGCGTGAAGGAATTCAAGATCGATGACAACTTCGAGTCAGACCTTGGCTGGACCGCGATCAACAACGGCGCATCCAGTGGTGACTGGCAGCGAGGCATTCCGGTGAACGATCCGGGATGGGATCACGATCCGGTCAACGACGGCGATGGCAGTTCGCGTGCGTACATGACGCAGAACCAGACCGGCAACACCGATGTCGACAGCGGTTCCGTGACGCTCGTGTCACCCACGATCGACATGTCCGCGAGCGGTGCGTACACCATCAACTACCTGTACTACCTGAAGCTCACCAATGAAGACGGCACGGACCGGCTTCTCGTCGAAGCCAGCAGCAATGGTGATGCTGGTCCGTGGACGCAGGTGGCGCTGCATACGACCGATGGCGGCCTCATCTGGCGTGCCAACTCGATCTCGCAGTCGGACCTCGACAATGCGGGCGTCGTGCTGACGGCCAACATGAAGATCCGATTCACCGCCAACGACGGCGATGCCCAGAGCATCGTGGAAGCGGGCGTTGACGGGTTCATGGTCGATGTCGTGGATTGCAACGATGTCGTGTCCAGCGTGTGTGCAGCAGACTGTGCACCGGACAACGGTGATGGCACGTTCGGCAACAGTGTCATCAACATCGATGACCTGCTCGCCGTGATCAACGCCTTCGGTGGCACGGAAGAACGTTGCGATATCGCACCGGACAACGGTGATGGTACGTTCGGCAACGGCATCGTCAACATCGACGATGTGCTCGAGGTCATCAACGCCTTCGGTCCCTGCCCGGAATAAGCCGGCATCGATGGTGTTCAGAAGCTTCTCCGCGCCCTCCGGCCTGACCGCCGGAGGGTGCTTTGATCCGGGGTCTTGAGACTAATCACGCAGCCGCGTTCGGTTGCAGTTCGAAGGAAGGGTTGAAAACGTATGAATTGGCGTAACGCACTTCGGGGGTCAGCATTGGTGGTCGCGGGTCTGTTGACCGCGCACGGTGCACAGGCAAACAGTGATGTTCGAACGGAACTTGTCGTCAACGGACTGAACAGTCCGTTGTATGTGACGCACGCACCGGGCGACACATCGCGCATCTTCATCGTGCTTCAGGGCGGACAGATTCGCGTCTATGACCTGGTCAATGAAACGTTGCTTGCAACGCCGTTCGTGACCGTGACGGGTCTGAGCTCAGGTGGCGAACGCGGCCTGCTCGGTCTCGCGTTCCATCCTGATTACGCCAACAACGGATACTTCTACGTCAACTACACCGACAACACGGGCGGTGATACGGTGCTTCAGCGCTACACCGTCGACGGTGATCCCGCGACGTCAAACGTCGCTGACGCCAGCAGCGCCTTCAAGATGCTCGAGATCGATCAACCGTTCTCGAACCACAACGGCGGCTGGATCGGCTTCGGACCGGATGACTTTCTCTACATGTCGACCGGCGATGGCGGCAGCGGCAACGATCCCGGCAACCGTTCGCAGGACACGACGAATCAGCTCCTCGGCAAGATGCTTCGCCTCGATGTCAATGGCGATGACTTTCCCGCCGATCCGAATCGCAACTACGCCATCCCGCCATCGAACCCGTTCGTTGGCGTCTCCGGCGATGACGAGATCTGGTCATACGGCATTCGCAACGCATGGCGCAGCAGCTTTGACCGACAGACCGGCGATCTGTACATCGCTGATGTTGGCCAGGGCGCACGCGAAGAAATCAACGTGCAGCCTGCCGGAAGTGCGGGTGGCGAGAACTACGGCTGGCGTTGCCAGGAAGGCTCGCTGTGTACGGGACTCACCGGCTGCACCTGCTTCAGCGGCTCGCTGACGCAACCCGTTCACGAATACACGCACTCGGTCGGGTTCTCGATCACCGGCGGTTATGTCTATCGCGGTTCGGAAATCCCGGCGGTCAGCGGTCGCTACTTCTTTGCTGACTTCGTGGCCACCCGCATCTGGAGCTTCGAGTGGAACGGTGCCGGCGGCATCAACGACCTCCAGGACTGCACATCTTCGATTACGCCGTCACTCGAAGGATTGAACGTAAGTAACATCGCGTCGTTTGGCGAAGATGCCAATGGCGAAATGTACATCGTTTCGCTGGGCGGTTCGGTCTTCCGAATGCGCAGCGCGCCACCGTCGAATGATGACTGCACCTTCTCGGACCTCGTTTCACCGGGTTCTTGGGATTTCACCAACGTGAACGCTGCGCCGTCGTCGACCGTAGAACCGTGTGGCGACTTTGAGAGCGACGTCTGGTTCCGAATCGTCGTTCAGGAAGACTGCACGCTGAACCTCAATGTCTGCGATGCGGACTTCGATTCTGAAATCGCGGTGTACTCATTCAATTGCCCGACTGTCGACAACCAGGCATTGGCGTGCTCGGACGAAGACTGCGGGACATCGAGTTTGTCAGTCGCCGTCACCGGGCCGGCGCTGTATCGCATTCGTGTCGGCAGTGTCGATGGTGCTCAGGGGAACGGGACGCTCGTGGTGTCGTGTTCGAACCCCGCACCGTGCCCATGGGACTGTTCGCCGGACAACGGTAATGGCAGCTTCGGCAATGGCGTTGTGAACATCGACGACTTGCTGGAGATCATCAACTCGTTCGGTGAAGCCGGCGGTCCGTGTGACAACGCGCCGGACAACGGCGATGGCACGTTCGGCAACGACATCGTCAACATTGACGACCTGCTTGCGGTCATCAACAACTTCGGCGACTGTCCGTAATCACATCGCCTTACGGGGCGGTGCCAATCAATGATTCAATCGTGTGCCCGGCGCGTGCTTGTAACGCGTCGGGCCACGTTGTTTCTGCGGTTGCTTGTGCTTCACGGAGTACTTCCACGAGGAACATGGCGTATTCCTGCGTCGCCGAAGCACGTGGCTGCGCACGCATGACCCGCGACATCGCGGCTACGGTCTCGACCAGGACATCATCATCGCCGGCGGCGCGCGCCGCGCGCAAGCGGAGTTCCAGTCGAGGCCAGGTGACGCCAAGTGGAATTGTGGCATCAACGAGCGTGATCGCTTCCCGCGCCAACGAGTTCGCATCCGGATCTTCGGTCAATGACAAGCGCCAGGATGCGCGGAGTCGGCTCGCTTCGGTGAACGCAGGATCGATCGCCGATATTGCTGCGAGCGATGCATCCAGTGCACGAACGTCATGCCATTGGTCAGCGATCGCAGCGCGCGTGCCGTCCACGACAGCGCGATGCGGCGCATCGAGTCGTTCCACAAGTGTCTGGAGCTCCGATGCACCGCGATCACGTGCCAACTCAGGCAGTGACGGCCCGATGAGCAACCAGAGCAACCGCGAGTCGACGTCAATCGTCTCCACGTCAGCGCCCAGATTCGTCCACAGCGATGCGGCATTGTTCAACGTGGCGGCCGCAATCACGCGACGGTCATCGGCGCGGCCACCATCGACGCAAGGCTGGATGAACCGGGATCGCAGTGACGGTGTGATCGGGTAACGACCGAGCAGATACGCGATGTCTGCCGCACAATCCAGATCGACCGGCTCGGTGTCGGCCGTGATGACATTGGCAATGCCTTCTGCGCCGAGACGATTCCGAAGCGCACGCGGTGCATGGGTGGCAAAGACGTTGTGATTGTCACGATTCGGGGCATGGTCTGCGCGAAGCGTTTCGAGATTCGGGAACGTGGACCGGCGTGCGAGATACAAGTCGGTCCGGTGCATCAGGCCGATGGCCGCGTTGGATGCAGGCGCGAGTGCATCGTCGCCGGGGATGTCGAGTGGGGCATCGGAGGCAACGAAGAGCATCATCGATGGCGCGTTTGGCGGCACGTAGAGATGCACATGAGCAAAGACGTCGCCAACGGTTGCGACCAACGTCCGAAACAAGTCAGCATCCACGAAATGGCTGTCCATCCATTGCACGAAGATGCCGCCCTCCGTGAGTCGCGACTGCACGAGCGCCATGAACTCGCGCGTATACAGATGTGACGCACCGGCGGTCCACGGATGGGACGGCTGCGATACCACGATGCCGTACGCTCGGGATGTCAACGCCAGCGCGCTGCGGGCATCGTTGGTCACGAGGTTGAGGCGCGGGTCTGACAAAGGATCATCGCGCCGACGATCGCCGATGAACTCGTTGGCATCCACAACCGCAGCTTCGATCTCCACCACATCGATCGTGCTGATACTTGAAGGAACGCCGGACACGGCGACACCGCCGCCGAGGCCGACGATGAGCATGTCACGTGCGTCTGGCCGAAGTGCTGCGGGCAGCGCGGTGAGCCATCGTTCATGTTCGAGTCCCGGAAGTCCGCCGCGCGCGGTGACGCCCGCTTCTGACATACCGTTGGAACGCACGAGAAACACGCCATCGCGTTCGAGGACGAGAATCGTCGCGGAGCGACCGACGTCGTAGAACACGATTTCGCCTTCGGTGCCCTGATTAGGCAACGGCGAAGACCGAAGAATCTGTTCCGGCCGTTGCGCCTGGAAGAACACCGCGATCAACGCGCCGGTCACCAGCGTGGCTGCAAGCCATCGACGGTCGGCGGCAGGTCGCATGAAGAACACCGCTAACGCGAGCCCGACGTTCAGCAGGACCGCGAGGCGCGCGGTGCCGCCAAAGTGCAACCACGGAATGATGAGGAAGCCCGCAAGCAGCGCTCCAACGATCGCGCCGACGGTGTTCCATGCGTAGACCTGGCCGGACGTTCGCCCGGAAGCCGATGCATCGTGCGTCAACAGACGGACGGCAAAGGGAAATGTGGCGCCGATGAAGAGCGTCGCCGGCATCATCACCAGCGCTGCCAATCCGACGTTGGTCATAAAGCCGGCGGATTCGCCTGCACCAAGCGATGTCGCAAGGTCCGGCAATCCCGCGAGGCCAAAGAACACACCAACTGAAGTCACCGCAATGCCAAGTTGTGTGATGATCAAACCGCGCCACGCAGTGTGTTCGGTTCGAGCGTACCGCGCTGCGATAGCGCTCCCGATCGCGATGCCGGCCAGGAAGCATGCGAGCATCGTGGCAAACGCGTAGACGCTCGCGCCAAGCAGATGGCCAAGAAGGCGCGACCAGAGGACTTCATTGGTGAATGAGATCGCACCGGACACAAGCATGATCGGCAGGACGAGCGCCATGCGCGACCGATCAAACGGAACGGTCGACGTCTCTGCGTCTGACGTGGCAGACGGTGTCTCGACGAATTCTCCGTCAGTCGCCGTGGGCGGGGCGGGCCGGGCGATGATAGCCGCGAGGCCAAACACCACGGCGTTGATCGCGGCGCCGACGAGCACCGTGCCGAACAATCCCAGCGCGGGAAGCAACAGGAACGCGGCGACGAGTGTGCCGGCAACCGCGCCAGCCGTGTTCATGGCATAGAGCGTGCCGATGCGCGAGCCGATCTGATGTTGATGATGCACGGCCGACCGCGCGAGCAACGGTAATGTTGCGCCCATGCTTGCGGTTGGGATGAGCAAGAGGATGAAGGCAACCACGACGTAGAAGATCGCACTGGTCGTGCCAGACGACGATGGGAGTTCTGCCTGACCACCGAGGATCGTGACCTGCAAAGAGCGCGCGGCGTGCAGGCCAAGTGGAACGAGCAGCGCTGCAATCGCGATCACGGCCTCGAGTATGCCGTACGTCAGAATCGGACGGCGAATCCGATGGACGAATCGTGCGGCGATCGCAGCACCGAACGCGAGGCCGGCCATGTAGGCGGCAAGCACGGCTGCGACGGCGAGCTCCGCGGTACCGAACACGATGGAGAATTGCCGCATCCACGCCGTTTGATACAGCAGCGCGGCAAAGCCTGAAAGCACGAAGCACAGCAGGACGCCGAGGTAGATTCGTCGTTCGCTCGGCGACGCATCGGGAGTCGTGTTGGCGGTGGAATCGGTCATTCGCGGCAAGGCATGGTAGCGAGGTCACTCCGCATCGGTGCCGGCGTCCTCGCTGATCGATGCGGCGTCGTCGGATGTGGCCATGTCATCCTGGAGTTGACCGGCATCCATGGCCGCTTTGACGATCCACGCCGGGATCATCTGGATCATGCCGTCATCGCCGGGTTCGGCAAGGCACGGAAGCAGCGGCAACTCGAGCGTTGCGGTCGGCAGAAAGCCTCCGACGACGAGCAGGTTGAACGCGTAGACCGGCACATCCTCTGTGGTTTCCAGCGGGAGTTGCGTTCGGTGGTGCGGCACGTACCGATCATCGGTCAGCAACGCATCAATCGTCGCGGCAGCATCATCGGACAATGTGACGCGATAGTTGCCTGTGTCGTCCTTGAATCGCTCGAAGACATCGACAAGTAATCGTGGAACATCAAGGCCGCGCTTGTCGGCAACGAACGAACCGATGACGAGCGCCGGCGCGGTCGCGCCGGGTCGGGTGTAGAGCTTGGTATTTGCCATAACAGGATATGTCATGATGACGTCCGAGCGTGCCGCCGCCTCGCGAAGTGCGATGCGATACGCCGCGCGGTGGCGGAGGCTCATGACCGCGCTGAACGCGCATACGATGCCGATCGGCAAGCCGACGATCGTCGCGCTGAAGAGCACCGCAAAGATCCAGCGAAAGAACGGCTTCCGCCTGATCTTGGCGAAGAACGGTTCAAACTCCGGCGAGTCAAGAAACTCGAGGTAGAGCGATCGGATGAATTCGGGTCGCGTGTCCATACCGACTCCGGGGTTGTCGGCTGTGTGTGGCCGGAGCATCCTACTCCCCGATCTCGCGCCTGTGCATTGCGGCGGTGAAATGCCGTCGCATCGCTTGACCGTCTAACGGGGCCGGCTAGTCTGAACACAGCGTCATGACGGATCGATCACGGCCTCATACTCCACTGGTCCCCGTGCCTGATGCCTGGCCCCGATAGCTCAGTTGGATAGAGCAGCGGTCTTCTAAACCGCAGGTCGGAGGTTCGAATCCTCCTCGGGGCGTTTGCAGGTCGCATCGTTGCCGGGCATGCGAGCGTCTGGACCTCAGTCATCACCAGATTGGTCGACTTCTATGTTCAGTGATGTCTGAGCAAGGCTCGTGTCACAAATAACCGCCTCGACCGCGATGCCTCGCGGAGGGAGGCCATTCTTCGCGTATACTCGCCAACCTATGTGCGCAATGACTGGAGCGATGCACATGACTGTTCGCGCGTCAGCGAAGTCGTTCCATGTCCGAATGAGGCTCGTGTGATGATCAGTCGAAACAGACTTCTCTGCGGCATCATGCTCGGCGCGGTCATGCTGTCCATCAGTTGTCGTGAGAGTATTGAGTTTATTCCGCCACCGCCGCCAACGGTGACGGTGCAGACGCCGGAATCGCGGGAGGTGACGATCTACGTCGACTACACCGGCCGCGCGGAGTCTGTCGACACCGTCGAAGTGCGCGCTCGCGTCAAGGGTTTCCTGCAGACCGTTGATTTTGAGCCCGGCCAATTCGTGCGTGCCGGCGATCCTGACGATCCGGACGACCTGGGTGATCTACTTTTCACCATTGAGCCCGAACAGTTTGAAGCGGCGGTCCAGTCCGCCCGCGCCGCCCTCGCGCAGGCTGAGGCCGCACGCGACCTCTCGCAAGTCACGCTCGACACGGCACAGAAAGCGTTTGATGCGAATGCACTTAATGAACTCGAGATGCGCGAGCGTGAAGCGGAATTGAAGGCCGCAATTGCAGCCGTCGATTCGGCGCAGGCGAAGCTCGACACGGCGCTTGTCGACCTCAGCTATACCGAGATTCACGCCCCGATCTCCGGTCGGATTGCGCGGGAGTACGTCGACGTTGGCAACCTCGTGGGTTCCGGTGAATCCACGCTGCTGACACGCATCGTCAGCGATGATCCCATTTATGCCTACTTTGAAGTCGGTGAGCGCGATGTGCTCGAGTTCACGAAGGATGGTCGCCCGCGGGAAATCGAAGACCGGCAGAAACCACGCGTCAGGCTGACGCTCGCTGATGGCACAGAATATGAACATGAAGGCGTCGTTGACTTCGGTGAGAACCGTATCGATCCAGGTACCGGCACGCTGCAGATCCGTGCAACGTTCCCGAATCCTGATAGTCGGCTGTTTCCTGGTCTCTTTGTGCGCGTTCGCGTTCCGGACGTTACGGGCGTGCAGATGCTCGTGCCCGAACTGGTACTGCAACGCGACCTCGCCGGACCGTTCGTGCTCGTCATCAATGATCAGAGCATTGTGGAACGGCGCAACGTCGAACTCGGACCAGAGATGGGATCGGAGCGGATCATCAATGCCGGTCTCGACTTGGCAGATCGAGTTGTGGTCAACGGCATGCAGCGCGCTATCCCCGGCCGACCTGTGACCGTTGCCGACGCGAGTGCAGCCGCACCGTCAAGCGGCCCGAATGAACCTGCCGTCGACGACGGTGCTCCTACGCAATCCTCATCTGACTGACGCGCCGGCATGTTCAGCAAGTTCTTCATCTACCGTCCGATTTTCTCCGCCGTCGTGTCGATCGTGCTTGTGATCCTCGGCGCGATCGCGCTCATCACGCTGCCGATTTCGCGATATCCGCAGATTACGCCGCCGACCATCGAAGTCAGCGCTGTCTATCCCGGTGCCAACGCGGTCACGATCGGCGAAACGGTCGCAACACCCATTGAGCAGGAAGTCAACGGTGTCGAGAACATGGCGTATATGTCGAGCGTCAGCTCGGCCGATGGCACCATGAATCTGACCGTCACGTTTGAGGTCGGCACGGATCTCGACATCGCCAACGTGCTTGTGCAGAACCGTGTGAATGCTGCGGAAGCGCGACTTCCGGAAGAAGTTCGCCGTCAAGGCGTGACCGTCAAGAAGAAGTCGCCGGAGATCACGCTCTTCGTCGCGTTCTATTCACCCGATGACAGCCTCGATTCCAGCTTCCTGCACAACTTTGTGAAGCTCAACATCGAGGATGAGATCAAGCGCATTCCCGGTGTCGGTGACGTCCAGACGTTCGGTACCGGTGAGTACGGCATGCGCATCTGGCTCGATCCCGATCTCCTCAAGTCGCGGTCACTGACCACGTCGGAGGTCGTGGCGGCGATCCGTGAGCAGAATATTGAGGTCGCGGCCGGCCAGATCGGCGCGCCGCCCGCGCCCGTTGGCCAGGCGTTCGAATACACCGTCAATACGACCGGTCGTTTTTCCGATCCCGGTGAGTTTGAAGACATCATCGTCAGCGTCAGCGAGGAGGGAAACCTTGTCTACCTGCGTGATGTTGCGCGCGTTGAACTTGGTTCGCAGATCTACAACTTCCAGTCCATCTTCAACGGTCAGCAGACGGCCGCGATGGGCGTGTATCAACTGCCCGGCGCCAACGCGATTCAAGTCGCTGATGGTGTGAACGCCGCGCTGGAACGGCTGAACAACACGTTCAAGAGCGTGTACGGCGACTCGCTTGCCTACAAAGTCACGTACGACAATACCGATGTTGTTCGCGCGTCGATCAAGGAAGTGATCGTCACGCTCTTCATCACACTCGCGCTCGTCATCCTCACGGTGTACGTCTTCCTGCAGAATTTCCGGTCGACGCTCATTCCGGTCATCACCATCCCGGTCTCACTCATCGGGACGTTTGCCGTGATGGCGTTGCTCGGGTTTTCCATCAATCAGCTGACGCTGTTCGGGCTGGTCCTCGTGATCGGCATTGTGGTGGACGACGCGATCGTCGTGGTCGAAAACACGACCCGACTCATCGAAGAAGAAGGACTCGGCGCCAAAGAAGCGACCGTCAAGTCCATGAATGAAGTGACCGGTCCGGTCGTTGCCACGACGCTGGTGCTGCTTGCTGTCTTCGTGCCAACCATATTCATGGGCGGCATCGTCGGTCGGCTCTTCACGCAATTTGCCGTCACCATTTCTGTGGCGACGGTTTTCTCCAGCATCAACGCGCTCACGCTCAGCCCCGCTCTCTGCGGGATCCTGCTTCGGCCTCGCGGCAAACCGCTCGCGATTTTCCGGCTGTTCAACCG
>JBCCFX010000062.1:0-18837 GCA_039029515.1 Planctomycetota bacterium
ACCTCGCGTACTGGACGAACGCCAACTGGTGGGCGATTGGCCCGAGCGCATCGGGGCATCTCAATGGATTGCGCTGGAAGAACGTGCCGCGTCTTGGTACGTATCTCGATCACGGTCCGTGGCCGCGCATCACGGATGTCGAATATGTCGATGCGTCAGCTCGCGTCGGCGAACGACTCATGCTTGGGCTTCGCATTCGCCGCGGTGTGCAGCGCTGCGATCTTGACGCGTGGCGTGCTGAAGACGCTGATCATGAGCGTCGTGATGCGGTCATCGCCCGCGCGCTGGATGATGGCCATCTGTCATGGACAGGCGATCATCTGCACCTGACCGATACGGGCATCATGCTCGCGGATTCGATTCTCGCGTCGCTGATCTGACGAATGTGCCGTTGGTCAGGAACCTGCGAAGAAACGCTTGAATGAGTGGATTGTCACTGCGCGTCCAATAGCGGCGATGGATTCCGTCAGCGGAATGCCTTTCGGGCAGACCTTCACGCAATTCTGCGCGTTGCCGCAATCGCTGATACCACCTTTGCCGATCAGCACGTCAAGCCGTTCCTTCTTGAGCACGGCGCCGGTCGCGTGGTCGTTGAACAGTCGCGCCTGGCTGATCGCATGCGCGCCGATGAACGCGTCATCCCATTTCTCTTCATCTTCTTCCAGCGTGAATTGCGGGCACGCTTCAAGACAGCAGCCACAACTCATACATTCGCTGAGGTGATATCGCGTCTGCTGTTCCTCGGGTGTTGACGTCGGTCCCTTGCCGAGGTCGTACGTGCCGTCGATCGGCACCCATGCCTTCACGCGCTTGAGATTGTGGAACAGGCGTGCTCGATCAACGACGAGGTCGCGAACGACAGGAAACTTGGACATCGGTTCGAGCGTGATCGTGTCGCCGTCATTCGGCGCGAGGGCATCGACCAGGGAGCTGCACGATTGGCGGGTCATGCCGTTGATCAGCATGGTGCAGGAGCCGCAGACTTCCTCAAGACAGCCAGAGTCATAGGTGATCGGCGTCGAGTCGCGGCCATCGATGGTCTTCGGGTGGGCAGCGATCCACTGAAGGCACGAGATGACGTTCGCGCCATGGATCACCGGGACGTCGAATTCGTCCCAATGTGGAGCCGTATTCGGGCCGTCCTGTCGCTTGATGCGGAAGCGTACGGTTCGTTCCTTCGCCGCCGGTCGTGCGTCCTGAATCATGCTGACCTCCGTTTGATCTATGGTATGCATCCGGCCGGGTTTCGTCATCATCGGATGGGACGTGAAACAGGTTGGTCTGGGGGGATTTGCCGAACTGTGCGGACGACAGGTCGTACCACCCGATGCTGTTCATATCGATCGTTTGCGAGACGGTCATGAATGGGCGACCATACTTCGTTCTCCGATCAACATTCCCGGATCAAGGACCCGCGGCAGCCGGACGATGAGTCAGGCGGCGACAGCAACGTCATGACCACATCGACGATCGTCATTCCGTGTTACAACGAAGCGGACCGGCTCAACGTCGAGACGTTTCGCACGTACGTTGAGATGCACGCTGCCGTCCGCATGCTCTTCGTGAACGATGGGAGTCAGGACCAGACTGGAGCCATGCTCGACGAGCTTGCTGCCGGATCTGAACGTATTGATGCGCTTCATCTCGAGCAGAATGCAGGCAAGGCCGAAGCCGTCCGTCAGGGCATGCTTGCAGCGTCAACGCATGACGTCGACATCATCGGGTTCTGGGATGCCGATCTCTCGACCGGCCTCGAAGAGATCGAGGCGTTTCTCAACATCTTCGAGGAGCGCCCGGAAATCGAGATGGTCTTCGGGTCGCGCGTCAATCTGCTTGGCCGAAGGGTCCGCCGCAAACTCTGGCGTCACTACATCGGCCGGTTCTTCGCCACGATCGCAGCATGGATGCTCTCGCTACCGATCTACGACACGCAATGTGGCGCGAAGATGTTCCGCAACACCGATGAGTTTCGGACCATCCTTGCCGCGCCGTTCCTGTCGCGATGGATCTTTGATGTCGAGCTGCTCGCGCGATACATCGTTTCGCGCCGCGACACGGAGCAGCCGCAGGTCGAAGACATTGTGTTCGAGCGACCGTTGATGGCGTGGTATGACGTCGCCGGCTCGAAGCTCCGGCCACGTGACATGTTCATCGTCGCTCGTGATCTGTCACGCATTCGTAGGCGATGCCTGCGATGAACCGTCTGATCCTTGGTGCGATTGTCCGACCGCTCGCGGGGGTGTTGCGCGGCATGCAATCCGATGCGCCGCAGGTGTCGATCATCCGGAAGGTGCTCACGGGAATCGTGCTCGTACCAGTCATGGGCGTGATCGTCGTTATCCTTCGCCTTCGATCTCGGTTCGGCGGACCGATTCCCGTGACGGGCGAAACCGTCAATGGCGATCGTTTGCAATGTCATCTGCCTGACCTGATTCAGATGTATATCTATCTCTTCGGCTGGTGGGAGCCTGATCTGACGGTGTACATCCGTGACCATCTCCGACCCGGCGATACGTTGATCGATGTTGGTGCAAACATTGGATACTTCACATTGCTCGCATCGCGATGCGTGGGAGCCAACGGACAGGTGATCGCATTTGAGCCGGCACCGCGCATCGTGGAGGCACTGGAATCGCATGTGCGCGACAACGCAGCAGCAAACGTCCGCATCGTCCCATGTGCGGTGTCACGCGAGGAAGGCACGATCACCGTCTACGGTGGACCGGCACACAATCTCGGTCTGACCACGACGCGCGATTCGCGCGGCCTCCCGGCGGAGGCTGATGTCCCATGTGGACCGCTCGGTGCGTACGTTGATCACGAAGCCAGTCATACCGTCCGCCTCGTCAAGATTGATGTGGAAGGTGGTGAGCCCGCCGTGCTCGCCGGTATGGTCGAATGGCTGGATCATGCGCCCAGCGACGTCGAACTGCTGGTGGAGCTCTCGCCCTTATGGTGGGCGGATCGGACGCAGACGGTGGAGGATGTGCTCCGGCCGTTCACGGAGCGCGGTTTCAACGTGTACACGATTCCCAACAATTACTGGCCGTGGCGATATCTGTGGCCCCACGATGTCGGGCGTCCGCGCCGGTCGATCGGCGCTCTGTCAGCCAACGTGAAGCGGCATGATCTCGTGCTGTCACGACGCGATCAGGACATGTTGTAGACTGCGAAACGAATGGTCGATTCAGACGCACACATCGTGAACGCGCCGGGTTCTCAGCGACGAGGATGGCTCTTTGCCATGCTGATCGTGATCCTGGCCGCAACGGTGCTGCGCTGGGGCACCGACATTCGCGCGACGCCGCTCGTCTTTGACGAGAAGTACATCACGATCCCGATCATTGATCTGATCGAACGCGGCTGGTCAGTCGAGACCGCGATTGACTTCACCGAGACCAAAGGTCCGGCCATGATCTGGACGTACGCGTTCTTCGGTGAATTGCTTGGAGGCGAGATCAACGATCTTCGTTTCCTGTCGATGGCGTTCTTTGTTGGTGCGATCGTCCCGCTCGTCTTGATCGCACGCCGACTCGGGCTGACGTCAAAGCAGATTGCCGCCGTGTCGGTGCTGTATGTGCTCTTGCCGATGAACGCGGTGCTCGGGCAGATGGTGATGAGTGAGTCGTCATTCATCTTCGGCTGCGCCTGGTTGTCATGGATCTTCCTGTGGGGCTTCCGAGACAACGCCACGAACGAACGGCGCGTGCTCGGGCCGTTGTTGTTCGGCGCATTGCTGGCCATTCTTCTGCACCATCGCGTTCATGCAGTGGCGTTTGCCGGCGCAGCGGCCCTCATCAGTTTTGAACGTGACCGTTGGCGCTCCTGGCCATGGTGGATTGCTTGCATCATCGCGGGTGTATTGCGTGTGCCGCTCTGGATTCGGTGGGGCGGTCTTGTGGCGCCGGATTACCAGTTCAGTCATACGCTTGGCATCAGCCTCAACAATCTGACGTATCTCGCGGCGGCGATGCTGCCGTATACCGGCGTCTTTCTGCTCGCCTGGATCGTGCGTCCGGACTGGCGGCGCGATCACTGGAAGATTGTCGCGATCGGTGCCTTCATCGGTTTGCTTCTGGGCATCATTGCGCCGCCGCTCGCATCGCATACGATCGTCTGGGGCGATCGAGATCTGTTTCGCTTTCAGGGCATCGTGGCCGCGGCGCTCGGGAAACTCTCGCCGCGTCTGGGTGGTGATCCCGCGTACCTTGCGCTGATTGCGATGGCGTCAACGGTCGGGGTTGCGTCGCTGGCCGCGCTCGCCGCGCGGGCATGGCGCTTCGGCGTCTCGAATCCATACGGTCAGGTCCATCGGATGCTGGTCTGGACACTCTTCGTGGGATGGGGCATGTACATCGCCACCGACGGTCAGGTGTTCGATCGATACATCCTGCCGTGGGCGATTCTCGCGCCAATCACGTGGCTGCTTCTGCTGCCACGACCGCTCCTCTGGCTGCAGATCGTGCAGCTCATGTTCGTATCGCTGTGGTTTGTCGTCACCAAGCTGTACTGATATCGCACACGTGCACGTGCTCGATCACGTGGACGCAACCGATGCTTTCTCTTTGGTGTGGGATGAGTCCTTGGTCGCATCTGTCTTGCCGTACGACCGGACACGCGGCTTGACGAGATCAGTGTTCACATCTTCCCACGACAGTTTCGGTCGCCCGCTCTTCACGTCGTACGAGGCGACGGTGGTCTTCAGGAACTTCTTGTCGTTGCGTTCCGGATAATCCGTGCGGTAGTGCGAACCACGAGATTCCTTGCGTTCGATGCCGCCAACGAGCATGACTTCCGCGAGCTTCAACATGTCTCGCAAAGCGCGAGCGTACGAGAGATTCTGATTCGTCCACATGCCGGTATCAGACAGCGTGATCTTCTCCGCACGCTCCTGCATGGATTGAATGCGCTCAAGCGCGGCGTTCATGCGGTCTTCTGTCTTCACGACGGTTGACGCAGCGGTCATCTCTTCGCCCATTTCGTTGCCGATGAGATACGGATTCTCGCCACCGGTGGAGTTGATGAGCGTGTCAACCTTGTCCTGCTCTTGTGCGACCACGTCATCGAAGATGCTCTGGTGCAATCGCGCTGCAGGTTCATGAGTCTCGTCGCGGACATAATTGGCGACGCCGAGGCCACAGAACAGGCCGTCGAAGATGCACGACAACAGCGCGTTGGCGCCGAGACGTGTACCGCCGTGGTACTGGTAGTTCACTTCGCCGAACGCATACAGGCCCGGAATGTTGGTCATCATGGAATCCGGCGCGCCAAGCTTCATGCCCTGTTTGTCGTCGGCCGGCGTGTAGGTCGTCCAGAGGCCACCCATGGAATAGTGGACGCCCGGGAAGATCTTCATCGGTGTCTCGACCGGATCGTCGCCCGCGAACTTGCGGTAGATCTCCAGGATGCCGCCAAGCTTCGTTTCGAGATACTCGCGAGAACGATGCGTCAGGTCGAGATAGACCATGTTGCCGCCACCGATACCGAGTCCCTGATTGACGCAGATGTCGAAGATCTCGCGCGATGCGATGTCACGCGGGACGAGGTTGCCGTAGCTCGGGTACTTCTCTTCGAGGAAGTAGAGTCGATCGGCTTCCGGGATCTCGCGCGGGTCGCGCGCGTCGCCTGCGGTCCGCGGCACCCAGACACGTCCGCCTTCGCCTCGGGCGGATTCACTCATCAGGCGGAGTTTGTCGGCACCGGGAATGGCGGTCGGGTGTACCTGGATGAACTCGCCGTTCGCGTAGTTCGCACCCGCCTGATAACAGCGCGCTGCGGCGCCGCCGTTACACATCACCGAGTTTGTGCTCTTGCCGAAAATCAGCCCCGGTCCGCCGGTCGCCATGACCACGGCATCGGCGCGGAACGCGCGAATCTGCATGGTCCGCATGTCCTGCGCGACGATGCCCTTGCAGACGCCGTGCTCATCAAGCACCGGCCACAGGAATTCCCAGTACTCATATTTGTTGACGAGGCCCTCGGCTTCCCATCGCCGCGTCTGCTCATCGAGTGCATACAACAGCTGCTGGCCGGTTGTGGCACCTGCAAAGTGTGTTCGCTTGAACAGCGAGCCGCCGAATAGCCGGAGATCACGCTGGCCCTCCGAAGTTCGATTGAAAGGCACACCCATCCGATCGAGCAGATCGATCACCTTCGGTGCCCAGTGCGTCATCTCGTACACGGGCGGCTGGTGCTGGAGGAAATCGCCTCCGTACAGGGTTTCATCGAAGTGCATGTACTCGCTATAGCCCTGCTGACGCGCAATATCGTTGCAGGCGTTGATGCCGCCCTGGGCGCACACGCTATGCGATCGCTTCACCGGCACCATGGAGAAGAGATCCACCGGGATGCCTTCCTCTGCAATCCGAACGGTCGCGGCGAGACCTGCAAGTCCGCCGCCGACAACAATGACACGATGCTGATTGTTCATGGTGATCAATTCCGTCGAACCGTCCGAGTGGGACGAAGGTGATTACGGCAGTGAAGCGGCAAGATCTGCGTTGGCGTCTGCGGCGACCTCTTCGCCGAGGATCGTTTGCTCGACGGATCGTGCGAGATCCTGGTCGAGCGTGGCAAATCCCAGAATGGCGGTCAGGCCAGCACCCGCAAGTGCGACACCAATCGCGGCGCAGACATAGCCCCAGCGACGCTGGGCCGATACGCTGACCGTGAGTCCCCATGTGATGGCCGCGGTCCACAGGCCGTTGGCGAAGTGGAACACGAGCGAGAGAACGCCAATCGCGTAGAACGCCGCGAGCAAGAAGCCGCCGGTCTTCTGGAAGTGTTCAGCCGTCGATGATGACGCATAGTCCGGATCGAACGTCGGCATCAGGCCGCCGAACTCGAGGCCGAACCTCAGGCTCATGATATGCATGAAGAGGAACACGATGCCGACGTAGCCGGTGGCGCGCTGCAGCGAGTAACGCCAGTTGTCCTGATACGCGTATCGCATCGTGTTGGACTTGCCCGATGTCGCGAACCACACGCCGAGCACGGAGTGGAACAGGATTGGGAAGAACAACGCCGTGAACTCGATGATCTTCAGTGCCGGCAGATCATGAATGAAGTTCACTTCATGCTGAAATGTCGCCACGCCAGCTGCGGCACCATCGTGACCATCTCCGTGGCCGAGGAATCGACCCCAGACGATTGACGAGTTGGTCGTCAGGTGCGGGAACAGGAACAGGCCGATGGGCGCCACGCCGGACAACGAGTGCAGTCGACGAAGCAGGAAGTAATGACGATCGAGAAAGCTGGATGCGGACTTGCTCACGGTTTCAACTCACAACGTCAGTGGATCGATTCGTCAACGGAATGATAGGAGTCAACCGGCGTCGTTTTCGATCGCCGCGATCACGCAAATTCATATCAATCGGGAGCGATGATGCCAGGTCCGGAACCGGGGGCAGCAGGCGGAATTGAGCTGTCCGGCGCGCCGGCCGACGCGACGTTGCCCGCTTCTGCGGCCTGCGCGACAAGATGGGTCACTTCGACGAATCGCGATCGAAGTTCGTGCAGCACGCCGGTGATCTCCTTGGACTCCTCATCCGTCAGGTTGCCCTGCGTCTTCTCTTCGACCACGGCGAGCAGATCAATGTAGAACTTCGCGCCTTCAAGATCGACGAGCACGCCGCCGGTCTTCGGGTCGCGCTGCGTGCCGAGGGACATCAGGGCCGGCGTCGCAAACGCGGAAATCACGCCACGCACATCCGCTTCAGGCAGCTGCATCGACTGCTCTTCGCGCTCGCGGGCGCGCTCCTCGGTCTTCTGGGCCAGACGCTCTTTTTCGGCCTGAGCTTCTGCCTTCCAGTCCGAGTCGATATGCAGCTTTGGGGTCTCATCACTCATCGTGTCTTTCCTTCGTGTTCGGGTTGGCTGCAGTATAGAGGTGACGAAGGTATGATGCCGTCTCGTGGCCACTCAACCGGGAACGAATGCCGATGCGAGGACAGCATCACAATGGCCGGCTTGCTGGATGCACACGGGTTGCGCCGATCGGTATCGCCACGCTCCTGCTACTCGGATGCCAAACGACTGACCAGGCGATTGAGACGTCGTCGGATCGACGTGTGATTGACCTCGATGCATTCGTCACGCCAATTGACAACACATCCACCGCCATGACGAGTGATGGCTCCGGCTCGTCCGGTGACCCAGCCGTCAGTCTGCCCGCGAACGCTGACGAACCGCGGCCCGTCCGACTCGGTGCTTCGATCCCGTCGCTTGATGAGGATCCGTTCGAGACCGAGTCCCGGCCGCCGGTGGCTCCTGCGGCGAACGGCAATCTGGCAATCATCGATCGCATGGTCGGCCAGGTGAACGGTCGACCGATTTATGCGGATGAATTCTTCGCTCCGATTGACAGTCAGCTTCGCGCAATGAGCGAAGAGATGACCACGCGCCAGTTTGCAGAACAATCGCAACGCATCATCTTCAAACGCCTCCGCGAAGTCGTCCTTAATCAATTGCTGCTCGCCGAAGCCGAATCCGAACTCACCGGCCAGCAGCAGCAGGGACTCTTTGCGCTCATCCGAGAATTCGAAGAGAACCTCACGCTCAACCAGGGCGGCGGGACACGGTCCGGGCTTGCCGAACGGCTGGCTGAAGAAGAAGGCATCACGATCGAAGAAGCACTAGCGTCGCGCCGCGAAGAATTGCTTATCTCGAACGTCTACCGCGAGCGCGTGCTCCCACGCGTCATTGTGTCCTGGCGTGACGTGCAGAACGAATACGAGAAGCGGTTCGAGGAATTCAATCCGCCGGCCGAACTCGTGCTGTCGCGCATCAGGCTCCGACCGGAGCGGCAGCCAGACAAAGTCACGATCGTCGAAACGCGCCTCGCGGGCGGTGACACGTTCGCCACCATCGCCGATGACGTCGGCATGCCCGACGAAGGACGATGGGAGACGTTCATCGTCGATCCGGATACCGGCGTGGACATCGCGATCGAATCGGTACGCGATGCGGTGCTTGCCCTCCAGACGGGCGAATGGACAGGCCCGCTCGATGTCGGCTCCCAGCGCTGGTGGATTCATCTGGATGAAGTCATTCAGGACGAAGCACGCAGCCTCTACGATCCGGACCTGCAACGACAGCTGGAAAATGAAATCGCATCGGCACGACAGCAGGAAGAAGAGCAGCGCTTCTTCGGCAAGCTGTTTCAGCGCGGTATTTACGATGAACTCGATTCCATGGTGAATCGGCTCGTTGAGGTCGCCCTCGATCGTTACACGGCCCTGTGAAATTCCTTCGGCGTGGTGCGTCGCGACACGCAACTGGTCGGCGCGGTGAACGTCTGGCGGCGCGGTATCTGCGTCGCAACGGGCTGCGTGTGCTGCAGCGCAATCTTCACCTTGGCCACGATGAGATTGATTTGCTTGCGCAGGATCGCAGCGGCACGCTCGTTCTCGTGGAAGTCAAGACGCGGACAACCACGCGATATCCGATCGAGTCATATGTTGATGGCCGAAAACGTGCGCACATGATTCGTGCGGCTCGGGCACTGCTCGCAACGACGGCGTATCAACAGCGCGGCATTCGTTTTGACGTGGTCACCGTCGATCTGACCGAGAGATCACCCACGATTCGCCATTGGCCGAACGCGTTCGATGCCGGCTAACGCACCGCAGATGGGGCGGTGGCGTCCGACAACTGCTCACGCCACAACTGGACGAGCCGGCTGTCCTCGTCGAGATCAACGGCATCGAGCGGAATCGGTGTGTCGCGCGGGATCGCACGTGTAACGCGGACGCCATGGGCAAGGCCGATCGGCATCAAGCCGCGTGCATTCTCCGCGGTGTCGATTTCGCCGTAACACGTGTAGCCGCCGATGCCATCAAGGACGTCGCCTGGCGCGAGATCATGCTTGGCGATCGTGACGACCTCTGTGAGTCGCTTCGACAGCGGGGCGATTGTCGGCGTGTGATCCAGCACCGCTTCGGCGATCGTGATCGGTGTCTCGAAGTGACACAGGTGATACGGACGGTAGAACATGTAGAACGGGCCGGCACCCATCTTCAGGTACTGCATATACGGCTGCACCATGACCGGGTCATCGCCGTATCCGAGCACGAAGACGCCGCCTTTGAAGTCACCGCCAAGCGTGTAGTCCACGATGCCGCGCGACTGGAAGACCGCGACGCAATCGTCGACGGCGGTGTCCATCGTTGACGTGACGCCGTGCATGCCGCGGACGTCCGGGAGCAAGCCCGTCGCGTTGGCGAGTACCGCATTCTCGATATTCATCTTCGTACCATCGGTGAACGCCGTGGTCATCGCGAGACTGGTGTTCTGCTTCTCCGCCCATGGCCGAATCGTGTCCGGCGTGGCATGGATGTCCATGAACCCTTTGCAGTTCATTGCGGCGACGATATCGAAGCCAAGGCCATCGACGTAGTCAATGAGACGCTGGAGTACGCCGGGCTGATCACCATCAGAGTTCGTGTACACCACGTTGGCCGCGTCCGCGCGAACTTTGAGCGCATTGCCGACTGTTGCATCTGTTTCGGCGTTCATCATGATCACATGGCAGCCGCCTTCGATGGCGCGAAGCGCGATCTCAGCGCCGTACGCGACGGCACCGGTGACTTCGACGACCGCATCGATGCCATTGCATGACGCGAGTGCATCGACGTTGGAGGTGACCGCGGGGCGATTCGCATCGATCGCAGCCTGAAGTACTGCGCAGTCATCGGAAACCACGATATCGGCGCGATCTCGGCCCGCATGAACAAAGGCATCAACGCCGCGCTCGGGGGTGCGATTCACGATCAGCCGCGTGGTCATGTTCGGTGTCAGGTCGACCTGTCGAACAGTGCCACGGCCGATGAGACCCGCGCCTGTCACAGCAACACCGATGGTGTCGGGATGATTCTTCAGTCGACGAAACAGCGTCATGAGTGTCGCTCCACCGATTCGGTCAGTGTGTCTGTGGACCACGCCTGTTCAAACGATTCACGCAGCGCATCGCGCCACGTCGGCAGGACGATGCCGAACGACGTCATGGTGTCTGTGACATCGAGAACGGACCACGGCGGGCGTGCGGCTGCCGTTGGATAAGCGCTCGACGGGATCGGTGTGAGATCCGGCGTGCGTTCGAGTCGAGCGAGTTCGAAAATCGCCTGCGCGAATTCGAACCATGTCGCTTGTCCGGTGCAGGCAACGTGATACGTGCCGCTCATACTGCCGAACGTCTGGTCATTCCATCCCGTACGAATCATCGCGACGGTTGCCCCTGCGACGGTGGATGCCCATGTGGGCGTGCCGACCTGGTCGTGGACAATCTGCAATGCCTCGCGCTCGCGGGCGAGCGCGAGCATGGTGCGGAGGAAGTTGCGGCCATGGAAGCTGTAGACCCAGCTCGTTCGCATGATGAGGTGGTCGACACCACATGCGCGAATCGCCTGCTCGCCGGCCAGCTTGGAACGACCATAGGCATTCAGCGGAGCCGCGGAGTCCGTCGGCGTGTACGGCGTGCTCGAACGGCCATCGAAGATGTAATCCGTCGAATAGTGAATCAAGCTTGCGCCGATGTCCGCCGCCGATTCAGCGAGTGTCCGGCATGCGTTGGCATTGATGGCCATCGCGATGTGGGGTTCACGCTCGGCGCGATCGACGTTGGTATAGCCGGCGGCATTGACGATGAGATCCGGTTGAATCTCACGGACCGCGGATCGGATCGATGCGGCATCAGCGAGATTGAGTTCAGCGCGAGATGTCGCGACGAGCTCACCAACATCTGGGAGCAGTCGGCGGAGTGACTGGCCGATCTGGCCGTCGCGTCCTGTGAGGAGTATCTTCATGGGCGTTGACCGCAGGGTGTTCGATATGCATGTAAGCGTATCGATATGTCAGGCGTATTCGGACGAAACGATGCTGTTGCATCGGCCACTCACGCGATCATCTGAAGCCTCAAACCGGGTTCCAGGATGGCTGTGGATAAGCTGTGGACACTCGGAACCTGTTCTGCGCCACGATGTTAAGGTGCGTCGACCCGACACGTCAGACGTCATTTTGATGCATATGAAGTGGTCGTTCGGGGTTGCGGCTCACGCAAATATCCGCAGGATGTCGCTCCTTGCCGAAGCGTATACCCGCCAAGATGCTGCGGGTAGGGGAGTTAGTGTCTGGATCGGTGCCGGAGTGTGTGGCCGGGCGATTCGTTTGCGGAACAGCCCCGTGACCCGGGGAATGACCTCAACGATCGAATTGGTGCCACACCACATGGTGTTGCCGATCCGCGAATAGAGCGACGACGCGCCGGGATGGAGACCGGCTCCCACTGTCGACGTCTTTGTTCGTGACGGAGTCACCCAACGTGTTGGACAACAAGGCCTTCGCACAGCGCGCCCTGACGTGGCGCGCCTTTCTTGTCGTGGCCATGATGCTGCTTACGGTGCAAACATCGTTGGCAGCACCACCCCAGCCGGTGGTTGATGCCATCGACCTGACAGGCATGGCGCCATTCACGGTGCACGTCAATGCGCTGGACTCGTCGTTCGGTGCCGGCAATGAACTGACGGCGCGATTCGAATGGGACTTCGGTGATGACGAATCACCGTTCAATACCCTCGAAGGCTGGAATGCCGCGCATCAGTACCGTCAAGCCGGCACGTACACGATCACTTTACGCGTGACGAACGAGAACGGTGAAGTCGGCGTGGCGACAACCAATGTGGTCGTTTCACCGAACACACGAAGTGCCATCTTCGTCGCGGCCACTGGTTCGGATCAGAATTCGGGCTCAATGGGAGCGCCGATCAGATCAGCGCGTGAAGCCTTCAAGCGCCTGGGGCACGATACGAACGTGTTCTTCCGTCGTGGCGATACCTTCGATGTGCCGACATCCATGTCCTTGAGTTCTTCGAATGTGCTGTTCAGCGCGTATGGCAACGGTGCAAAGCCGGTGTTGCGCTGGACTGGCGGCATGGGCACATCCGCGATCGTCAAGACCAGTCTCGACAACCACAGTGACATGGTTTTTGAGAACCTGACGTTCACATCGATCTACAACGCCGATGCGCAGCGCGACGTCGTCGATGGCCTTGTGCCGGCTGGCGTCAATTTCACCGTGCGTGACTGTGCCTTCGGTGAACTCAGTCTTGCTTTGAACAACAATCGACAACCGATCGGGCTGCTCCTTCAAGGATGTGACGCCGGCGAACTCGGCGCCTATCTGTCCTGGGGACAGGGATCCGATCACACGTACATCGGCAATAGCGTTGATGGATCACACTTTGAGCACAACATCCGGCTGGCCACCGTGACTCGTGTGTTGATCGCGCACAACGATCTTCGCAATACGCCGAAGCGCACGATCTGGTCGATGCTTGGCAAGTATGTGTACATCACTGACAACATCACGCGTGATGGACGAATCACCGTCGGGCCGAACCCCGCTGATCAGGGGCAGACGCTCAATTCAAACTGGGTCGTTGTGCAGCGCAACCAGTGCACAAAGATCGGCGGCAACGGCACAGTCGAGTTGCTTGGCGGCGCTGAGCACATCGTCGTTCGAAACAACGTCATTGAAGGCAATGGCACGCCGTGCGTTGCGATGTCCGGGACGCAGTCGAGCACAGGTCGAACGACGCGCGATGTCCGCATCCTGAATAACACAGGAACAAATACGAGCACGCTCGGTCGGTTTCTCTCGGTCGGTTCCGGGTCCGATGATCTTGTGCTTCAGAACAACCTGTACGTCTCGCCGAATCTCAGGACCGGTGCGAGTCAGACCGCGATTGTCTATGTCCTCGCCAACTCACTGAATGGCTTCGACGACATCCGGCGGAATGTCTGGGCGATCCCGGATGACTTCCTCTGGATCGACGATGGGTACCACTATGTGTGGCCGAACTGGTCCAACGCATCCGGCTACAAGTCGCCTGCCCAATGGGAGTCCTACGGCGTTGTCAGTAACGAGGCATATGAGACGGTCGTCATTGACGACGAATACGCACCGCCGGCATCGAGTACCGCCGCCACCCACGCGCGACCGATTGCTGGCGTCCATACCGACCTGTTTGGCCGCGAGCGTCCCGGAAGTGGTCCGTGGTCAGCGGGCGCGGTTGAACTGAATGCTGCTGACGTTGGGAATGACCCGACTGGCGCGTGCTGTCTCACGGACGGCGCGTGCATTGGCAATCAGACTAGTGCTGCGTGCATTGCACTTGGTGGTGCCTATCAAGGGAATGCGACGTCGTGCGCAACCGTGAATTGTCCCGAACCGCCGCCGGCGACCGGTGCGTGCTGCCTCCCCGATGGCGCATGTGTCGGGAATCAGACGATTGACGCGTGCGAAGCACTCGGTGGTTCATATGAAGGTGACAACACCTCGTGTGACTTGGTGAATTGCCCTGAACCGCCGCCATCCTCAGGAGCATGCTGTCTGCCTGACGGATCCTGTGTCGGCAATCAGACGCGTGCTGCGTGCTCGGTCTTCGGGGGCGAGTATGAAGGCGACAATACATCGTGCGGCACTGCCAATTGTCCGCAGCCGCCGCCGGCGACTGGCGCATGTTGTCTGCCAGATGGCTCGTGCGTCAGCAATCAGACGAGTGCGGCGTGTACCGCGCTGGGTGGTTCCTACGAAGGCAACAACTCCTCGTGTGCGACGGCGAACTGTCCGGAACCGCCGCCCGCATCCGGCGCATGCTGCCTTCTCAATGGCACATGTGAAACGGTCGCCAGCGCGGCGACCTGCGCATCATCCGGCGGCCTGTTCATGGGCAACGGAACGACGTGCGCATCGGTGAGCTGCCCGCAGTCTGGTGGTGGCTGTTGCACCGCGGGTGGGAGCTGCCTCAACGGACAGACCGAATCGGACTGTGCCAGCCTCGGCGGAATCTTTCTCGGCGTTGGTGTTTCGTGTGCTAACGTGAGTTGTCCACTCGCAGCCGGCGCCTGCTGCTTCCCATCCGGGAATTGCATCCTCGCGCAGAGTCCATCGAGTTGTGTGGTCGAAGGTGGTGAGTTCCAGGGACCGGGAACATCCTGTGCAGTGATGCCCTGTGAAATGCCTGTCGGCGCATGTTGCTTCAACGATGGCGCGTGCCTGGACGAGATCACCAGTGCGCAGTGCGCGTCTGCATCGGGAATCTATCAGGGCAACGGAACGACCTGTGCGGCGGTGAACTGTCCGGAACCTGCACCAATGATGGGTGCGTGCTGCCTCGACGATGGTGGCTGCGTGCCCAACGCAACCGTCGAAGAGTGCAACATTCTAGGCGGCGAATATGCCGGCGATGATGTGACGTGCGCCGCGGCCGCATGTCCGGTGCCGGTGCTCATCGGGGCGTGCTGCCTTGCTGATGGAAGTTGTGAGGCGGATCGAACCACGAATGAATGCGTATTGCTCGGCGGTGCGTATCAAGGCGATGAATCCAGCTGTGCGACCACAAGCTGTCCGCAACCACCGCCGACGGGTGCGTGCTGCTTTCCTGATGGAAGTTGTGCGAACAATGCACCGCCGGCCGATTGCTCGTTCTTCGGTGGCCTGTACGCCGGTGACGATGTCATGTGCGATGTAGCGGGTTGCATGCAGCCACCTGCGATCGGGGCGTGCTGTCTCGACGACGGAAGTTGTCTTGCCAACCGGACCGGTGACGAGTGTTCGGTGCTTGGTGGTTCGTACGCAGGCGATGATGCGTCGTGCGTCAGCGCCAATTGTCCGCAGCCGGAACCTGTCGGTGCCTGCTGTCTTGTCGATGCTTCATGCCTCGATGCGCTCGCGATCGAGGACTGCCTTACGTTCGGTGGCCTGTATCAGGGCGATGACGTGTCATGCGGCATTCTGTCGTGTCCATTGCCTGACGGTGCATGTTGTCTGACAGACGGTTCTTGCTTCGTCACGGCAGGTGATGCGATCTGCATGATCGCGGGCGGCGAGTTTGCCGGAAACAACACAGCCTGCGACGTCGTGATGTGCGAAGGGCCGGTGGACCCGCCGTTCGCAGACGATTTCGAAAATGATCTTGGATGGACCGTCGATAACGGCCTGCTGCTTGACGGCCTGTGGAATCGTGGTCTGCCGCAGGGTGGCGGATTTCGCGGAGATCCCGCAACCGATGCCGATGGATCCGGCAACTGCTATGTCACGGCGAATCGGTTTGGCAATGCGGATGTCGACGGTGGCCCGGTGATCCTGACGTCACCGATATTCAATGCTGCCGATGGCCCGCATCCGCAGATTGAATACGCAGCATGGTTTTCCAATTCGGAACCTGATGGTGATCACCTGCTCGTTGAACTGTCCAACGACGGTGGAGCGACCTGGACGGAACTCGAACGCATCGGTCGGACGTTCGGTTGGGTAACCCGTCGACGAACGATCGAGCCGGTGATGCAACCGACATCCATGATGCGCGTTAGATTCTCGACATCGGATTCACCGAATGATTCAATCACCGAAGCGGGAATCGACGCAATCCGCGTCGTTTACAACGCGACACAGCCGGGCGCGGACAGTGCTGCGCCAGCCGTGGACCCCACGCCGACGCCACCACCGGCGCCGCGCATCGATGGCACGATTGTCTTCGAAGATCACTTCGATGAGCACAACGGCTGGACGGTGCAGAACGCCGCAACCGGCGGCATCTGGCAACGCGGCATTCCTGCTGCGAGCGGCTTGTACGGCGATCCGCCGACCGATGCGTCTGGCAGCGGTGCAGCGTATGTGACAGGCAATTCGGCCGGTCCCTCGGATGTCGATGGCGGCCCTACGCGGCTGACGTCGCCGACCATCGACCTCAGCGAGACGACTGATGCGACGCTGTATGTCGCGACATGGCTCGTCAGTGAGTTCGATGCTTCGGACGTGCTGCACATTGAAGTCTCGTCGGACGATGGCGCGAGTTGGGTGCTTGCGCGCACAGTCGACGACACCGTCGGCTGGGAAGTCGTGAGTCTGCGTTTCGAGGATTACATTCCCGTCACCGCACATGTGCGTGTTCGCTTCTCGATCAGCGACCTGTTCAACAACTCAACCACCGAAGCCGGCGTCGATTCGTTCATTGTGACGGTGTCGGAAATTTCTCCTCCGCCGCCACCGCCGGCGATCGGAACGCTGGATGATGATTTCGAATACGACCTCGGTTGGATGACGGTGACACCGGCTGGCGCGGAGGGATTCTGGGAGCGAGGCGTACCGTTGGGCGATGGATCGCGCGGCGATCCCACCATCGACTACGACGGATCAGGTTCGTGCTATCTGACAGAGAACCGGCCGGGGAATTCCGATGTGGATGGCGGACCGCTCGATCTGATCTCGCCGCGGCTGGATTTGACGCAGGGTGTCAATCCGATCATCAGCTTTGCCGCCTGGTTCGCCAACGATGATTTCGACAGCGATCGTCTTGATGTCGCGATTTCCAATGATGATGGCGATACATGGGTGCTGGTGGAGCGCATCGGGAATACGTTCGGCTGGGAGATTCATGTCTTCAACGTGCCGGACTTCGTAGAACCCACGGAAAGCGTACGTCTGCGATTCCGCGTTGCTGACTTGCCGAACAACTCAATCACGGAAGCGGCCGTTGACGCCGTGCAGGTCATCTATAACACGTTGATTCCGCCGCCGCCTCCGCCGCCCGCTCCGGGTTTCAGCGATGACTTCTCCGGCGATGAAGGTTGGGACGTGCTGAACTTTGATCTTGCGGATGGCGCGTGGGAACGCGGTATGCCTTACGGCGACGGCAGCAAGGGTGATCCGACATCGGACTTCGATGGATCGGGAACCTGCTACCTGACTGCCAATCGCCCGGGCAACTCAGATGTTGACGGTGGTCCGACACGCCTCATCAGCCCGCTGCTTGACGCGCTTGCCGGCGCAAACCCGACGATTCGTGTCGCCATCTGGGCGGCGAACGATGAAGCCGATGCAAGCGACGTCTTGCGCGTGATGATCTCGAACAATGGTGGTTTCGACTACGTGACGGTGGCAGAGTTCGTTGACACAGACGGCTGGCTGCCGCTCGAATTCAATGTGGCTGATTACGTCACACCGACAGAGACGATTCGCGTCGCGTTCGAAATCTCCGATGCGCCGAACAACTCGATCGTCGAAGCCGCAGTCGATGATTTTGCCCTGATCTTCGGGACGCAACTTCAACTTGACGCCATGCCATTCATCGATGACATGGAACTCGACCGCGGTTGGACCACGATGGTCAGCGTCGAGGGTTCCATGGGTGCCTGGGAGCGTGCTATTCCGAGCGGTGATGCGTTGCGCGGTGATCCGCCGTTCGATCTCGATGGTTCTGGCTATTGCTTCGTGACTGCGGATGGACCGGGCGATACGGATGTCGATGGCGGCCCAGTCGCCTTGATCTCACCGATCATGAACGCCGTTGCCGGCGAGCACGCCATGATCAGCTACGGCGTCTGGTTTGCGAATGACACTGCGGACGAAGATCGATTGACCGTAGAAGTCTCCGGTGATGCCGGCGCAACCTGGGCGTTGGTGGAAGCAGTTGAGCAAACGGATGGTTGGCAGCGTCATGGATTTCATATCGCGGACTTCATCGAACCGACAAGCGCCGTGCGCCTTCGGTTCAGCGTGTCTGATGCGCCGAACGATTCGATCACTGAAGCAGCAATTGACAGCGTGACGTTGACGTTCGCAGGGCACACGTTCCCGCTCGATCCGCTCATTATGGAGCAGCTCACCGTCACAGGAACGACGTGGTCAATGCAGGTCATTCCATATCCGGTGTTCATCAAGCCGAACGGTCAACAGGGTGCATCGCTCCCGGAGGACACGAGTGAATCCGGTACCGAGCCTTCGGTGGCCGATTCCATTCTGGATGGCGGCAGCGATGATGATCCGGACGATCACGGCGA
>JBCCFX010000063.1:0-18816 GCA_039029515.1 Planctomycetota bacterium
CGCGATCGGCTCGGAACGCTCATTGCGCTCCGACAACGGTCCACCACCCAACGCGGCGGGTTCGGAGAACCCGCCCTACAGGACTCGTCACACCGTTCGGTCCGATCGACATGGGGTATTGAGAAACCGCACAGATCGCTCTCCACGCTCTCCTCTCTACTCCCTCTTCCCTTTTCCCTTTCCCCTTTCCCCTTTCCCCAGTCGCCAGTCGCCTCCTCATCGATCGCTCCTGTCAAATCCTTCGCCGGCGCGCCGTCACCATGGCCGGCACAAGGATAAGCATGCTTGCCGGGCTTGGAATGTTGAAGTACGCAATGTTGTCGCCGCCCATGCCCGTACCATTGATTGCGAGCAGTTCACCGCTGGGGGAGTACTTGCGCAGAACATTGAATCCGCTCGTTGTATAGATGTTCCCGCTGTCGTCCATCTCGATGTCGATCATTGCCCCGACGCCAACATCAGAAACCAGTTCAGTCGTCAACCCTGTATCGAGGTCATACATACGTAGGTCTCCGGAGACTGTTCCTCCGTACACCTGCGATCCGACGATCTCGATTCCTGCGTAGAATCCTGGCGCGGCTGGTGATCCAATCTCCAAGCTCGTGCTGAGATCGCTGCCAAACAGATAGCTTTGTTCATTCAAACCATCAATTGCAAAAACGTCGCCCGTCGAGAGCCAATGCACCCCGGTAGACCGTCGAAGCGATTCTGCGGACTCATCAACTAACTCGAATTCTCCGTCGAGAATTCGAACCGTATCGCCCGCAGCGTGAACGTATTGATCAGTGGCGGCGTTGTAGTCGATATACGATCCGCCCAGTCCGGTGGATGTGCCTTGCGGTGTTGTACGAATGACGTTCCCGGACTGATCCATCTCGATGACGAGCGATGTGGAGTTGCCGACCAACCTACCAGTCATCACGAGATTGCCATCGCTATTAAAAGTCGAACCGGATGCGCCACCGAGCCACGGCACCTCAAGCTCAGCGACCTTGTTGAGGTCTTCATCCCATTCGATGATGAGCTGGCCACGCAGTGGCGTGTAGAAGTGGCCGGGCCGAAAGGCGAACTCGGTTTCGCCGGCAAGGGCAGCGTTCAGTGGCATACTGGTAACAAAGAGCAATGAACACAAACGCAGGCAATTCAAGGCTAGTCACTCCGCGTAGAGTTGATTGGACCGCAGCGGTCGATCAGGACGACCGTCATTATGCGATTGGACGTTCTCGCACAAATCTCTTTAGAAAAGCGTCAAATGCAGCCTCGGACACGCCGGCGTCAAGCGCGAATTGTCGGCATGCCTCGCGGTCTTTGTCGCAATCGTTCGGAAGGAAGACTTGATCTCCTCGGATTGCCGCGAGCTTTGTGGTTCTGGGGCGCACGTGTCCCACTAATAGCTCAAGAAATATCAGCTCACCAACTCGAGAGGCAACGTACCTGTGCTTGCCCCTTGAGAACAAACTTAGCACGCGCACGAGACGATATGGCTCCGGGACGAATGGATCCCGATCAGTTGCAAGTTCGGTCGCCGCAACTGCAGTTTGATACTCGGATTCTGTCAAAATTTCTGGGCGAAGACTAATGCGCTTCATCTCGTTCTCATACCCCAGCCGGTCGGGTCGTCGTCGCAACTCCGCCGACAATCGTACGTCGCGATTCGTGTATCGGCAGGCTCGTAGGGCGGGCTTTCAGCCCGCCGTTGATCGGTCCTCGACGGCACTATCTCAACAGCGAGGCGAAAACCCCACCGCCCCGAATCGCCAGTCGCTAATCACAAGTCGCTTCCTCATCGATCGCGCCATCCCGCCCAGCACCCACCGACGCCATCGCGATCGGCTCGGAACGCTCATTGCGCTCCGACAACGGTCCACCACCCAACGCGGCGGTCGCCGCAGACACCGCCCTACAAGACTGCGACTCGTCACACCGTTCGATGGGATTCGGAGCGGTCAAGAGGATCCCCTGATCCACTCACCTCCAATCCGTTGTTCGTGCGCATCCCCAGAGTTCCTTGCACGCCAACCCACAAACTACGCCGTCACAATTTCTCATTCAAACGGCCGAACCCACGAAGTTTTGGATTGCGATCGCGTCGTGTTCTGTCACGATCATTCAGAACTCCAGAGGAGAGAGCCACTGACAACTGTGCCGAGGCACGAGTGCTGCTCAACGATTCCGGAGGAAGATTCACATGAGAACGGCCATCACGTCAGCGACCATGATCGCTTGTCTTGCCGCGCTGTCATCACACGCTCACGCTGAAATCATCGGCGCCCAGGTCACCGAGGTTGATTTCTCGAACGGGTACGTCAATGCCGATGGAAGCATCAACGCTTCCAATGCAGTCGAGATTGGCGCTGCATGGTCATCCTTCGGTCAGCAGTGGGATACGTATCGGCTGTGGGTACAAGTCGACAGTCTTGATGATCGCATCAACACCGTCAGCGGTTCGCAGGACAACGCGATCAACCTGGTCCTGAATCCCGGTGCGGGCGGCGTCTTCTTTCAGGAGCCGCTTGGACTGACCGTCCCGCCGGACACGGCCTTCTTCGGCGTCGTGCCCACGCTTGCATTCGACACGTTTTACTCACTCGGCAGCTCGGATGCATCGCTTGCCGGACCAGGCATTGTTGATTCATCCAATGGTCTGCAGAATCTCAACGGGTTGTATGAGTTTGACAATGCCGGCTGGTTTCTGCCCGGCCCAGCATTGGGCCAGGATGGCATCGTGTCCGACGGCGAAGGCGGCTTCCGCGTCCTTCTTGGTCAGTTCACCGTCGCCGAAGACTCGACCTTTTCTGGACAGGCCATCATCACTGGCATTGGCCTTCAGGAGTTCGTGACATTCTCAAGTGAGATCCCTGCGCCCGGCACCGTCGCGGTCCTTGCTGCGGCCGGGCTTGCAGGCTCGCGCAGACGGCGCTGACCGTCGTCCGCGCCGACTTCGACAACCAACCAGCTACTCAAGACGATCCTCGTTTGTCTTCACGCCCACCACCGGCGCCGGCATGTTCGCACCCGGCGGACGAGTGAAGTTCTGCGGCATCACCACGCCCGTGCACACCCCGCCGCCTAGCCCTGGCGGCGGATTCAGCCAACTATTAACGCTCGACACCACTGGACTGTCTTCAAGTCCTCCGATGTCATGACGGCTAGACGTCCCCTGCAACGCGGCAAAGACCGTCGCCAACACAAACGCCGCACACGACGCCACTCGACCAACCGCGCGCCGCGCTGCAGCACGAACCGCCGCCAATCCGACCGGACAGTCGGACGTCATCACCGTGCCATCCTCACGTCGATACAGGCGCATGCAGAGGCGGCCTTCATGCGATTCGATCATCGCCTCCGCGTCCTCGCGCGTCATACCTGCCACGTTGTAGACATGCAGCGAGCATTGATCGCAGAATCGTCGGCGCTCATCGCCGGCCATGTCATCCCATGACGCATCGCACTGTGACGCGATTTCCAATTGTTCGAGTGAGTATGAGCGAGTCATTGGCACCCCCTGCATCCGCGTTGTCGCGGTACCACGCGAAGCAGCCGTACGGTCACCACGCCATTTCAATGAGGAACAGCGTTGCGACAAACATGACGGCGCAGAACACGCTCACGGATATCGCCGTTTCCTGCTGTTTGTGAAGCGGTCGGCGCGCCAGTGTGGCCCAGCGCCTGGCGGTATAGATGATGCCGCCAACGTGAAACGTGAGCATTCCCCACAGAAGGGCAAGAACCAGCCACTCTCCGAACGACCACCAACCCGACCACAGCGCGGCGTACGTCCCGACAACCGCAAGCGGGGCATACAACCCGAGCGGCACCGCAAATGCAAGCAATAGCGTCAATCCCGGCCAGCTGCCCGGCCGACGCCCCACGACGTCAAGATGAAGCGCAAGACCGCACTCCGGACATGCCGGACCATCGCTGCCATGCAGGTTGTAGCGACATGTCGGACACAACACCGCGCGATGTGCCAGGAACTCGCGCATGAGTTCGGCGGACGTCTTCGGCACATGCTCGATACGCTTCGCCCCGTTCACCGCCGATGTACCGTCCATCGACGCCTCGTGAGGGCGTTCTTCGTTCCCTTGCGCACCGGCTTCGGTGATCTCAATCGTCATGGCATAATCCCGCTCAACACGCATTGCCGGCCGAACTGCCAACGCACGTAACACGACAACGGATGACTCTGAGTTTCATTAGGAAGTGGCGTGCAAGTTTTTGCCGATCGCGCAGAGCCGGGTCGGCGACCGCCATGCAATGATGCGAAACTGAGCGCACGTTCAGATCCTAGATGATCAACGCGACTTCAATACAAAAACGTCCGTTGCTATACACCGTTGGCGGTGCACGTTCCAAACGCCACGATCACTGCGATCAGATCGTCGACATTGACTGTCCCGTTTCCACCCGGGGGCGTGATGTCTGCAGGGCATGGCACGCCCTGAATACACGCGCCAAACGAAACGATGACCTCGATCACGTCGTCGATATTTACTTCGCCATTCCCGCCGGCGGGCGCGACATCACCGAAACACATGACCTCATCGCGCTGACCGGCGAAGACCGCCAGTTCGCCTTCCGACGATGGGCCGTGCGCCCCGCCGCCACCGCCTGCTGACGCGTCAAACACCGCGAGGTCCTCGATCGCGTCCGCATTGAAGTCGCCGGTGATCAATGATGACCCGTTGTTGATCACGCCTGCCGTGAACGGCGGACGAAGCACGACCGTCGAGCCTTCGAAATCCGTTTCGTACACATCGACACGATCACCCGCCATGGCATCCGACGCGACCACCGCAATGTCGTCGTCACCATCGCCATCAAAGTCCCCCGACGCCAACGCCGTCGGTACTCCGCTCTCGATCAACACCAGAGAGGGTGCGTCGAACCCACCTTGCGCATCATTCTGGAAGTACTGCAGCGTATTGCCGATCGCATTGGTCACGAGCACATCCCCGTTGCCGTCCAGGTTCAGATCTGTCGCAATCGCCGCGGTTGGCGAGGGCCCGGTCGCCAATGTCGTCGTCGGCGTCAACCCACCCGCTTCCACTTCTATCACCGTGACCGTTTCGTTGGCCACCGACAGGACAATGAGATCGATGTCCTTGTCTTCATCGACGTCTGTGGGGCAAATGTCCGTTGGGTCATCTGCGACCGTCGACGCCCCGACGAAAAATGATCCCGGTCCTTCAATGTCGTTCAGGATCGCGCGGACCGTGTTCGAACCGGCATTCGCCGCCGCAAGATCATTCAATCCGTCCTCGTTGGCATCGAACAGCGCAAGCCCGACCGGACCATCGCCACGACTGAGCAGCACGGGCGCAGCCGGCAGAAACGTCCCGGTCCCACTGCCATCGTTCAAGACCACCCATACCGTGTCGTCGTCAGCGGTCGCCGCCGCAATGTCCACCGCACTATCATCATTGAGATCCCCCGTCAGCAACGCCGTCGGCGTGAACCCGATCGGAATCACTTGCGTGAGCGTGAATCCCGCCGACGTTCCATCCTGATCGAGACCGTTGTTCACGTACACGCTCAGCACATCCTGCGTCTTCGCGCCGTCCAGGTCGACTGCCACCACAACATCGTCAAATGGCAATCCCGTGGTGGAATTACTCACACCACCAAGTTCACCCGACGCCTGCAGCGTTGGCACATCGAACAACACACTGAAATCCGGCGCACCGATCGGCGGCACCGTTTCGGTATAGATGGCGTCAATCGTCAATTCGCTGAAGTACGAAGGAGACGACATCGGTATACCAATGACGCCCAATGGCTGAATGGTCGTTGACTGCGACGGCACCACATCAAACGTGACGGGTAGTCCGTTCTGCATCGCCGCCAGGAAAGACGAATCGCGAATCGATGCGACATCACGCATCTCGTACTGCGGTTCAAACAACACACTCGAACCCATGGTGGTCGCAAAGAACCCAACCCCGAAACTCGGGTAGAGCGCCGACTGGTTTGCGTTCCACGGCAGCGTGATCACATCATTGGTCAGCGGCATTGACCAGTCAGCGTCGACGGTAACCGTTCCGGTCGCTGCTCCGGACGAATTGAAGAGCTGGAGACTCTGGTCAAAGCCGTACGTGTGATCGAAATCGACCGAAAGAAGTTGCCGAGTCCCATTCAGATCATCGAACGGCAGGAGCTCGATGGTGGCACCTTCGCCGCCAAGTTCAGCCGCGCGCAACGAGATCGACTGACGCTGCACCCACGGCTGGACGAGCGTATCTCGATAGGTATACCGAAGGCGGACGACAGCCGACCACGTTGCGGCGACGTTTTCCCAGCACACGAAACCGGCCTGCAATGGAATTCCCGACTCATCGAGCATGATCTCAACAAACGCGTCCGGGATGATCCGAACGTCGGGCGCTCCGTCGATGAACACCAACAGATCAAGCGGTTCATCGATCGTCCCGGTCGCCAGATCGCACCGAACCTCGAAGTTCGCCGTCAGAAAACTCCCCTGCGTACACACAAGTGGCACCGTCTCCGACACAGCGGGACAGCTCACGGTTGCCGATGAAATCTCCGTGTCGATCGACCCTTGCCAGGTTGCAACGGTGGGCGCCAACCCGCCCGGTCCTTCGAAAAATATGAAGGTCTCTTGGATCTGGGCGACGGCGGTCGCGGTGACTTCAACGTCGACCCGCAATAACTGTCGTGTCCCATTCACCGAATCAAAGCCCGGCATCGACGCGATCGCGTCAACAAACGTCTGACCGCTGAGCGCGACTTCCACCGTTTCCGTCCGCGTCAGGAAATCATCGCCGGCGCGGCACGGAGCGCCCATCGACACGATGATCGTGAGCGCCACGAGTATACGAAACTGCATACAGGCTCCTCCCGTACTGTCCGGTCCCATTCGACGCTTTACCCTAGATGACGCGAAGAACCAGTCAATACACCAATGGCCATTGAGCACGCCACTGGCCACCGATTCCGCCTCTTCCTCCTGCCTCTCTTCCCCATTCCCTCATCCCTCATCCCTCATGGCTCATCCCTCATGGCTCATGGCTCATGGCTCATGGCTTCTTCATCGTAAACCACTGCCAACCCGCCGAGCCCGCAAGCATCCGCGCAATGAACGCCATCTGACCTACGTGATACGCGTAGTGATCGATCTGACGCAGCACCGCGAGATGCACGCTTAACTCCACGCCGCGAATGCGCACCGTCTGCTCGAACCGCGCTGCATCCAGTGACTCGATCGCCGCGAACACGCACGACCAACCCTCGTCCCACGCCTGCATGAGTGATGCACGATTCGCACTCGTCGGCTCGCCCACTTCGAATTCGCGTTCGCGGTCCCGATCGCCCTTCTCGCCGTCCACCTCGTGACGCAGCATCGCATCGAAATCGCTCCACCGGCTGCGCATGTTGCCCGCCAGATGCTTCACCAGCACCGCGAGGCTGTTCATGTCGTCGGCTGGCAACGCGAAGAACTGCGCATCGCTCACCTGCTGCAGACAATGCTCCGCGAACGCCTTCTGACGCCGAAACACGTACAACGCCGCATCTCGCTCGCCAACAATCGTCGCATCCTGATAATTGCGTGTGCTATCCATGCGTCATCCTAGGACAAGACCCACCGCGCATCCCATCCACACCTCCACCCGACGCCCGTCTACGAGGCCTTCTCTCCTGTCTCCTATCTCGTATCCTCTTGCTTCATAACCCCAAACCCACAGCCCATAGCCCACGGCTTCCAAACCCCGGACCAATCACGTGCCTGCACGACTCGTTGAAATCTTCGTCCCCGAAACCGTTGCCGGTGAGGTGAAACACATCCTCGATGAACGCAACATCGAGCGCACCATCTATGCCGCCAACGGTGACAAGACGTTCTTCAAAGTGTTCATCCAGGCCGATGAACTCGAAGCGCTCACCGATCTCATCGAACCGATCCTCGCCCGCGCTGCTGGCTCAAGACTCATCGTCATCCCCGTTGAGGCAACGTCGCCACGACCCGAGAAACCTGAACGCGACAAGGACAAGAGCAAGGACAAGGACGACGAGAACAGTACGCCCAGACATACCGGCCGACTGAGCCGCGAAGAAATCCACCACGATGTCAGCGAACTCGCTGACACCACCCGTGTCTTCATCGTGCTGACCATCCTTTCCAGCGTCGTCGCCGCGGTCGGATTCGCGCGCAACAGTCCCGCCATCATCATCGGCGCGATGGTCATTGCGCCGCTGCTCGGCCCCAATATGGCGCTGACGCTTGCCACCGCGCTCGGCGATACCAAACTCGCATGGCGCGCACTCAAAACCAATCTCGCCGGCGTCATGACCGCAAGCCTCGTCGGCATCCTCTGCGGATTGATCCTGCCTCTCGAGATTGGAGCCAACGAAGTCGCCGCGCGCACCAGCGTCTCCACCGGCGAGATCCTGCTCGCGCTCGCTTCTGGCGCCGCCGGCGCCATCGCCGTCACCGCAGGCGTCTCCGCATCACTCGTTGGCGTGATGGTCGCCGTCGCGTTGCTGCCACCGTTGATCATTGCGTGCATGCTGCTTGTGCAGGGTTCGGCGACGGACGCCGCGAGAGCATTTCTGCTCGTGTGCACCAATGTCATCTGCGTCAACCTCGCCGGCGTCGTCGTGTTCTATCTCAAGGGCATCAAACCCCGTACGTGGTGGGAAGAAAAGAAGGCGAAGCGCGCGACCGCGATCGCGTTCATCACCTGGATCATTCTGCTCGCCATCGTCGCCGGCATCATCGCCTGGACACGACCGTGGGCGGACCCTGCAATCACCACACTCCCTTGACACCACCGCGCACAACCACATTGACGCTCGCTCTGCGGCAACACACGACACCCGACCAACGGACATCAACCATGACCACCAATGAACGACTCGATCACCTCGAAGCACAGCTCCAGTCTCTGACCGGCCGTCACCGTCGACTTCGCTGGATCGCGTCCCTCGCCATTGGTCTCCTGTGCTGCGCCGTTGCCCTCGGCTTTCAGGATGAACCCGCCACCGAGATGGCCCTCCGCAAGCTCACCATCGTTGATCAAGATGGGAAGACCCGCATCATGCTCGAAGGTGGTGCCATGGATGATGACGGGATAGCCGGCACATACCACGTCGACGCGAACGGTAAAGTACGCGCCAACACGTTGACGACCCCCGACGGGAATGCGGCATTCAGTCTGTTTGACGACCAGCAGAAGATCCGCATGAATCTCAATACACAGATGAATGGAAGGACGGAAATTAAACTGGTCGATGACGCGGGCATACCACGGATCGGACTCTACACGTACGGTGAAAACGAGGCCGAACTCAATCATCTCGACGCGAGCGGGAAATTCCGACTCTCCAGCGGAACGACAGGAAAAGGCGTCTCGTTCACGGGCCACTTCGATCACCTACAGTCGCTCCGTTACGGCCAGACCGCAAATCCGAATCGGGAATTCGTTCAACAGTTTTTTGACCCCGAACAGGCCATCCGATTCTCCATTCGAACTGGCCCCGACGACCCCGCCAGCCTGTTGCTCTTCGACTCAAACGAACGGAACAGATACATCCTCGAGTCCCGCCCGGACGGTTCGGTCGGCGAGCTCTTCTTCAATAGTGCTGGCGACGTCCAACTCATTCAGGGCGTCGATGACAAAGGCCAGGCGATGACCTTTGATGCCCGCCACGATGCCGAACCTCCAATCACAATGACAGAAGAGCCATCAACGACAACAGAAGAGAACGCCGATCCTGATCAGTAAAGGCTCGCTCAAACAAGCCGTCGATCGCTCTTCGTCGATCGCTCTTAAGCCGCGAGCCGGAAGCGCCAGCGCCTGGCATGAGTCGTTCCATTGCCTTCTGCCCGCTGCCCGCTGCAGTCTCCCGCTCCTTCCCTCTTCCCTCCTCGCTTTTCCCTTCCCCCTTCCCGCGCAGTACATCCACCACGCCGGCATACACCATCTTGGAGCATCTCCGTCGCTCCGGGGTACTCGGCATCCACCTTCCATCTCGCGGATGCCGCGCTGCGAAAGGCCATCTCATGTTGCGCCAATTGATTGTCATCTGCTGCGCCATCGTTGCGGTCACATCGTCTGGACACGCCCAATGTGAATTCGCCCGCCTCCACTTTCCCGGCCCGAAGAACACACAAGGCAACCTCTCCGCCCAGTTTGGCTTCAACCTCGCCGTCGACGGCGACCACGCCATTATCTCGTCGCGACGCCTCAACGGCGATGATCCACTGCTCCATTTCTTCCATCGAGATGGTGATGGCTGGCGATTTCTGTCTAACGTGACACCACTCGATCCCAATGGCGACATCGGCATCAACCTCGCGATTCATGGAAACCTCGCTCTTGCCACCGACTCACGATTCGATTCCGGCTTCAAGGAACTTGTTCGCGTGTTCGAATTCGTCGAAGGCGCGTGGACTGAATCCGAACCAGTCGAATGGCCCAGCGCCGCTGCCGTAAGCAACCTCGTCGGCATCACCACGTTCGGCACACAGATCGCAACCGATGGCGCGACTGTTGCCGTCTCAGTCCCTACGTATCCCGGCACGAACAACACCAACGGTGCCATCTTTACGTACGAGCGCATGGATGATCGTTGGAACCTCACACAGACCATCACGCCGGAACCTGGCGGCATTCTGCTCGGCATTTCCCTGGACGTTCAGGACGACGTCATCGTTGCCACTTCAAAGAACTTCAGCGCGACTGTGTTTCGTCGCACTGAGAACACATGGACACTCTTCCAGACGCTGTCCACCAACGGCATTGACTTTCGCGACATTCAGATTCACGGCAATCGCATCTTCGTCCCCGTCGAAGGCATCGGTGACAGCCCGAACTACATCCGTGTCTTTCGCGACTTCGGTCCCGGCTGGATTCACGAGCAGGACATCGACGCCCAGCCAGGCCAACTCGAATTCGCCGAAGCCATGGACATTCAGGACGACACCATCATCACCAGCACAGGCGTGGAGAACGCGGAACTCGTCGTCCTTCGCCGACAGCCGGATGATGCGTGGATTCAAACCGAAACCCTGACCGCCGGCCTTGGCGACTTTCCGTCAACCGTTTACGACCTCGGTCGACGCATCGCCATCACGAACGACGGCATGCTCGCGTCCGCCCCGCGCTGGACCGACCCCACCGTCACCAACGCACCGATGCTTGGCCTGGTGCTCGAGTACCGCGGCTTCGATGACACCGATTGCGACCGAAACGGGATTCCCGATTCCTGTGACACGCATGACTGCACCGCCCTCGACGACAATGCCAACGGCATCCTCGACCGCTGCGAAACCAACGTCGCCAACTTCATCGGACCCGCACACGGAAATTGGAATGATCCCGCACACTGGAGTACCGGCACAATCCCCGATGCTTCAACCACCGTGGTGCTCACCCAGGCCGTCGCACTGACGGCACCATCCGAAGCCGGCACGGTACGGATCGTCTGCGAGGGTGCCCTCGACCTCAACGCACAGACGATCGCCGCGAACATTGACGTCGATGAAGGCACCCTCATCGGCCCCGGCATGATCACCGGCAACCTCACCAATCGTGCACTGCTGCAGATCAACTCCGGATCACTCGCCATCGATGGCGCATACCAACAGACGAATGCCGGCGAAGTACATCTCATCCCAGGTGATGCGCGTCACGTCCCGGTGCTCCAGGTCAGCAGTGCCGTCGATCTCGCTGGCCGCATCGTGATCGATGCCTCCACCCTCAGCACCCGACCCGGCTCGACCGTCGACATGATTCGAGGCGATACGGTGACCGGCGCGTTTGACTCGCAGTTCCTCACCGCCGACGACGATCGCCAGTTCCGTGTGACGACCTCCAACGCCGCATGGTCACTGCTCGTGGATGAACGGCGACCGGTCGAAACGTGCACGACATTCCGGCAACCACAGACATTCGATCTGATCAGCCTTGATGATCAACGCCTGCTCATCGGAACCGACACGTACACCCTCGACAACAACGAATGGACCTTCGACGAGTCCATTCAGTTTCCCGAGGGCGATCAGTACGGCGGCCGCGGCGTCGCCATCAATGGTGATCGCGCGGCGCTCGCCCGCGATAGCGCCAACATCGATGTCTACGTGCGCACTGACCGTGGCTGGACGCTTGAAGACACCATCACGAACCCGATTCCGGACACGAACCTCTTCGGCGACTTCAACCTGCGCCGCTACCGCATCGCTCTCGATGATGATGTCATGGTGATCAGCGCGATCGCCCAATTCTACGGATCGCGCGTCGACGGTGCCGCTGTCTACCGAAGAACCGGCAGCACGTGGACACGCGACGCCATTCTCCGGCCACCGGCCACGCGCTTCACCTCGCAATACGGTGTTTCAGTCGCCATACACAATGAGCGTATCGTCATCGGCTCCGAATGGATCTATCAATCCAGCAGCCGAGACTGCAATGTCCCCGCACCGCCAGTTGATATCTACGAGTACGACGGCACCGACTGGATCCGGACCGCTGAACTCACCAACGCACTCCCGTTGGAAAACTGCATCTGTTCGGAATTCGGCACCGCCGTCGCGATCCACGATGACATCATCGCCGTGCACAGCGAGCGATGCCCACCAGTCTTCGCCGGCTGGTCCCAGCGCGTTGTCCTGCAGATCTTTCGCCACGTCAACGACCAATGGAAGCTTGAAGGCGTCGTCGATGTCCCTGGTTACTACGAATGGTGGATCCCACCGCCGGTGATGGCGATGGATGAACACTCGATTCTGTTCTCGTCGGTTGGGGTGGAGTTCGCTGACACACCAGGACGAGTCGGTGCCGTCCATATCGTGCAACACAACGGCGATATGTGGGTTCGAAATCCCGCCACGATTCGCCCCGGTCCATGCGAACAGCAGTTCGGTTATATCGTCGATGTGTCCGGCGATAACGCCGCCATCATCTCCGTCAACGGTGTGAACGAAAGCACAACGCTGGTGCGCGGCATCCTCGGCATTGATCTCGACCGCGACGGCATCGCCGACTCGTGCGCCGACGTCGATGAACCTGCTGGACCACCGTTCGAGCCTTGCCCCGTTGGGAACTGCCGGGAAGACTGCTCACCGGTCACCGGCGACAACACCTACGGCAACGGCGTCGTCAATGTCGATGATCTCATCGAAGTGATTCAACTGACGCGCTCGTTCACGACCTTACAACGACGTGGCGACGTGAACCTCGATGGCGCCATCGATGCCCTCGACATTCAACTCGTCATCGACGCCATGCTCAACAACGGGCAATGCCCGTAGGCTTCTCGTGCTTCCTGTCGTCGCGTCGGCCGGGTTCTGCTGAACCCGGCATCATCGATTGGCCACTGCGCATTCCAGCACCAATCGTCATTCAACCTCGACAAACGAACGACGATCAACGTCCTCTCCCCGTAGGGCGGGTTCTCCGAACCCGCCGCTCTCGTTCACTGTCACCGCGCCGTCCGGCACCAGCCGTCGTTCAGAACAACGCTCCCTACCCGCCACACACATCCGGGCACGGACCGAACGACGTAATCACCGCGATCACATCATCGATGTTCACCGCGCCATTCCCCACCGACCCATCAAGGTTCGTCGGCGCTACATCGCATGCGCCGCCTGCTTCGCCGAACGCATTGATCACCGCCATCAGATCGTCAATGCTGACCACGCCATTCCCACGGTCTGGCGCACAGTCTGCCGGACATGCATCAAGCGTGGGCACGTCGAGGACCTGCACGCGAAAGCCACCAGCGTCAGTCACGTACAACCGGCCGTCTGCCGTCGCCGCGATGCGCTGCATGCCGTCGAATTCACCCGATCCCGATCCCGGTCCGCCGAACGTCCACAGCATTTCACCGTCGCGATCAAACGCGACCACACGACTGTTCCCCGCATCAGACACATAGATTCGCCCCGCAAAATCGCTCGTCACCCCGAGCGGAAAACTGAAGTCATCCTCACCCTCCGGCCCGAACGGCCCTAATGACTTCAACAGCGTGCCATCCTGCATCGTCATCAACACACGCTGGTTGAACGTGTCCACGATCAGCAACCGGCCTTCGCGATCAATATGTAAACCACGCGGACCAAAGAGAATCGGACCGACACCCGACTCCGGCACGGTGACCGTCTCCACGAACGAACCGTCCGGCTCAAACACCTGAATCCGATTGTTCCCCGTGTCCGCCACGAACACGCGCCCATCCGGCGTCAACGCAATACCCGATGGTGACGAAAACTGCGCATTGCTGTCACCGAAGGCGCCGAATACCTGAACCGGCGTACCGTCGAGTTCGCGCACATTGATCCGGTGATTCTCCTGATCCACCACGTACATACGGTTGCTCGTCAGCGCGAGATCAACGGGGCGCTCAATCTCGTTCGGATCTGATGGTCCGGCACCCGCAAACGACTTCGGCTGACCAACGCTGTCGAAGATGTGAATCTGGTCCGTTGTCACATCCGTGACATAGACATCTCCGGATAGCGCCAGCGCAATGCCGACCGGAAACGTGAACTCGCCGACGCCGTCATCGCCCGCAATTCCAAATGACGTGATCGCAGTGATATCCGAGCGATCATCCATGACGCCACAGCCGCAACGACCGGGCATGAACTTCATGGGATCATCCGGACATGCATCGCACGCATCCGGTACACCATCGTTGTCCGCATCATCCTGCGTGCAGGGCACGTCATCACCAAGATACGTTCCGCCAAGATCATTGCATTCAAACTTCTCGATCTCGACACATCCGACTGAAAGGCAACATGCGCCCGTGGGGCCGAGACACACCGTGACGTCGCAACTCGTTCCCACGCCCTGAAAAACGCCCCCCAACGTCGCGCAGTCGCTCTGCGACGCCCACGTGCATTCCACCGAACCGATGCAGCAGGAACCGAATGTGGTGCTCAGAAACTCACTTGAGAACTGGTAGAACGCAAATACATTCAACCCAACGCCGCCCAATCGCGCCTGGCCGAAGAAGTCGCTCCCCTTCGGCACCGTGAACTGACCCAGCAATTTTCGATATTGACCTGTAGCCGTCCGGACGAGGAATGGATCCGGCGGTTGAACCACATCGATCCAACCAACGTTGAATTCGTTCACCTCCCCTGTGAGACCATTGAATGCCTGTTCGTTGGAGATGTCGAAATGCACGTCAAAGATGTCCGTGCCGCCCATCGATAAGTACGTGTCAAACGCCAGCGTCGGCACGAATCCCAGGAAGCCCGTATTGGGTGGAATCAGCGACGACTCAAACTCATCGTTGTAGAACGCATTGCCATTCCCGGGATCAAGAACCAGCTCCACGCCGTTGTCCGTCGATCCGCCGATGAATGAGATCCGGTCAAACCGGTTACACGTCACGGCATACAACCGATACACATCCCAGTCTTCGCTGAATGCCGCCCATGCATCCGACACTTCGACGGCACCGATCTCCTCGATCGTCCCGTCAAAGCGCGGATAACCCAATGAGAAATCAACGCGTTGAAGTCGAACTTCAACAAACGAAAAGCCAGATGCGAACGCGATTGGTACGCAAACGATCAACGTCAGCACCGTCACCGCAACGGCACGCCGAAACATCATGGTGCACACCCCGGACACGGCCCGAATGCGTTGAGCACATCAACCAGATCGTCGACATTCACAACGCCGTTCCCCATCGTGCCATCGCCGTTGTCCGGCGCGATGTCGAACACCGAATCCGCTGATCCGAACGCCAGAATCACGCCCAGGACATCATCAATGTTCACCCGACCATTCCCGCGTGGGCCATCACCATTGTCCGGCAACACATCCGCAACACACGGCTCGGGCATCGGCACGTCAACAATCTGCACGCGGTGATTCCCGGTGTCCAACACATACACCCGACCCGTTGGGGTCGCCGCCACGCTTTGCATCGAATTGAACGCGCCCTGTTCATCGCCCGATGAGCCGAGCGCAAACAGAAAATCACCGTCGCGGCTGAACACGCTTACGCGATCATTCCCCGCGTCCGCGACGAATATTCGACCCGCAAAATCCGTCGTCACATCCGTCGGTACCTTGAGTTCACCCTCGCCCGAACCAAACGTGCCGATCGTCCGCACCACGGCACCGTCTGACGTCATCATCACGATACGATGATTGAACGTATCCGCGATCAACACGCGATCAAATCGGTCTGCCGTCAACCCTCGCGGCGTAAACAGCACCGAACCCAGGCCGGACTGGGGCAGGCTGAACTCACGTTGATACACACCCGTGAGACTGAACACCTGAATACGCTCGTTCCCCGCATCCGATACGTACACGTCGCCATCAGGTGAGACCGCAACGCCCGTGGGTGCCATGAACTCGCCCGGCCCACTGCCCGTCACGCCAAACACGAAGTCAATCTCGCCGTCGAGCATTCGGACGCTGATACGGTCATTGTCTTGGTCAACGACAAACAAACGAGCTGCCGTTGCCGCGATGTCCACCGGCCGAAACAGCGTTGAATTCGGCCCACCGCTCACACCCGCGCCGACCAGCGTTCCATCCGCCTCGTAAATCGTGATTCGGCGCAGTTCGGGGTCGACCGTGTACACACGCCCGGCGACGTCGACCGTCATCCCGGTGGAAGCAAGGACACCGCCAACCTGTGTACCGTGGGCGCCGAACGACGCCGTCACGGCCGCGCCTGAGAGATCATCTTCGTTTCCACATCCGCAGACGCCGGGCGAAAACTTGTCTGAGTCCATCGGACAACCGTCGCACGCATCAGGCACGCCATCACCATCCGAATCACCGTCATCGCACGATGAACCGTTGCCGAAATGAACGCCATCAAGCTCATCACAAACGGACGCTGACAGATTTGCGCATCCCGAAGGAAGACAACAGGCGCCCGGCGGAGGCTGGCAAGGCGCAACAAAACAAATGGCGCCGGCACCTTCGTATGCACCACCAAGCTCCAGGCATTCGAACGCATTCGTGATGATGCAGTCGGTATCCGTCAGGCAGCACGCGCCGATCGGCGCACCGCCATTCGGACCAAACGCAGCAATGAAGTTGAACGTGTTGCCTGCGCTGAATTGCCCTTGTCCACTGAATTCACTGCCCTCCTGCACCGCAAACTGGCCCATCAGAATGCGATGCGTACCGCGCGCATCGGTCGCCACATATGCGCCGGCCTCGCCCCACGTCGACTGGATTGCGATTTCGTTCTCGACAACAGAGGTTTGAAGACCTCCCAGCGCCGGCCCGTTGAATATGTTCACAGACGTTGCGTCAAATTCCGATGGTCCTGCCGACACAAATGTATCGAACGCCAGTGTCGGTGAGAGCGCAAACGCCGCGATGACCGGAGGCGTCAGTTTCGATTCGAGCACATCGTTATAGAACGTGCCCCCAGCTCCCGGATCCAGAACGAAGAACACGTCGAGATCCACGGAGCCGAAGACACTCGCGTCTTGCACGAGTGGATCGTTCACGACGATCCAGAGGCGATACACATCCCATTCCTGATCAAACGTCTCCCACGCCGCTGCGACTTCTGCGGCATGATTCGGATTGATCGTCCCATCGAAGTTGACGTACCCCTCGGAGAAGTCGACCGACGTCACCTCCACGCCAACGATCTCCGCGTGCGCACAAGCCGCGCACAACACGCCACCGATCGCCGTCGCTCGAATCCCCGTCCGTCTCATACCACCCGCCCTGCTCGCCCCCACATCACGCGATGCATGCACACTCTACTCGCCAGAAGCGCGCCCCCGAACAACCAAAACGCGCGATTCAAGCCTCGATGCGCTTCATCTCAACCCCTCAACCGACGACCCACAACCCCAACACCAACCCCCAACCCCAACCCCAACCCCAACCCACACCAACACCAACACCAACACCCCACAACCTACGCCCCACAACCCAACGCCCTCCGCGCATCCCCCCTGCCATCTGCCATCTACCTTCTGCCTTCTGCCTTCTGCCATCTGCCCACTGCCTTCTTCCTGAAAGCTGAGAGCTGAGAGCTGACAGCTGACAGCTGAGAACTGACCGCTCACCGCGCAACGACATCACAACGCCACGAAACGCGGCGGGCTCGGAGAACCCGCCCTACAGGACTGTGGTCGGCGACCGAAAGAAGCCGCATTGAAGATGGTTCAAGTTGGATATTCGGGTGTTTGGACAAAGGGCAGAAAGGCCTCTGCTAGAACCAATTGACTGTATTGAGAATCTGATTCCAGGCAGTTAATCCAACTGCCAAAGCGTTGCACAATGCAAAGACCCAAATCGTAACGATCTGGCTTACGGTCCATGTTCTTCCGCAGCGTTGCACGGAATAGCCGACTGCTGCCGTAGCTGAGACAACGAAAACCAGGACTCCTAGTTCGGCAAGCATCGCGCGACTTGGAGTGTCGTCCTTGGCAAGAAACTGCGAGAAAAGCAGGAACGAAGCATCGAACATGAGTGCCAGCGCCAGCCCAATTCTTACTGCTCGAGTGTGCAGACCTTCTAGCGTGGAGTCGGGAACGTCTTGTTTGGCGTTGGCTGTTCGTCTCGGATTCAGTTGAAGAACCACGACTCCAGCAATGAGCGCGAGACCCAGGACAACGAATGCAATCAAAACGGTAGGCATCGTCTCTCGTCTCCTGTTTCCAGGTTGCTGTGCTACCTAGCCCTGTTGGGCGGTCGCCGCGGCGACCGCCGCTCTTGTTCACTATCACCGCGCCGCCGGGCACCAATCGTCATTCAATCTCGACCAACGAACAATGATCCACGATCTCTCCCCGTAGGGCGGGTTATGCGAAACCCCCCGTGTAGTTCACAGTAAACCCGCCCCCCC
>JBCCFX010000064.1:0-18597 GCA_039029515.1 Planctomycetota bacterium
AGTCGTTTCGCGCGTGCGTCGATACCGCACCTGTACTTGAGCGTGAACATGCACAGCGTGCAGGTGTCGGTGCGGTCGGCAAGCATACGTTGCTCATCGATCGCGGCGTCGGGAGCTACCTGCTGCTTGGCGAGGTGTTGACGACGATGGAGATCGCACCATCGCCGGCGTCCGAGCCTGATCCGTGTGGCAGTTGCCAGCGATGTATCGATGCGTGTCCGACGGATGCGATCACGCCGTTCGCTGTCGATGCGCGTCGTTGCATCAGTTATCTCACGATCGAGCATCGATCGATCATTGACGAGCAGTTTCATGCCGCGATCGGCGACTGGCTCTTTGGCTGTGACATCTGTCAGGATGTCTGCCCGCACAATCAAGCGACGGATCGGACGACGGCCGCGCCGGTGCACGACATCTACGCGCCACAACGGAGCGGTTTCGATGTACTCGATGTGCTTGGATGGACCGAGGATGATCGTCGCTTGGCGTTCATCCGTTCAGCGCTGAAGCGTGCCAAACTTGGCATGATGAAGCGCAACGCATTGATCGTCGGTGCCAACCTGCTCGAGCGCATGACGCCTGAAGAACGCGCGCAGTACGCGGAGCGCGTCGAACGCCTCCAGTGTGACGTGACGGAAGAAGATATCGTCCGCGAAACGGCTCGACAGATTGCTGCGCGTCTTTAGCCGCCCTGCGTCTCGACGGTCTGGCCGTCGATCTGAATCTGCCGCTCAGCGCCAGGCGGCAGTCGCATGACTTCCGGAATCAACGACTGGCCTTCGATCAACGCATCGTCGTACGTCGGTACCTGGCCGGCCTCAATGCGATTCATCAGTCCGCGCATGTTGCCCGGGAAGTCGTCGAACTGTCGATACGAACGATCGTAGTTCGGCTTCATGCTCTCCCAGCGATTGCCGTGGAGCACCTTGTAGGTCGACACTTCGATGCGCCAATTCCCGTCGACACGTCGGAGGTAGAGGTACGCCAGACGTTGCTTGTCGTCCTTGCATTCAACCTCGACGCGATCCGGCGCGAGCTGCCGCGGAATCATGTACTGATGCCAGAAGATCGGTGCGGGATCGTGGTTGTACGGCACGCCATAGTGATCGCTCAGCGTCTGCCGGAACAGGTAGCGTGGCACTTCGAAATGCTCGAAGAAGTAGAGGAACTTGATCTGATCATCTTCGGTCGGATCGGCCCACAGCAGTTCATGCCACTCTTCAACGGGGTGATACCGTCGAGCGAGAATTTCCTGCAGGTGTGCGACGAGTGCTTCGGCCGTGTGAAACACCGGGCCGCTGTACGAATCGGAACTGGTGCTGGTGGAAGTCTGGCTCGCTTCGGTGACCGTGGCATCGCCGCCATCTTCGCCGCCACCGCAGCCGGCGAGCACGAATATGGTGGTCGCGACCGCCATGGTGGAGCAGGTCAGGATCATTCGATTGGCCATGACAATTCCTTCCTTCACTTCGCTGGAACAGCGTCCGAGTCGCCCATCATAGGAGTCCGATCGGCTGGTATTCGTATGCCGGGCCGATGGAGAGGACAAATCCTCTCAGAATCAGATACGCCGCAAACAACAGGATGGCTGATCCCACTCCGACCAGGGGCCAGCGGAACGGACGAACCGCGATCGCCATTGCACCTGCAATGGCAATCAGCACCCCGAGTGACCCGGTCATGAACGGGTGATCAAGACACCACTGGATATCGGACGGCATCGGGTTCCGATTGCCGGCATCCCTGAGCACGTCAGGCAGAACGCTGCCAAACACAAAGATGGTTGCGACCGCGACGATCAGGCCGGTGATGACAAGCCATGCGCCGTGCATGATGCCGGCGAATCGTCGAATAGGCTGGGTTGCGTGGCGCATCATGGTCCGCGATCAGGCATACCGGCGAATTTCAGCCGCCCATCATGCCCTGCATGATTTCGCCGAAGCGTTGCTGAAACGCCTGGTCGAACTCTTCGATCGAATCGAAGTCGCCAGCTCGTACCTGGCCTTCGAGATCATTGGCGACTTGCACCATGCCAGATGCCATGTCGACAAGCATCTCGAGTTCTTCTTCAGCTGCCCCCAGAACGATGTCGTTCGGCAGGTAGGTCCAACCTCGTCCGTCGACGTATTCGAGTTCGAACACCGCGGTCTCGCCGGCCGCCGTCTGGACATCAAACGTGGCGCTCGTGTCACCGATCTCGCCACGTGTGAAATTCGTAATCACCGACATCTGTGCAGCCATTTCGATGCCGGCAAACATGTTTCCAGTTTCGCCGAACTCTGATTCGAGTGTCGCCTTCAGTTCACGAAGAGCACGCGTGCCTTCAATACTGACGTCATTGAAATCCATGATTGCGGGATCATCAGTCTGCATCGCGCCGACCAACGCTTCGACATTGTTCATCTGATCGTCCATCCAGTCGACGATCTGCTGCATGAACTCATCCGCGTTCATGTTGGTCGTCGACACGGCGCCGGATGAAGAACTCGAACCGCTGTCCGCGGGGACTGGCTTGCCGGCGAGCATGAGCAGCGCATCGTCGACGCGCTGCATCAGGACATCGACATTGCCGGCACCAGAGACCTCATCGAGGAGTTCGCGTGCGCGCTGGAAGGATTCATTGGCTCGCGTTCGACCATCTTCGATCGCACCGTTCATGCCTGAGACTTCGCTTTGCATGTCGGCAAGGCCGTCCACGAACGTGCGAGCCTGCTCAGATCGGTTGACGATCTCGAGGTGCTGCTCCAGACCACGTACGTGATTCCAGTGCAGTCGACCGCTGAGCTCATGAATTCGAGCTGCGGTCAGCTTCGCCGCGCCGGTGTCCCGGCCGCCCCGTGCGGCCTGGCTGGCCGCGGACGCCGCGCGATCAAGGTAATCCGACGCTGCCTCATAGTGATCGCTCAGGACATCGGACTGACTGCGGTTCACGCTCGCGAGCGTGTTGTTGAAGTCATTTCGCACGTCGTCCATGCGATCGCGAATCTCTGATGCGGTCGCGCGAGCTTCAGCGCGATAGTCTTCGAGGCCGGTCGCGGAATCATTAATCCGTTCGAGCAGGGCGCGCGTGTTCTCAACTGCTTGCGCTGCGAAGCTGTATTCGGGTTCGAGTTCGTAGGTGAGTTCCGCCTGACGTGTCGCGATGCCGACATCGAGATTGCCCGCTTCACGTTCGAGCGTGAGCGCTTCGAGGAACCGGCCGAATCCCTGTGATGGACCAAGCTCAGACGCTTCGCGCCGTTTCGCCGTGGCTTGCATTTCGAGTTCGTCGACGCGTGCGGAGTCGTCGGCATTCGCATCGCGCAATTCTGAGATCGGTGTATCAAGCGACGCCATGTGCTGGCGCAACATCTCACGCGTCTCTTCGGCGTTCGAGCGTTCGTTGTCGAGGAAGTCGCGCGAGTCATCAAGTGAGATGGACTCAAGGCCAGATGCAGCGCCTTCGAGTCGAACCAGTGTGCCGAGGCGACCGTGCAGCGCGGCACGGGCAATGGCCTGCTCCTGTTCGAGTCTCGCGGCGGCACGCAGTTCAAGATTGGCGAGTTCGCGATTCGCCTGCGCGAGCAACAGGTCTTTCGCGCGGGCTTGTCCGCCGCGCGCATCGTTCAGGCCGCCCAGATCCTGAACGATCGTTTCCAGTTTCGACTGGGCGCTGTTGAGACCTTCATCGCCGGGCACGGCCGTGATGGAGATCGCTTCCTGCAGCGCCGATGTCGCTTCATGGATGGTCTGTTCGACCACCGAATCCTGCTTCGACTCGGCATTGTCGCAGCCAGTACTCATCAGGAGTGCCGCGAGGGACAGGGTCGCCACGTGGGCGCAACGGATCAGGTCAACCATGGGGGCAGGCCTCGCGAGGAGAGGAACGTGAAACGGGAACCGAACAGTGTACTCAGACGCCCGACAACCCTCAATGGTTCGGGGCCCAAGGCCGAAAGGTTCCCGTCTGAGGCCCGGCTCGGACCACAGATCCTGCCCAAAAATGCACTCAGAGGAACCGGGCCGTCATGGGATAGCGGTACGGCCGGCCTTCATTGGCCGCGATCGTGGCCATGATCACGAAGACGATATCCACGATCAGCGCGGTGGCAAACAGTGGAAGCGTGAGGCAGATCACAAAGGGGATAATCGACAGCACGCCCAGCGCGAAGAGCACGATGGTCACCGTGATCTGGAAATTCAGCGATTCCCGGCCGTGCTCATCGACGAACGGCATCTCGTCCTTCTTGATCAACCAGATCACCAGCGGGCCAATGATCTGCCCGAATGGAATGCCGATCACGCCGCTCAGCGCGGTGAGATGGGCAAGAAAGCCCCATGTGCGCTGGTCCTTGGGAATCCCGCTGGCATCGCCGGCCGACGGTGGTGGTGTCGACCCGGGACCATTTGAGTTGGGATCTGCGGGCGTCTGGTGGGGGTGTTCGTCGTTCATGCGAATCCTCCGCGGCCATCACGGCCGATCAACAAGAGGATACCGCGATCAACGATCCTGTCGTCCGTCGTCATCTGGTGTGGGGTCCACCGCGACCGTCTCGGCGGTCGCGTCGACCGGCGATGGCATCTCGAATTCGACCGGGTAGTCAGGTCGGGGACGCAGCATGCTCTGGATCCACTGGACGGCCTGATCGCGCATCTTGTTGTGCCGGCCGGCAAAGACGGGCTTCCAACCAGGCACCTGCGGATGTGGTTTCCGTGCGAGATGTCGAGGCAAACCGTATTGCACGATGAGGGAATCGCCGGGTCGCTCGTAGTTGAGCAGCGGCCACTCCGGATCGATCTCGAGGCGTTCGAGGATCAGGAAGTTTGTGTAGCGAATCTTCGGCTCCGTGTAGCGTCGGCGATGGAGCTTGAACCGACCCGCATCCGGGCCGCCATGACACCGGCTCGTGGCGCAGTTGTTCATCAGCCACGAATTGTGCACGCGCTGGCGGAACATGTTGAGCGCGAACGGTTCGGAGTTCACTTCGATCTCGTGGTACAGCTCGCGGGCGCGGACATCAAAGATCAGCCGGACGAGATCCACCGGATCGGCCCGGAACAGCGCGGAGCGAGCGTTGCCGGCCGTCGGGATCTTCGGATTTGTGCCGTGATTCTCAATGAGTCGGCGAATCGTGTCGGGTCGCACTGTCACGCGCGGCGGATTCCGGAAGTCAATCTCATACACACGAACAATATTGACGTCTCGATCAGTCAGCAGCGTGCCCGCTTTCATGGTCGGCGTCGCGCGCGGTTCGACAGGCGTCAACGCCTGCTCGGCCGCGCGAGCATCACGTTCGCGTTGCATATCCAGCTGTGCTTCAACCACACCCATCAGCTGACGCGCTTCGGCAATCGGATCTTCCGACAGCACGATCAGGAGTTCTTCTTCGGCCAGCCGCCACTCGCGATGTTCCACCAGCCATTCTGCGAACCGGTATCGTTCGACGGTCATGCCGGGCCGCAACAGCGACTTGTAGTGTTCGTACTGTTCCTTGAATGTGGGATCGAGAAAGACCTCATCAACGAGCTCGCGTTTGAGGCGCACGCTGATACCTTCGATTTCCACCACGACGCCATCGAATGCATCCTCGTGGATGATACCGTAGCGACGCTGGCCATCGCGCATGAAGACGGTGCCGAACTGGCCATCTTCGGGTTCGACGAGTCGAATGATGCGTCGTGGCTTGGTGAACGACTGAATCTCGTCATTCACCGTCCGAACCGTGATGAGCAGTTTGGTTTCTTCGAGGATGTACCCGGCGACTTCGCGATGGCGGTCAGCCCGAATGATGACGCGCTGAGGTTCGCCCGTCTCCGCCTCGTCGGCTGGCTGTGATGCCGGCTCAGTCGGCGCGGTGGTCGGCTGTGATGCCGGCTCGTCCTGCAGGCCGCCCAGGGCGCAGGCGGTGGCCAGCAGCAGACCCGACATCAAGATTTGACGGACGAATGGCATATCGTCGAGCTCCCGATCTCATGGACGGACCAAGTATGCTACCGAGAGACACTATCGGCGGCAGCACTGGTCCATCTTGTTTCCGGATGCGCAAACTGTCGTCAGCAGGCCGGATTGCTCGGTCTCCATGGAGTGAATGATGCAGTTAGGGGTAATGTCCGCGCTCTTCGGGGGAATGTCACTGGACGAAATGCTGTCCTATTGCGCCACGGCGGGGCTCGACGCCGTCGAACTGCCGGTCGGTGCCTACCCGGGCCAGCCGTATTTCGATCCCGCCGAGGTCCTGGCGTCCGAGACGCTTCAGGATGAAATCCGCGGGAAAGTCGAGGAGCACGATCTCGTGATCTCCGGTCTCGCGGTCCACGGCAATCCGGTCCATCCCGATCCGGACCACGCCACGCGTGATCATGATGCGTTCGTTCGCGCGGTTGAACTCGCCCCGAAGCTCGGGACGGACATTGTGATCACGTTCTCCGGATGTCCAGGCGGATCGCCAAAGGACACGACGCCGAATTGGGTGACGTGCGCGTGGCCGCCGGACTATCAATCGATCCTCGCCTATCAGTGGGACGACGTTTTGGTGCCGTACTGGGCCGAGCAGGCGCAGCGAGCTGAGGACCACGACGTGCGCATCGCCTGGGAAGCGCATCCGGGCTTCAGCGTCTACAACCCCGACACGCTCATTCGACTTGCCGATGCGGCGATGGAAGCAAGCGGTCTCGAAGGTGACCATGTCCTCGGCGCCAACCTCGATCCGTCACATCTCTTCTGGCAGGGCATCGATCCGGTGCTGGCCGCGCGCGAACTCGGTGAAGCAGGCTTGTTGTTCTACGTGCACGCGAAAGACACGGAACTGGATCCGCATGAAGGGCCGCGCAACGGATACCTCGATGCTCGGCCGTACACAGATCTCACGCGCCGCGCATGGACGTTCCGAACGTGCGGCTACGGTCACGGCGATGAGTTCTGGAAGCCGTTTGTGTCGATGCTGCGTCGATACGGCTACGACGGCGTGCTGAGTATTGAGCACGAAGATCCACTCATGAGCATTGAGGAAGGATTCATGCGCGCGGTCGATTACCTGCGCGATGTCATCATCGAACTCGAAGCGACCAAGCCCTGGTGGTGCTGAATCGCACCGCGAAACGAAGCCGACTCAATCGTCATCACCAAGCGTCGACAGAATGCCGGCCCGGGTCAGAAGCGCCGCAATGCGCTCGCGATCCTCGAGGTTTGAACCCATGATCGCCGTGGTCAGATCTTCGCGTTCGTTCTCGAGGTGCAGGTAGCGGATCGCAAGCTCCGCGATCGCCGGCTTGGACATCGACTGCAGATAATCGAAGCCTTCGCGGTACACGATATGGGCGGCCAGTGACTTCGCCATGATCCACTTGAGATATGGGAGCGGCGTGACGGTCCACAGCCGGTCGCCGGCAGTTTTCACAAGCGTTGGCGGCAGGTGTTCGATGACGAGTTGCTTGAGCATGGTCTGCTCCTCGTCGTTCATGCCGTCGATGGCTTCTTCAATCGCATCCGCGGTCCGAATCATCACGCGCGACAGGCGAATGCTGACTTCCGGCAGCGGCACCTGCGGGTGATAGCGATGCGTAAGTGCGAGCAGTTCCGCTTCACGTCGTGCGAGATCGCGCAACCGTTCGAGGACTTCATCCACGAACTGCGACTTGATCGCCATGAACTCAGGCTCGTCGAGCATCATGCTGGAGCAGATTTCGAAACTCGAACAGATCACGCCGCACTTGTTCGCGGAACTGTCCTTCATGATGACCGCGCCGAGATGCGACAATTGCACGCGGGCATCCGGCGTCAGGAACAGATTGGCGCCTTCGACAATGACCTTGCTGCTCGGCTGGCCATCTTCAATGAGGAAGTCACGCCAGTTGCCGGTGTGAATCGCATTGGGTCGACCGCCGCACGGTACGAACGCATCGGCCACGATGCGATTGTGCATGGTGTTCCGGAGGTGAACGCCATCAGGCTCATCGAGCGTGGTGATTCGACCGGCCGATCCCACCTTCTTGCGATCAAACTCGCCGATGGGTCGTGACTCCCTGAACAGCCGCATGAGTTCATCGAGATCCAGGCCGTCCGGATCTTCGCCGCACCCGCTGCCATCGGCAATGCCGACGACCTTGGCATTGTTGCCGAAGTCGCGCTGGAGAATTCGAATCATGTTGCCGGCGACGTCGCCATCTGGTCCGCCGGTGAGTTTGACGGTGAACGATTCCTCGCGTGGATTGATGCCGACGCTGCGCAATGCGCTTTCGAGGAACACGTTGACGCCTTCGCTGGTGACGCCATATTCCTTGTGGTTGATGCCTGCGCCCGGCTTGGAACTCATCAGCGCGGTCGGCGTCGGGTAGCCGCGACGGCGGGCTCGATCGACGATCCAGTTGATGAGGTCCGGCGTGATGTTCTCGTCCGGCCCGAGGTACAGCAACTCATCCTGACCGAAGCGGTCGATGATGTGCGCCTTCGTTTCGGTATCCGGCGTGATGAGATCGAGCAGGCCGTCAACGAATCCCTTGACGCTGCGATCGACCGGCTCGCCGGGCTCGATGAGGACCGCGGCCTTGGATCCACCTTCGGGAATGTCCTTGTTCTTCAGCTGCTGAGCGAATGCGAGGTGATAGGCCTCGTCGTAAAGACGTTCGCTTTCTCGTGCGAATTGATCGAGTCCAATCGGGCGCACCGCGCGAACGCCGCCGCGTGCAATGTCGCGGAAGCGCACGTGGAATCCGTGGAAGGCGCGGCCGTGGACGAAGAAAACGCCGAACGGAAGCTCCGCGCGTTCTTCGGTGACGAGCAATTCCGGGCGAATGCGCAGAGCGAGGCCATAGCGGGCGGGCACGTAGACGTTCGTTCGCAGCGTGCCTTCCACCACGTCGATCAGTTTGTGCAGCACCGTACGACTGTCTTCAAGATCGACATCGTTTTCGATTTCTTCCCGCAGCGTCTCGACGCGCGACTTGAACTCGGCGTCGCTCAACGGATTCTTCGGTTCGAATCGTTCGAGGAAGAGATCTGCGATGCGCGTCGACTGCACAAGATTGCGCTCGGCGAGTCGTGCGATGCGATCGGTGCTGAATGCGTACGGATTCACCTTGACCAGTGACTGATGGATGAGATCGCCAAAGGCGACGATCAACTCAGCTCGACCGAGGCCAAGGTCATGATGCTTGTAGGCGAGCTGAAGCGTGCGTTCGTCCAGCCACTTCATGCGGCGGAGATCACGTTCGACGGCATGCCAGAGCGGGCTGTCCTTATCGATCACGCCGCCACCGGGCTTCGAGACGACGAAGCCGAGCAGTACGACGCCGCCGTAATCGCCATCGTCGATCGTGTCGAGATACGCGCGATGGATATTGATCGATGATGCGCTCAGGCGCGTCACGATGCGCTCGAACATCGTGCGGGTCGTGGAGTTGCTCACCGCGACGACGATGCGGCACAGGCTGGGATCGGTTTCCGGCTCCAGCGAGACCACGGTGCCATCGGTTTTTGAGACCGAGCGGAACAACTCGCGGTGGCGGTACATGCGGATGGGTGTCAGCGTCGACGCGTATTCCGCGGAGCACCGCGAGAAGTACTCGGTGATGTCGTCGCGTGAGATGTCCGCCGATTCGGAATGGAAGTACTCGACGCACTGTTCGAGCTTCGACTGCGTTTCCGGATCCGCGAGATCAACCGATTCACCTTCACCGAACTCGAACGTGTCGAGCACGAGCGCACCATCAATGGCGGTGTGAATCTTGGCGGCTCGAAGCGGGCGGTCGTGGGGCAGTTCGCGCACCATCTCCGCGAGCACGCCCGGATAGTCCAGCGGTCGCATGATCGTCCACTGCGAACCATCCTTGCTGCGGATGGTCATTTCCAACGGACGCTCGGACGCCTTGGCCGCGATAATCGCGCGGAGATGGGCAAGCCCGGTCTCCTGATCGGTGTCCTGAAAGTACGTGGGTGGCATGGCTTGCAGGAACCACGGGACGACCTCTTCGGTCGTGGCCCGCAGGCTGTCGACGAGGACCTCGACGACCTCCGGTCCGCTGTCCCACATCGTGCCTTCATCCGGTTTGAAATCTGCGCGCATCACGCACCTATACCACTTGCAAGTACCGCGATCAACACACGATCCGCAGGGAATTCACAAGAAGCTGTTCTGTTGGCCTTCAGATCACTTGGCGGCCCCCTCCACGGGCTCTATCGTGAAGGATCATGTCCGCGAAGACTGCAATCACAATCGGCAATTTCGACGGCGTCCACCGCGGTCATGCGGCTCTAGTTCGAGCCGCTCGCGCGTGCGTCGGGGCGACCGGTCGCGTCGTCGTCGTGACCTTCGATCCGCATCCGATCGCCATCCTCCGTCCGGATCAGGCGCCATTGCGCCTGACGACACCCGATGAACGAGAGCGACGGTTGATTCTTGCCGGGGCCGATGAGGTCGTTCCCCTCCGCACCACGCAGGAACTGCTCCAACGCTCGGCTGAGGCATTTATCGTGAGCATGGTCGAGGCCTTCGAACCGCAGTTCATCGTCGAAGGGCCGGACTTCCATTTCGGCCATCGTCGTGCCGGCTCGGTCGACACGCTTCGCGAGTTGGGGACGCGATACGGCTTTGGAGTCCAGGTCATCGACCCGGTCGAAGCGTCACTGCAGGATCAGACGATCGTCAATGTGTCCAGTTCGATGGTGCGATGGATGCTCACGCACGGACGCGTCGCCGACGCAGCACGGCTCCTCGATGCTCCGTTCACACACGTCGGGCCGGTCGTCCAGGGTGATCAGCGCGGCCGCACGATCGGATTCCCGACCGCCAATATCGACACACACGGTGTGATGCTCCCCGCAGATGGCATCTACGCGGGACTCGCGGAGCGTCCGGACGGCACGCGCTACATCGCCGCCATTTCCGTCGGCACCAAACCGACGTTCGGGGCGGCGCCGCGCACGTGCGAAGCGTATCTGGTTGATTACAACGGGCCGGTCGATGATTACGGTTGGGTGATCCGGCTTGAGTTTCATCGCTGGGTTCGCGCTCAGGTGAAGTACGATGGCGTCGAACCGCTCATGGCACAACTGCATCGCGACATCGATTCATGTCGAACACTGATGCAACAGGAATTGCAGTCAACCGCATGAAGTACGAGTCCAATACCACGATCGCCGAAGTCATCAACGCGATTGCGCACGCTGACCGGGTTCTTGTCACCACGCACCAGAAGCCGGACGGCGACGCGATCGGTTCGACGCTGGCGCTCAAGCGCGGGCTTGAACAACAGGATATTGCGTGCGATATCTTCGTGATGGGCATGGTGCCGTCGGAACTCGATGCCGTTACTGAAGGCACGCCGTATCACCGTGTGGAAGATGGCATGCCGGGCGATGTGTATGACCTCGTGCTGCTCGTCGATACCGGTGCCTGGGCGCAGGTTGGCCCGCTCGCAGACTGGTTGCGTTCGCGTCACGACATCATCATCGGAATTGACCATCACGCGCACGGTGATGACATCGCCGCACGACGAATCGTTCGGGCCGCCGCGGCGTCAACGACGCAGATTCTGTTCGAAGTGCTCTCGGCATTCGGTTGCGACATCACCGGCGAACGCGGCGGCATCGCGGAAGCGTTGTTCCTCGGACTCGCCACAGATACCGGCTGGTTCCGTCATGCCAACGGCGACGCCGATGCCTTTCAAACGTGCGCTCGCCTGCTGGCCACTGGCGTCGACAAGCCGCGCCTGTACCAGTTGATTGAAGAAACATCACGGCCCGAACGGCTCGCGCTCATGGCGCGAGCGCTGACTTCGCTCCAGTATGCCTGCGATGGCACCATCGCGATCATGTCCATCACACGCGATGACTTCGCGGAAACCGGCGGATCATCGGAAGATCTCACCGGCATGGTCAACGAGCCGCTGCGTGTCGGCCGTATTCGCGCATCACTGCTCGTTTCGCAGGTGGAACAAGGTGAGACGAAGATCAGCCTGCGGTCCAAGCCGGCGGGTGACGACGGTCAGTTCATCGATGTGAACGCGGTCGCGAAGCACTTGAACGGCGGAGGTCACGTACACGCTGCGGGCGCACGCATCGCCGCCGACCATGATGAGGCGCTGCACGTGGTCCTTCAGACGTTGGAAGAACAGATCACCGTCAGTTAGGACTTGCCGCTTTCGTCCTTGGGATCTTCCGGGGGAAGCAGCGTCTGCACGTCTACTTCGAATCCGTATTCCGCGAACGGGCCGAGCAAATCATAGTCCTTGAACGCACCTGCGTCAGAAAAACGATCAGGATTGATGCGCACCGTTGGCGTCACGACGCCGGTCAGCACCAGCGTGTCGAGCCGCATGCGACGCTCAAGGGTGCGGAGTCGTTTGACCACACCGCGGCTGACCACGGCATCGAACGGTGCGCCGAGTTCTGCCGCACTGACAGGATCGATCGCGATGAATCGCATCCGATGATCGCCATTACGCAGCACTGAGGATTCTGACACCTTCACGTGCCAGGCAACACGCTGCTTGAACTCACGCGAGACTGACTGTCGCCATCGTTCCAGGCTTCGCATGTATGCGGTCCGTTCGCCGGAACCGAGTTCGCCAATCTCCAGCGTGCCGAGTTTCTCGCGATAGTTCGCCGTGAGCGCAGCGTGCAGTGCACGCGGGCTTGCATTCGGGACCGATTCGTCCACGGTGATCTCAGGTTCGGGAAGCGTCGTCGGCTGCGGTCGGGTCGGGCCCGCATCGGTTGGGCGATTGGCCAGTTCCTGCCGGAGCCTGGCCATCTCCTTTTCCATCTCCCGCATCTGGCGAAGCTGCTCGTCGTATTCCCGACGGAGTTGCTGGAGTTCTTCGCGAAGGCGTTGGTTCTCTCGACGAAGATCGGCATCGCTCTGGGCCATCGCGGACGGCGCCGGGCCGAGCAATGCGATGGCGGCCACGGCGATCAGGATGAACGATCGGATCGAAGCAATGGGCATATTCATGGGTCTCGATTCCATGAGATGAGTCGAAAAGGCGGCAAATCGTGCCGCACTGGGCGTTTTCATCGACAATTCTGGCCTTCCGGGCCGATCGAATCTTACCATTCCACCGGGTTTCACGGTTTCATCGGCATGGCTGCCTCCAAGACACGTTATGTCTACAGTGATTCCCAGTGGCGAATGCACCGCCGCAACTGCCTCAGCCACCGAATCAGGAGGCCCTTGACGTGGACGAAATTCGAGCATTGCTCCGCCAGACCGCCCGCCGACTCGAGACGAACCGTCTTCTGCGGATCGTGCATTGGGTGGTCCTCGTCGCCGCAGGCGTTGTCCTGAGCCTTGGGCTGATCAACCGGACACCTGCCGAACCGATCGTGCCGTGGGTCTGGGTCCTGCCGATCGTGGCCTTCATCGCCCTGGTGGTGATCTTGGTGGTCTGGATGCGATCTCGATTCACTGAGCGACACGTCGCGGTCGAAGTTGATGAGCGCCTTGATCTTGACGAGCGTCTGTCCACGGCGCTGCAACTTGAACAGTCGAACGATCCGTTCGCCCGTGCCGCTGTTGACGATGCGGTGCAGGTCGCCCGCGATCCGCGCAACCAGGAAAAAGCCAAGCGGTTCTTCGCCATCAAGGCGCCGGCCGGTTGGTGGTGCGCACCGTTGGTCATTCTGCTGGCGCTGATGGCGCAGCGCATCCCGCAACTGAACCTCTTTGAGCGCGATGCCGCGCCACCGCAGTCTGAGGTTTCTCAAGTGGCTGCTCGCGTCGAGCAGACGGTGAATTCGCTGGTCGAAGCCATCGAGGAGAACGAAGCGCTGAAGAATGAACTGGCTGGTCTGGATGACGCGAACACCAAGGCGAGCGAACCCGCAGAGCCGGATCCGTTGCGTTCGCCGGAAGAGATTCGTCGCGATGCCATCAAGAAGGTGACGGACCTGAAGCGCAAGCTCAACGACATTCTGGACGGCGAGAAGGCCAAGACCATGGAAGCGCTCGACGAAGCGCTCAAGGGAATGGAATTGCCGGACCGGACAAGCGAATCACGCGCTCTTGCTGAAGCGCTCGCCCGAGGTGACTTCGAGAATGCTGCGAAAGCCGCGCAGGACATGGTGAACCAGATGGCGAACGGCGAGATGTCTCCTGAACAACAGGAGAAAGTCGCCAAGCAGCTCGAAGACATCGCGCAGCAGTTGCAGAACATGGCACAGCAGCAGCAGGCATTGAAAGATGCCCTCGAACAGGCCGGTCTGGATCCGCAACTTGCGGACAATCCCGAAGCGCTGAAACAGGAACTGGAAAACAACCAGAACCTCAACGAGCAGCAGAAGCAGCAGCTTCAGCAGCAACAACAGGCGCAGCAGCAGGCACAGCAGATGTGCGAGGGACTTGGCCAGGCGATGCAGCAGATGGCCCAGGGCATGCAGAATGGACAGCAGGGCCAGGCCGGTCAGGCAGGTCAGCAGATGCAACAGCAACTCAACGACATGGAACAGCTCGACCAGATGCTGAAGCAGGCGCAAGCCGCGATGAACCAGTGTCAGGGTGGCGCGCAGGATCTCGGCCAGGGTCTCGGACTCGGGCAGCAGGGCCAACCGGGCCAGGGGCAGGGGCAACAAGGTCAGGGACAAGGTCAGATGGCCGGTATGCAAGGCGGTATGGGCCAGCAGGGACAGGGACAGGGTGGTCGCGCACCGGTCGCCCCGACGCCGACCAAGACCGTACTGCAGAAGACCGATGTCGAAACCGATCCCACCGGCGACATCATCGCGAAGCAGTTCTTCCAGTCCGATGAAATCAATCGCGGTGAATCTCGTTCTGCCGTCGCCGACGTCGTGCTCGGCAAGATCACGGGCTACGACGAAGCCGTCGAAGAAGCGCAGATTCCCAAGGTGTACGAAGGTGTACACAAGCACTACTTCGGTGAAGTAAAGAAGATTCTCGACGACGCCCGGAACGACTCCGACAACGATTCAGATTCATGACACGATCGATTCGCGGGATCAGACAAGCGTGCGCGATCGCCGTTGTGGCGATCATGGTGTTCGGCCTGAGCGGCTGCCGACGCGGCGATGATGAACCGACGGTCGTCCTGTACGCATCTGCCGACGAGTATCTCGCCCGAGAGATCGTTGCCGCCTTCGAGGACGAGACCGGCATCAACGTTGAATTGCTGGGCGACTCTGAAGCGCGGAAGACAACGGGACTCGTCGAACGCCTCCGCAATGAACAGGACAAGCCGCAGGCCGATGTCTTCTGGTCGAGCGAGTGCTTTCAGACGATCGCGCTCGCAGACGAGGGTGTGCTTGACGAGTATCTCAGCGACGCCACGGCCGATTGGCCGGTTGAACATCGTGATGGGCAGCGTCGCTGGTTTGGCTTCGCCGCACGTGCTCGGGTGATCGTCTTTGCGCCTGATCGCGTGTCATTGGACGATCGACCTGAAACCTGGATGGACCTGACCGACGCAAAGTGGAAAGGTCGTCTGGTCATGGCTGATCCGCGTTTTGGTACGACCGGCGGACATCTCGGTGCAATGCGGACGTACTGGTCTGCGCTCGGGTACGGCAATGCGTACTACGAGGCATTTATCGCGGGCCTCGCCGACAACAATGTGCGATTGCTCACGACCGGCAACGCCGGCGTGGTCGATGCCGTCGCACGGGGTGAGGCGGACATTGGTTTGACGGACACAGATGATGTCTGGGCGGCGCGTGAGCGCGGCTTCGACGTCGACTTGCTGTATCCGCGTCATCACAGAGAGCCCGACAAGCGGGGCGGTGGAACACTACTCATCCCCAATACAGTCGCCCGCGTTACCGGTGGTCCGAATCCGGATGAAGCCGGCATGCTGATCGACTTCCTGCTGTCGGAGCGGGTGGAGCGCATGATTGCGGCGTCGGTGTCGCACAACGTGCCGCTTCGACCCGGGCTTGCCAACGAGTTCTCGTTGTACGCCGTGGATGATCCGCTGCGCGTCGATCTTGAACGCGCGGCTGCGGTGCGTGCTGACGCGATTGATGAAGCCATGCAGGCGATTGAGCAGGTGGAGTCCAACTGATGCGCGCGGCCGCAATCATGCTCCTGCTTGCGGCGACCCTTCTGATCTGGGTGGTGACGGTGGCTGTTCCCGCCTTCACGGCGACGGCATCGATTGTCGTGCAGACGCCAACAGAGGTTGATGCGCATCGAGTCGATGCGGTGCTATTCACGACGTTCGGATGGTCCGGGCTTGTCACTCTGTGCGCACTCGGGTGCGGCTGGGCACCGGGACGTTGGCTCGGGGCGCGTCTGTCGAAGGGCATCGTACCGGCATCAGTTGTGCTGCTGATTGCGCCTGCGATTGTGCCACCCGCATTTCTGTTTTACGCATGGTGGCAATCCTGGCCCGCGGATTCCGGCCTGTATCGTTGGGCGCTGCAACACGATGCCGTGCCGACATTCCGCACCATCACGATGGTTCTGGCATTGATCGGGTGGTCATGGCCGATTGTCGCATTGCTTGTGGCAGGCGAACACATGCATCGTTCACGGCGCCGCGCTGAACTGCTTCGGCTCGATGGCGCGGGTGTCCTGACACGGGTGACCGATGCGATCCGACAGGATCGGCGCGCATTGTCCATCGCCGGCATGCTTGTGTTCGTACTCACGGTGACAAACACGACGTGCTTTGATCTGGCGTTGATTTTCAGTGTGGGCAATGAATTGCGGGCGATGCGGGAACTCGGCGCGAACCATGCGCAGGTCATGATGGCCGCGCTGCCGGGCACGATCATGATTATCGTGGCTGCAGTCGTGTTGCTGCTGCTCGCACGCGGACGACATGTACGCATCCGGGTTCCGATGAACGACAGGCCATCCGGTCGTCCATGGTTCACGATCATCCTGTGGTGCTGCACGATCGCGTTGCCGTTCACGCTGTTCCTGACGTCCATGGCATCGCGACCTTCACTGACTGGTGATGTTCGCACGTTCTTTGATCTGTATGGCGAATCACTGACGCGTAGTGTCATGGTTGCCGGTATTGTCGGCGTCATCGGTGCGGCATTGACGTTGGGCATGATGCAGGGGTTCATGCATCATCAGCGTGTGGTTCGCGTGGCGGCGTCAATTGTTCTGGCGGGTTGGGCGCTGATGTTCATCGTGCCTGCGGTCGTGGTCGCGATCGGAATTGAGGGTACGCTCAACCGCGAACTTGTCGCGGGCTGGCCGATGATCTGGTATCAGTCGACGATCGTTCTCGTCATCGCCTACATTGCGCGATTCGGCATCATTGCCGCGCTTCTGGCCATGTGGTGTGTTCGACGTGAACCAACGGCTCGTCGTGACCTCCGAGTGCTCGATGGCGCTTCGAGCTTGCGCGGATTCGTGGCAACGAATGCACCCGCGTCGCGCGCCGCGGTCATTGCCGCAGCAGTCGTGATGAGCATGCTCGCACTCTCGGAGATTCCGGTGACGGCCCAGGTCATGCCGCCTGGTCGAAGTGTGCTCACGCCGAGCCTGCTGAACGAGATGCACTACCAGCGACCGCAGGCAGTCATGCTTGCGACAGGCATGCTCTTGTTGCTTGCAGGAGGCGCCGCAGTCCTGTTGCGTCAATGCTGGCCCACAGCGCGCGGCATGGCATTGGTGCTGCTTGCCTGCGGCATCATTGTCTTGCCAGGATGCCGCAACGATATTGGTGATGAACCAGAACCGATTCGAACACGATTGATTTGGGGTCTCACTGGAGCGGGCGAAGGACAGTTCATGTATCCGCGCGGTATCGCAGTCGATGCAGAGCGCGATCGGCTGTTTGTCGTTGACAAAGCAGCGCGCGTGCAGCGATTCAGCCTGGATGGAGACTACGAAGCCGAGTGGCAGATGCCCGACTTCGAGCTCGGCAAGCCAACGGGGCTGAACGTTGGTCCGGATGGACGTGTGTATGTCGCCGACACGCATTATTTCCGAGTGATGGTGTACGACCCAGATGGGCGCGAGCACCTGCGATTCGGTTCATACGGTGAAGCGGACGGCAAGTTCATCTATCCCACCGATGTCGCGTTCGGCCCGAATGGTCGGATTTACGTCGCCGAATATGGCGGCAACGATCGCGTTCAGGTCTTCGAGCGGGACGGGACGTTTGCGTTTGCGTTTGGCGAGCCGGGGCGTGGTATGGGGCAACTCAATCGGCCGCAATCCATGGTGTTCAATGCGGATCGCACCGAACTCTTCATCGCCGATTCGTGCAATCACCGGATCGTCGTGACCACGCCGACCGGTGAGATCATCCGAACCTTCGGCTCGGCGGGGCGAGAGCCGGGCATGCTCTCGTATCCATATGACCTGACGATTCTTGCCGATGGTTCTCTCTTAATAGTAGAGTTTGGCAACAATCGGGTGCAGCACATGGATCCCAAGGGAGAATGCCTTGGTGTCTTCGGGCGGGTCGGTCGGGGCGACGGCGAGTTGCAGTATCCCTGGGGCATCGACGCGACCGACCGTCGGGTGTTCGTTCTTGATTCGGGAAACAACCGCGTTCAGGTCATGCGAACGCCGTGAGACTGGAACCCATGACGCTGGCAGAGCTGCCACTTCAGTTTGATCGAGATGACGACATTTGCGACTGCACAGAAACTAGCGACTGAGCAAGGTAAGCTATTTGAAGATAGCTGCGAATTAGCTCTGCGAT
>JBCCFX010000065.1:0-18445 GCA_039029515.1 Planctomycetota bacterium
CCCCGACGCTAGCTTCGCGCGTCTGGCGACCCAGAGTTTCCCAACGAACGAAGACAAAGCGCCGCCCCTTACCGCGCTCGGGACACTAGCCGGCCCAACGGCTGATGCAAACCAGCCTTACCGTACTCGCGGTGAACTGTGGTCCAGAGGCTTCGTCCCGAACCGCGAGCCTAACGGCAAACTCCCCGCGCTTTGTAGGGAAGTCCCAGGCTACGTCTTCGAACCAAAGGCTTGGCAATTACCAAAGCCCATAGAGACGCCGAACACTTCGGCTTCGCCCGGTGCTTCGCGTTCGAGCGCACCGACGCACGGTCTGAATTTGCAGGCAACCCGCCACCGGTTCCTAGGCGACGCACCGCTCGGCAATGCAGCCGACCGTCAGCGTACGAGCTACGAACTGCTTTTGAGTCTAGACAAGTTCGCCTGGCTCGATCATCACCGGGTCTTCGACAGGGTCGTACTTCCGACGACGGTGCTGTTGGAGATGGGCGCTGCCATGGTCGCGGCGACGCTTGGCAAGCCGGCGGTGTGTCTTAGGAGCTTTGTCTACCAGAGAGCGATCGTCATCCCGCCCGACGATCCGTTGTGGCTGCGCGCAAGCTTGGATGGGGAGCAGCTCATATTCGAGTTGCCGACGAGGCTATCCGTCGGTCCGACGATCTCGATAGCGCGCCGAACATGATCCTCGGCAATGTCGTACTCCTGCTCGCATGCGTGTAACCATGCCAGCCGGAGGCTCGTGGATGGATCATCCATCAACCCGATGCCGCCGCGACGAAGCGATGACGACAGCGTGTACAGTCGTCGTGCTCGATCCGCGTACACGGACATGTCATCGGGTAATGGCTGCGGGTTCGTCGTCAGTACCGCCTGCCGGGGGATCGTGACTTTGCGGTCGTACTTATCGCCGGCGAAACGAAGTGACTTGACCGCCACGCTTTGAACGCCGAACAGTCCGATGATGATTGCACCGGCAAGGAACAGCATGCCGGGCTTCTGGATCGAACCGCGATACTTCAATCGCCAGCGATGGAAGTTCACATTCTTCTGACGGAGGATGCGCCACGCGCGCCAGATGATGAACGTGCTGCATGCGGCGACACCGGATGCGAAGAGCAACGGCAGCACGCCCGACCCGTAGACACCGCGCGACCCGTAGAAGCAGAGCGCAAAGATGACGAACATCGCGATCTCTTCAGGCCACGAGAGATCCCAGTTCGGCTTCACGCCTGTGGTCTTCGGTTTCCCTTTCAGGAGTCCGGGTTTTCCGAGGCCAAACGACAGCGCATCGTTCGGGCAGACGCTGACGCAATCGAGGCACTTCATGCAGCCGGGATCGACAACCATGCCGAACTCGGCGACTTCCTCGTGTACGCGCACATTGGATGTGCAGACCGCGGTGCAATGGCCGCAGTGTTCGCAGTCATCGTTCACGCGAATGCGTCCGAATGCGTACTTGTCCAACGGCGCGAACATCCCGCCGTACGGGCAGCCATAGGTGCAATAGCCTTTCGCACCGAGGAAGTAGACGGTGGCGAAACCACAGATGAGCAGGAATGGCACACCGACGACCCAACCGGGAAATGTCTTCCAGAATTCATCCTCGGACAAATGCCATTCACCCCGCAGTGGCGGCACACTGCTGGGAAGCGGAACGTTGAAGAAGCCGAAGAAGCCGCGCAAGGATGTGGTCAGACCGTGTTCAGCACCGAGCGAGCTTTCCATCCAACCAACGAGGGGCACGAGCCCGAAGCGATACGCGAGTGGCCAGACAAACATGTAGAGGCCAAGCAGCAGCGGGACGAGCATGAGCAAGCGCGCACGAAACGGCTTGGGGCGAAGGCCGACCTTCTTCAGCAGAATGCTGCACCAGTCCTGCAGCAGGACGACGTGACAACCCCAGCCACAGAACCACCGGCCGAGGATCATGGTCGAGAACAACGCGAGAACGAAGAAGATCGCACCGACGGTGATGACGCCATCGGTGACGGTCTGAATGGACTCTGAAGGTTCGATCGGGGCGAGCGTCTTACCGCCACGTCCGCGCACAATGAGCCAATGGGCGATGTGTGCGAGGATGAGTCCCTGCACGATGAGCAGAACCGTGAATCGCCTCTTGCTCGACTTCGAGTGCTGCAGGCGCGGCGCTGCGGATGAGGCATCGACGACCGGTAGCGAGATGTTCTTCGACGTCGATGCGCTGCAACCCATGGTGTGCATGGTATGTGAGCGGGACGCAGACAGCTATGAGCTGTTGGCTGTTGGCTGTTGGCTGTTGGCTGTTGGCTGTTGGCTGTTGGCTGTTGGCTGTTGGAGAAGATCGTAGGGCAGGCTTGCCAGCCTGCCGACGGTTTTGCCGTCGTCGCTTGATGGCACGAGATGGCCCGCGCTGGCGCTTGGGCCTCGCTCATGATGACGATGAACGGTCGACCGCCGGGTTCAGCAGAACCCGGCCTACAGCTGACTATCTCCCAGAACCCACCACCTGAAACCCAGGACAGGATTCCCGAATCCAAAACAACCGCCCCGACCAATGGCCGGGGCGGGGAGTTGCGGAGACATCGAAGCGTCTCTCGAATATCGGATACAGACGTCGATCAGTTCACGGTCGGCGTCGGCGTGGCTTCATCTTCCGAGCCGTCGCCGCGAGCCTTGCGGAACGTGCTTTCTTCGAACGCCACGCGGATCTTCTCCAACGCCTTGTTCTGAATCTGGCGAACACGTTCCTTCGTCACGCCAATGATCTGGCCAACCTGCTCGAGCGTGAGCGGCGAGACATCATCATTGCCGTCGATGCCGAACCGGTGATGAATCACCGTCTGTTCGATATCCGACAGGAGCGCGTTGTTCGACTGCACGATCGTCTTCACCTCGTCAGCGCACTCTTCCTCGTAGGTCTTGCGCACCGTTTCCAGGTGATTGGACTTCTCCATCGACGGATCGAAGTCGGTCGGGAACCGCTGACGATACTTGCTGAGCTTCATACCCTGTCGGCTGAATGCCTTCAGGATTGCCCGGCACGCGTAGGTGCTGAACTTGAAGCCTCGCGCACAGTCAAACTTATCGATCGAACGCAGCAACGCCATGTTGCCTTCGCTGACGAGATCCGCGAAATCGACCTCACTCATGCGGGTGCGTTTGGCCATTGCCAGCACCAGTGCGAGGTTGGTTTCGGCGATCTGCTCGCGGTAGCCAGTCGACGTGCGATACCAGCGCAGGAGTTCCTGCGCCTGCTCGTCGGTCGGATCACCCGAGCCGATTTCTTCCTGAAGGAGGCCGACGCGATACCGCGCGTAGTTGTACTGCGTAAACAGCACGCGCTCTTCGTCGGCGGTGAGGAGCACCGAGCCGGTGCTCTTCATGTTGACCGGCTTGGACGGCGAAAGGTCGTCCATGAGCGGTCGATACCACGCGACGTCAGGCCGGGCGATATCCGGCGCGTCCTCGTAGATGTTGAATTCTGCATCGGTCTCGTAGAACGCCGGGTTATCGATGAAGTCGATGGGCGTCGAAAGAATCTTCTGCACCAACGCTTCATCGGCCGACGAAAGACCGGCGCGAGCACGGCCGCCACGCGTCGACAGGACCACGCGGCCTTGTCGTTTGCGAAGGCGATCGAGCGGACTGTCATTGCCGATCATGTTGTGAAGCATGTCACTCTGTCCTGGTGGTTGGCGTGCGGTTCGTGCCTTGTTGCACGTTTGCCGCACTCCTCATCCCGCCACCGGTGCGAGGCCCGTTGCCCCGCTGTCTACCCGGACACGAACGGATTCGCGTCCATCCGAATCAACGATTCGTTTTCCCACGATTGTTTCCGGAATTCGTGAAGAAAATCACAATGTCTGTCCGGAAATCTATTGTTTTCAATGTGTTTACGCCCGAAACGGGCAAATGTTTTCACCTGATTAGAAGGATTCTAAGAAAATTTGCCCCGACCCCGCCTTAGCGCACGAAAACGCCGATTCCAGGAAGGATCGGCGGAGTTCTGAGTCGTGGGTTGTGAGTCCCGGGAGAAGGAGCGTAGGGCGGCTTTACCAAGCCGCCTGAGCGAGTCGTTCGATTCGTGCGGCGGACAAGTGTGTCCGCCCTACGATTCGACGCACGACTCAGTACCCCTCACCCGGAACGCTTCGTTACTCCGGGTCGCCGCCTGACATGTCGTAGACCCAGCCGGTGATCGCACGATCGTGCTCGATCACACCGCCGTCGGCGAAGAACAGTCCGAGTTCACGGGCTGCCGCTTCCGGACTGTCGGAGCCGTGGATCAGGTTGAAGCTGTTGGACACGCCGAAATCGCCTCGAATGGTACCCGGATCGGCCTTGGAGCCGAACGTCGCACCCATCATTTTGCGGCTGATCTCAATCGCGCCGACGCCACGCAGCGCCAGCACAATCACCGGCGAGCTGGTCATGAACCGAACAAGGCCGTCGTAGAACGGCTTGCCCTGATGATCCTTGTAGTGCGTCGCCGCGAGATCCTGGCTGATCTGCATCATCTTCGCGCCAACGATCTGCAGGCCCTTCTGCTCGAAGCGGGAAATGATCTGGCCGCACAGGCCGCGCTGGACGGCATCGGGCTTCAGGATGATGAGCGTGGTTTCCATCGGTTTCGTCTCGTCGTTTCTTGGGGGACCATCACGCCGCACGGCGCGCACGGGGGCGGAAGGGTAGCAGATGAAAGGGATGAGGTGTTCGGGATTCGGGATGCGGATTCAGAGTTAGGTCACGTCGCCCTGTACCCACAACCCGAATCCCAGAGCCCATAGCCCATGGCCCACCGCCCACCGCCTCTTCCTCGTGCTCCAACCCCTTACGCGCCGATCGGATAAGGTGACGACGGGCGGTCAAACGCCCGTATTGACTCCATGATGCCACGGAAGGCAGACGCATGACCACGACCCTCTCCCCCGCCAAGGATCCCATGGCCAAGACGACATCGAAGGCCGGCTCGACACGCTCACGCTCCCGGAATCGGGCGACGGCGGAGAGCATGGCAAGCAAGCAGCGTGAAATCTCCGTCTCGGAGTTCTTCGCAAAGAACCGCCACCTGCTCGGCTTTGACAACAAACGCAAGGCGATGCTCACCACGGTGAAAGAAGCCGTGGACAACGCCCTCGATGCCTGCGAAGAAGCAGGCATCCTGCCGGACCTCTTCATCGGCGTCCTGCAGATCAGCGAAACGCGCTTCAAGATCACCATCCGTGACAACGGACCGGGCATCGTGCGCGCCCAGATCGACAACATCTTCGGCAAGCTGCTCTACGGCTCGAAGTTCCACCGCATGAAGATGTCGCGTGGCCAGCAGGGCATCGGCATCTCCGCCGCCGGCATGTACGGCCTGATGACCACCGGCAAGCCGCTGCTGATCATCTCCAAGACATCAAAGCGCAAACCTGCGCACGAAGTCGTGCTGAAGATCGACACGCGGAAGAACAAGCCGGAGATCGTCAGCGATCAGGAACACCCTGAAGATGATGTCCTGTTCCCTGATGGTCACGGCACGCAGGTGATCATCGAACTGGAAGGTCGGTACCAGAAGGGCAAACAGTCGATCGACGAGTATCTGGAGCAGACGGCGATCGCGAATCCGCATGCGCGCATCACGTATGTCAATCCGAACAACGAGACGATCGAGTTTCCCCGCGCGGTTGATGAACTCCCCGAGGAACCGATCGAGATCAAGCCGCACCCGAAGGGCATTGAACTCGGCACGTTGATTCAGATGCTCGAGCGGACCGAGGCCTCGCAGGTTGGCGCGTTTCTGCAGAACGATTTCTGCCGCGTCGGACCGGGCAAGGCGAAGGACATCTGTGGGAAAGCCGGCATCACGAACCGCACGTGGATCAAGAACATTGGCCACGGCGAAGCGGAGAAGATCTACAACGCGATTCAGGAGGTCAAGCTCACCGGGCCGCCCACCAACTGTCTCGTCCCGATCGGATCGCGCGCGTTGCTTGCCGGCCTGCTCAAGGAAGTCAAAGCGGAGTTCTTCGCGGCATCGACCCGACCACCAGCGGTGTATCGCGGCAATCCGTTTCAGATTGAAGTGGCGATCGCATATGGCGGCGCGATGGCTGGCGATGAGTCCGCTCGTGTGCTGCGGTTCGCGAACCGTGTCCCGCTGCTCTACCAGCAATCGGCATGCAGTTCGTTCAAAGCCGTGACGGAGACGTCGTGGAAGAACTACAACCTGCAGCAGCCGCGCGGCGGCGTGCCGACCGGACCGCTGGTGATCCTCGTGCACATGGCGAGCGTCTGGGTGCCATTTACAAGCGAGTCGAAGGAAGCGATCGCGGATTACGACGAGATCCGCAAGGAGATGAAGCTCGGCCTGAAGGAATGCGGGCGCAAACTCGGGACATATCTCCGTCGACGTAAACGCATGAAACGCGAAGCGGAACGGCGAAGCGTCTTCGAGCGATACATTGGCGAGATCGCGCAGTCACTGTCGGATATCACCGGCGAGGAACCTTCGCCGATCTACGATGCGCTGCTCGAGCAAGCGCGACAGCGAACAGAAGAAGCCGACCATCAACTCGATGAAGATGGCAACGTGATCGATGACGGCGGCCGCCTTGCTGCCGACGAGGATGTGATCATCATCGACAATGCGGTTTCAGTGGAGAACGGCGATGACGATGCAGACACACCGACAGGTGATCTGCTGTTCGAAGATGCCTCGCCGCCCGCGCCGGCGCCGACAAAGAAGCGCGTCACGACCCGGAAGCGCGTGACGAAGAAGAAAGTGCGACGAAAGAAGACGACGACGCGCCGATCCTGAGGACGCGACGAGAAATCACGATGGCTAAGAAGAATACCGCCCGAACGTCGACGAAGAAGTCGACCTCAAAGAAGAGTACGTCGAAGAAGTCGACACGCAAGAAGTCGTCGCGCGCCGGTTCGCCGGTGAGCAAGGAGCGCGATGCGGCGACGATCGACAAGATCCAGACGCTGGGCACGAAGCTGGTGAAGTCATCACTGAGCCGCATCGAACCGCGTGTGGACATTCCGCTGCGGACGTCGTCGAATACCAGCTACAACACGCGAAAGCGTCTCCTGGAAATGGGCGATGCGAAACAGCAACGCAGCCTGTTCAACCTCGGCATGTCACGCAAGTTCATGCAGACCGTGCTGCTCGCCAATGGTTGTCGACGATTGATCGGCGAAGGCAAGACGCTGTCGCTGCGTGGTATGTACTACATGTCCAAACACGATGTGAAGGGCACGAAGGAAAGCACGTTCAACGATCAGGGTGAGTCTGATCCGATTCTCGAAGACCTGGAAGTCACGCTGAACAGCCTGCGCGAAGAACTCCATGTGTTCGCCAAGAAGCGCGGCACGATGGTTGGCAACATCACCATCGTTGACAACGGCGATGAGATCGATTGCCGGCGCATGGGAACCGGCGGTTACGCGATCCCGAGTATCTGCGAACCGAGTGTCATCCAGTTCAAGAAGTGCGAAGCAGACTTTGTCCTGCATGTCGAAAAAGACACGGTCTGGAGCCGCTTCAATGAAGACCGATTCTGGGAAGAACACAATTGCATCCTGACCGAAGGGTCGGGACAGCCACCGCGCGGCGTTCGTCGATTGCTGCATCGCCTGAACAAAGAACTCGGCCTGCCGATCTACTGCCTGCTCGATTGCGATCCGTGGGGCCATTACATCTACAGCGTGATCAAGCAGGGATCGATCAACCTCGCGTTCGAGAGCCAGCGCATGGCGGTGCCGGACGCGAAGTTCATGGGCATTCGCGCCTCGGACTACGAGACGTGCGAGTTGTCTGACGACGTGAAGATCTCACTGAATGACCGTGACATCACGCGAGCAAAGCAAATCGCGGCGTATCCGTGGTTCGAGTCCAAGAAGCCGTGGCAGAAGGAGATCAAGCAGATGCTCCGCAATGGTTTCAAGATGGAAGTTGAATCGCTGATCACGAAGGATATTTCGTACGTAACGGAAACCTATGTCCCAGAGAGACTTGCAGCCGAGGACTTTCTGGACTGATCTGACCGGACGCGTCGAAAACTCAGGTATACTCTTGTGCTTCCGCTCGTCACATCGACGATATGCGATATGTTCGCGTATCGTCGGCCGATCGGAGGGGGATCGGTTCGAGGAGGATGATTGGATATGGCGCAGCAGGGATCTGTGATTTCCACGATCAGTCGGCCGGTGGCGAAGCCACGCATGGAATCGGTGCCGAATCAACCGCGTCGCATTCTCGTCGGCGATGACGAGTACATGGTGGCGACAGGTCTCGCGAACATGCTCAAGGATCTGGGCTTCCAGGTCATTGGCCCCGCGACGAATGGTCGGAGTGCGATCGAACTCTGCCAGACGGAACAACCAGACCTCGCGCTGCTCGACATTCGCATGCCCGAGGTCGATGGTCTTGAAGCCGCCGAACATCTGTTCAAGGCACTTGGTGTCCCGGTTGTGATCTTCTCCGCATACTCAACCCCTGAATACGTTGCCGGCGGAACGGCCGCGGGCGTGTTCGGCTATCTGCTGAAACCCGTCGATCAGGATCAGCTGCGCGCTGGTATCTCCGTTGCGTGGGGTCGCTACTCGGACTACGTGAATCGCAACTCCGAGATTTTCCAACTCAAGCAGCGCCTTGAAGATCGCAAGTTGATCGAGCAGGCGAAGTGGATCATCGTTGAGCGCAAACAGCTTTCGGAACCGGATGCGATGAAGACACTGCAGCGTCAGGCGCGCAATAACCGTCGACCGTTGGTGGAAGTCGCACGATCGGTCATCGAGAACGCCGACCTGTTCGCCAACTGACGTTACGACGCCCCGCCGTTCGCACCATTCGATGGTAGTTCGATCACGAAGTCGCTCCCGCGACCCGGTTCGGAATGCGCGGACAACGTGCCGCCATGCTCCGCGACGATGCGTCGCGCTGTCGGCAGGCCGAGACCAGTTCCACCGCGCTTGTTTGACACGTACGGATGAAAGATTTCCGCAAGCTGGTCAGGCTCGATGCCCGGACCCGTGTCAATCACATGAAGTCGCGTGGCTCCTTCTGCGGGCACCAGGCGAACCATCAACTCGCGCATCGGCTCATCGCCTGCGGCGTCCGACACGGATTTCTCGTTCGCCGTCATCGCCTGCGTGGCGTTGATCATCAGGTTCAGAATTGCCTGTTTGAGCAGTGTTTCATCGACGAGTGCGAGCACCGGTTCATCGGGAAGCTGCGTGCGAAGCATCACGCCATGCTGGCTGCATTGCGGGTGGTAGAAGTCACTGAGTTCGTTCACAACGATTCGCAGGTCGAGTTCGCGCGGATCGAGCTTCATGCGCCCGGCGAACTGGAGGAAGTCCTCGAGGATGTTGCGTAGTCGATCCACTTCGCGCCGGAGGACATCGAGCCGCCGCGTGAGGCGACCGCGTTCATCGTCCGGCAGTGATGCATCTTCGAGGCCTTCGGCGAGGAGTTGAGCGTTCAGACCGACAGTCGAGAGTGGATTCTTGATCTCGTGCGCCAAGCCGCCGGTCATCGCGCCAAGCTCGGCAAGTCGTTCCGCATCGAGCGCACGGCGTTCAGCTTCGCGAGCGCGGCGTTCAACGGCACGGAGCGCGAAGCGAACCACCGGCAGCATGACCACCATGCCGATGACCATCCCCGCAATCAACCACCACCACTGTCCCACGCTGGCCTTTCCGAATGAAGTCTCGTGACCGCCGCATTCTACGACGACGACGACGTTGGCGATGCCAGTGCCGCATTCCATTCGTTGTACGACGCCCAGGACCGGACGGGTCGAATCGACAGGCGATCTGCCGCAAGCAGTGAGCAATCTCGAATCAACTCGCGAATGACACCCTGATCGACGTAGCGTCGCGGGCTGGTGAACGCCGGCTCCGGACGTGCGATCAGCCGGCCGATGCGTTTGAGCCGACGACAAAGCTCCACATCTTCAAGCAACGCCTGCTTCGGCATGCCACCGATTCGTTCCAGTGCCTCCCGGCGAACGAAGATCGCCTGATCGCCGAAGTAATGCCTGGTGATGCGATATCGCACACGATTGCCAACCGTCACCGCGCGAAGCAACTGCCGATCGAGCCAACGCACAGCGTCCAGTGACCACGCAAACGTGAACGCGCCACCAACAGTGTGTTCATCGGCAAGCGCCTGACGAAGTGCTGTGAACGCAGTCCGCGGCACGAGCGTGTCGGCATGGACGAACCAAAGGACATCCGCGTCGGTGCCGATCGATGCCACGCCGGCATGAAGCGCATCGCCACGACCCACCACACGACGGTCCGCAATGACATCGCAATGGAGATCGCGCGCCACACTGATCGTGTCGTCGTCACTCTGGCAATCGGAGACGACGATCCTGAGATCGCGGGGACAATCATCTGCGGCTCGAATCCGTTGAACCGTGCGTGGCAGGTTGGCCGCTTCATTTCGAGTCGGGATAATGACCGCGATGCGCACGAGTACATGAACCTCATCAATTCGTATCGTTGGATGACCAATCGTACGCTCGAAACGTCCAATCGCGACGATTCGATTCGAAGATCGCCGGATGACGCACATCGTCTGCAGGAATGACCTTCAGGAACGCTTCGCGCAGGCCGCCAAGCGCGTCGAAGTCCTCTTCGTACCAGAGAAAGATCCGGTTGACCTCGACGATGCCATCCCGCACGCGAATGCCACGATCGAATGCGAGAAACTGGCGCATCTGATCGTCCAACTGCGCATCGAGCATATCGCCGGAAAATGGCTCTGATCGCAAAGGCGGACAATCTCGAGCGCCGCACACGAGCGCTGCATGAATGCGCGGCGCTTTGAACTCGGGCCGGATCCAGTCCTGCTCCAGATCGTCGAGCGACATCCATTGGCCATCGATGCGCCAAGCATCCACGAAGAACCCGACCTTCGGCACCGTATCGGGTACGTCATGTCGGAGCATCTGATACAGCATGACAGCGTTGTATGCATTGAGCGCATAGGCAAGTTGGTCATCGCGCGAGGGAAACAGCGACGGTGTCGCCCGGGGACCAAAGCGCGCAATCGCATCGAGATACTGCGCGAGCAATTCGGCGTTGTCATCGTTGAGTGCGTCGTAGTTGACGTATCCCGTTGCAGGATCCACGCACGCGTTGAGGAGCGTGGCGTAGCCAGCGTCGTCGTAGGTCGCCAGTGGTGTTGTCGTGTCGATCGTGTGCCGGATGCCGCGACCGAGCAGCCACCAGGCGCTCGCGCTGGCGATCAGCAGGATGACGACGGCAACGCTAGTGAGTCGACGAAAGGAGACGTTGGTAAATCGCTTCATCATCGTGATGGAAACAGCAGAACGTCACGTGGTCGGGAAATTCGTTCTCAAGGAGCCATTGTGTCACCGTCTGCACCGCGACCAGTGCGGCGGCGTCGCGCGGATAGCCATACACACCGGTGGAGATGCAGGAGAACGCAATGTGCTGAAGTTCATGTTCCGCCGCAAGGTCGAGCGATGAGGCATAACACGACGCCAGCATGTCCGCTTCGCCCGCCATGCCGTTGCGATAGATCGGTCCGACGGTATGGATGACGTGGCGTGCGGCGAGCTTGTAACCGCCGGTGATCACCGCCGCACCGGTTTCACATCCACCTATCTCTTCGCATTCGCGCAGCAGTTCCGGGCCGGCGACCATGTGTATTGCGCCGTCAACGCCACCACCGCCCAGCAGTGATTCGTTGGCCGCATTGACGATGGCATCGACATCCAGCGAGGTGATGTCGCTTCGTACCACGGACATTCGTTTTCGAAGCGGCACGACATCGTTCATTCCGCAGTTCTCCCGAGGCTCCAGGGTCTCGCTCACACCGTCGCGAGCGCGGGCCAACTGTGCATGCGCGGTCCCGGTGCCTGCGCCTGAATGATCTCGGCTTCGAGATCCAGTATCTCGTCCCACCGCTTCGTGACGGTTTCCTCGTCGACCACCTGCCGCGCCAGGTCAATGAACACGAGGTAGTGACCGTGTTCACTCGCCCAGAGTTCTTCGTAAAGCTTCTGCAGGACGTCATCAGTGGCGTGCCGCCCGAGGATCTCAAAGCGTTCACATGACCGCGCTTCGATCAGCGCCGACACCATGAGCCTGTCCATGAGCTCGACGTTGCCGCGTCCAAGTTGAATGAGATCACGCAGCGCATTGGCGTACCCGTTGCGATGGCCCTTCGTGAGACGTCCGCCACGTCGTGCAATCAGCTTCGTCACCGTGCCGAGATGATCGATCTCGTCACGCGCAACCGCATTCATGACCTGCACCCAATTCTCGGGCGGCGTCGGATCCGGCCAGCGATTCAACAGGAACAACGCGTTCTGCGCGGCCTTCTTCTCAAGGTGCGCATGATCGTTCAGGAGTTCGAGCGGTTCGCGCAGCGCTTCGTCGGCCCATGCATCGGGCGTGGCCACGCGGAGCGGCAGATCGGCGGTTCGAGACGTATCAACCATAACCACATGGTACCGCGTCGAATGCGGAAGCGATCATGCGGTGCCGCAACGAACGGATGTTGACACAATCGAAGCGGCATCGCGACGAAAAAACGGCGTCGATCTGATCGACGCCGTTGAGGTTCGTTTCCTAAGTTGTCAGTCAGTGCGATTACGAGCCGACAGATTCCGGCTTCTTGTCGCGGCCACCGCCGCCTCCGCCGCCGCCACGACGACGTCGACGCTTTCCACCATCGCCACCGCGATCGCCGCCGCCAGAGCCACCACCATCGCCGTCACCACCACCGCCGCCACCGTCTTCGTCGGTCATGACGGCCTTGCGTGACAGCTTGATGCGGCCGGTCTCATCAACGTTGATGACCTTGACCTTGACGGTGTCGCCGATGCTGACAACATCTTCGACCTTGTTGACGTAGCCGTTGGCGAGCTCGGAGATGTGGCACATGCCATCGGTACCCGGCGCAATCTCGATGAACGCACCGAATTCCTTGGTCGAGATGACCTTGCCTTCGTAGATCGTGCCGACCTTGATCTCAGCGCAGAGCGCTTCGACTTCAGCCTTGGCGGACTCGCCTGCGGCACCATCGGTCGATGCGATGAGCACGGTGCCATCGTTCTCGACGTCGACGGTGGCGCCGGTTCGTTCCTGAATGGCGCGGATCGTCTTGCCGCCCGGACCGATCAGCTTGCCGATCTTCTCCGGATCGATCATGACCGTAAGGATGCGCGGCGCGAACTCGGACATCTCATCACGCGGTGCCGGGATGGTCTTCTCCATCTCATCGATGAGGAAGATCCGGCCCTGTCGTGCCTGCTCGAAGATCGTTTCGATCTCTTCGAACCAGAGGCCGCGAGCCTTGAGATCGAGCTGAATGCCGGTGATCCCTTCGCGCGTGCCGGAGACCTTGAAGTCCATCTCACCGAAGAAGTCTTCTTCGCCAATGATGTCGGTCACGTGCGTGACGGTGCCATCGTCCGCGGTGAATCGGCCGACGGAGATACCCGCACACGTGCCCTTGATCGGCACGCCGGCGTCCATCATGGCGAGGCAACCACCGCAGACCGAGGCCATCGACGATGAACCGTTGGATTCGGTGATGTCACTCACCACACGGATGGTGTACGGGAATTCTTCGATGTCCGGCAGGATCGCGAGCAGCGATCGTTCCGCGAGTGCACCGTGACCGACTTCACGTCGACCCGGACCCATGATGCGGCCTGCTTCGCCGACGCAGAACGGCGGGAAGTTGTAGTGCAGGTAGAACTTCTTCGCGTACTCAGGCATAAGACCGTCAACGATCTGCTCGTTGCGCGAAGTACCGAGCGTGCACGTCACGACCGACTGCGTCTCGCCACGCTGGAACAGCGCGGAGCCGTGCGTGCGTGAGAACATGCTCACTTCCATGTCGAGCGGACGGATCTGATCGAGATCACGACCGTCAGCACGCGTACGGTGGTTGGCGACGAGACTGTGCGCGATCTTCTTTTCGAGGCGACGGAACGCTTCCTTCGCATCGCGCTGACGCTTCGATGCCGCGTCGTGATCCGATACACTCAGACCGTCGGCGATGCTGAAGTGCTCGTCGATCATCTGGTCGCGCAGTTCGCGAATCGCGGTGCCACGGTCATGCTTGCCGTGGATCTTGCGGGCTTCGGTCATCTTGTCGGTGACAAGCTTCTTCACTTCCTCGACGACGTCGTCGGCAGGCAGCTTGAGGTTGTCGCCGATGTTCTTCTCCGTCGTGCCCGTCTTCTCCATCAGTTCCTGCTGCATTTCGATGAGCGGCTTGACGCCGTTCTCGTAGCCGAACTTGATGGCCGCAAGGACTTCGGATTCGGGAAGCTCGGCGGCGCCGACTTCAATCATGTTCACGCCATCGACGTGGCCAGACACGATGAGATCGAGATCGGAGAACTCGAGCTGTGCGTGTGTCGGGTTGATGACGAATTGTTCGCCGTCATCGGTGACGATGCGACCGACTCGCACGGTGCCGACCGGTCCCTGGAACGGCGCATCGGTGATGCTCAGGGCGGCGGAAGCGCCGGCACAGGCCAGGACATCCGCGTCGTTCTGCTCATCGTGGCTCATCACCCATGCCTGCAGCTGCACCTCGTCGACGAAGCCGTCGGGGAACAGCGGGCGCAACGGACGGTCCATGTTGCGCATGGTGAGGACTTCCTTTTCCGACGGCGGACCTTCGCGCTTCTTGAAGCCGCCCGGGAACTTGCCGCCGGCGGCGTAGCGTTCGCGGTAGTCGCACTGCATGGGGAAGAAGTCGAGTCCCGGACGCGGGTCAGCCCGCATCGCGGTACACATGACGGACGTCTCGCCGTGCGAGACGAAGACGCAGCCTGACGCCAGCTTCGCGACCTTGCCGGTCTCGATGCGGAATGTCCTGCCGCCGATTTCTCGTTCAATGACAACGTGTTTCATTTTGATTCCAGACTCTTGGTGTACTTGTGACAGCGACGCCGTCTCCGCGGAAGCGGTGACGCCGTCAGGCCATCGAAACCACACTGATATCGGTGGCGCCCAAGAGGAGGCAGTGGGCAAGGAACAGTACGTGAGTGTTCGTTGCCGACTCCCTTCCCGGAGGCGACCGCCGACTCAGCCCACTCTTACTTACGCAGACCCAGTCGCTTGATCAGCTGCGCGTACGCATCGTGATCCTTGCGCGACAGATAGCGGAGAAGACGGTTTCGCTTCCCGACAAGCATCAGCAATCCGCGACGTGACGCGTGATCGTGCTTGTGTTCACGGAGGTGATCCGTGAGCTGGGTGATGCGGGCCGTCAACAACGCAATCTGCACTTCGGGAGACCCTGCGTCACTGTCGTGACGACGGAACTCAGAAACCAGATTCTGCTTGACTTCAGCGGCGATACTCATGGTCGTCGCACTTCCTGTCTTCGGCCCGTCGCCCAGTCGGGGTTCCGCCCCGTCCTGACGAGCCATTCATCGTTTGGCTGCGAATTTCAGAATCGGGGATGATACCGAGTTTCCCGACCGATGACCAGCCGCCCCGCCGCCGGATTCGCCCCGAATCACCCCCCGAGAGGGCCATTCAGCGATTGTCCATCGCCTCGGCGAGGGCGTCCCGGATCGATGATCGCAGGCTGAACATCAGAAATGCCAGCGAGAGCATGTAGCCCAGGATCCCGATGAAGATGATCGCCGACCCGCAACCCGCGATCTGAGCAAGGATTCCGAGCACGCGACCCAGCTGGCCGGTGACCCCCGCCACCAGCGCTTCGGCGACGGTCACCAACGCGACCACCATCAGGGCCCAGCGGAAGAATGACGCCGCTTCCTCCGCCTTGTACGCATCCTCGATATTCGGCACCCGCCGCGCGAGCTTTGCGATCCACAGCAGCACCCCGACCGAGGCCACCGTCAACGCCATCGCGAACAGCACCGTCAGACACTGCATCGTCCACCCCGGAGCCGCAGGATAGATGTCGGCCATGAACGTATCCGCGAGACCAATCACGATCGCCGCGATCATCCCCCATCGCGCGACGGTGCGGACGGACCATACGGATTCACGCTCGCGGTCGCGCGGATCCTGTGCCGTGATCAGAATGCCCCCCACGGCAATCATCAACATCCCACCGAGCATGCCGACGTCCGACAGTCGCTCCGTCATATTGAATGCGTTGCGACCCGTCACACCGGCGATATTGCCGATGACGCTCAGAATGACGGAGAGTATGACGAGCGAAAGCGAGCCGACCATCACCAGCGGCCCGTACGCGATCAACGTGATCCCGCGATAGAGCACGCGAACCCATGACGGGTCCGCATGCTTCAGGAGATTTCCGATGAGTGACTTCTCGACCGCCGTCCCACACTCAGGACACATGTCAGATTCGTCGAGACCGCGCAGGCTGTAGCCGCACGACACGCATGCGATACCAAGGTGTTCACTTGCAACCGGAGTGCTGTTCGTCTGCTCCACACGACAACCATCGCATTCAGCCGTCGTGCTGACAAGTCGCGAATCGGTCGCTCAGCGACTCATGAGCACGCCGCCAGCCAGCGATGGATGCGATCGCAGCCTTCACGAATCTGATCGTCAGCGATCGCGAAGCTCAGCCGAACATGCGTTGCCGCGCACGCCCCGAAGTCGTCGCCGGGCACGACCGCGACATCCGCTTCTTCGAGCAACGCTTCGGCAAACGAGACCGCGTCGGTGATCGCACGGCCGCCGCCACTAGTGCGGCCGAAGTACGCACTGATATCCGGGAAGACGTAGAACGCGCCGGTCGGCTTCGGGCATCGGACGTCTGGCCAGGTGCTGACCAGTTCGTGGATCAGTGCGCCGCGAAGCGCAAATGTCTGCCGCATCGATTCGACATCGCCACTCGATTCCGTCAGCGCCGTGATGATGGATGGATAACAGAACGATGTGATGTTGCTCGTCATCTGACTCTGCAGTTTGGCCATCTGCTTCGCGAGCCCTTGCGGCGCGCATGCATACCCGATGCGCCAGCCGGTCATCGCGTACGCCTTGCTCATGCCGTTGATCGTGATCGTGCGCCCCGCAAGTTCCGGCCGTGCGCCAAGCGAGACGTGCGCATCATCACCGTAAATCAACTTCTCGTAGATCTCATCGCTGAGAATCACCACGTGCTCATGCCGCGCCAGCACATCACCGAGCGCGCCAAGTTCATCCGGCGAATACATCGTGCCACATGGATTCGACGGACTGTTGATCATGAACACCGCCGTCCGATCGGTGATCGCCGCCTCAAGCTGTTCCGGCGTGATCTTAAAGTCGTTGTCGACTTCGCCTGCGACTTCGACCACCGTACCGCCAGCAAGCTCCACCATCGGTCGGTAGCTCACCCACGCCGGCGTCGGCACGATGACGTCCTGATTCGCGCCGACATCAAGCAGGCATTGCAGCGCGAGATACAAGCTCTGCTTCGCACCCGTACTGATGCAGATGTCATCGGCGGTGCACGCAATGCCGTTCTCGCTCGAGAGCTTGGTGGCGATCGCCGCCCGCGCCGCGGGTGCGCCGATGACCGGCTGATACTTCGTCTGCCCCGCCTGCAGCGCCGCGATCGCCGACTGCTTGATGGCATCGGGCGTGTCGAAGTCCGGCTCGCCGGCACCAAAGCCGATCACATCCCGGCCTTTCGCCTTCAGCTGCTTCACGCGGGTCGAGACCGCGAGTGTGGCGGACGGCTTGATACTTCGGGCACGAGCTGACAGCGCAATCGTGGTAGTCATGCGAGCATTCTCTCCAACTTGGCGATCCTCGCTACCGGTAGTTCGCCCCGATGTCGCCTACTATCCACTCGTCGAGTGGTGAATGACCACTCGAAGCGACTCAAATTCACACGATTCCGGAGAATCATCCATGCATCCGCGAATTCTCGCATTGTCCGGCAGTCTCCGAGCAGCGTCGTACAACACGCAACTCGTCCGTGTCGCCGCAGCCGCGGCCAGGGCTGCCGGCGCGGAAGTCACTGAGATCGAATTGCGTGATTATCCGCTGCCGGTCTTCAGCGAAGATCTGGAAGCGATCGAAGGCATGCCGGAACATGCGTCGACGCTCAAAGCGATGTTCGCCGATGCCGACGGCCTGCTGATCTCGTCGCCGGAGTACAACAGTTCGGTCACCGCAGCCCTGAAGAACGTCATCGATTGGATCAGCCGACCGACCGGGAAGGATGAACCGCCGCTGATCGCGTTCAACGGGAAGGTCGCGGGGCTGATGTCCGCCTCGCCGGGTGGTCTTGGCGGGATGCGCGGTCTTGTGCACCTGCGTGCGATCCTCGGCAACATTCGTGTGATCGTGCTGCCGGATCAGGTCGCGGTCTCCGCGGCCCATGATGCCTTCGATGAGCACGGCGCGCTGAAGGACGAGCGCAAGCGCGGCCAGATTGCGGGCATCGCGGAGCGCGTGGTCGAAGTCTGCTCGGCCCTGAACTGAATCCGGTTCAACCTGATGACGCGAAGTCGTTAGACTACCGCCTCGTTTCGAG
>JBCCFX010000066.1:0-18152 GCA_039029515.1 Planctomycetota bacterium
CGTCCGTGAGCGTCAGTTCATCATCATTGAAGACAGTCTGAAACAGCGTTTCCAGGCGTTCATGCAGCGTCATCGGTAGCCATCTCCCGGGTTGGAACCTGAATGTACGAGCTTTCGATCGGACCGTTCGCAACAAGGTCGTATCGCCACACCGTTGTGCCGTCAGTCGCGTCAACTGGCGCGAAGCCGAATCGTTCGAAGATGTCTTTGACCATACCGTTCTTCGCGGTCGGCACGTACGTGCCTTGCAGTGCCGTGCACCCCAGCTCAAGCGCGGCATGACTCAACGTCGCCAGCATGGCGTCTTCAACGGTGCGACCGATCACCCGGCAACTCATCAGCCAGGTATCGAGGTCAAGTGCATCCCCATCGCGCACCGCAATGGCAAGACTCACAAGACCATGATCTGCGAATCGGTCCGCCAACTTGATGTATCGATGGACGCAATCATCGTTCGACATGAATCCACGAATGACATCAGCGCCGTGCCGCCGCGTGGTCAGGTTGAACTGATTGGACTTTCCAATCAACTGTTCGATGCGCGGAAGATGCAGCTCGTCGAATGGCGCAATGACCGCTTTCATCTGAAGTGACTCATAGAACGCTTCGAGTGACGTCGCCGTCGACTCCAGTTCCGCGACCTTCGCGCGCGCCTGATACTGCTCGGTCTTCTTCGCGTCATCTTGCGTAAACGACTTCGTCTCAAACATCAGGTAATTCGAGAGTGCATCCACGTATCCCGCAGGATCGGTCGGCAATGTGATGACATCCACATCAGGAATGTGCTGCCGCACGATCTCACGCTCCGCCGGATTGTCATCCACGAATACCAACGAATCGATCCCGATGTTCAGCGTCTCCGCGATTCGCCGGATGTTCTGCGACTTCGGTTCCCAGTTCGCCACGAACATTGCGATGTCATCGAGCGCAATCCGCATATCCGGATGCTGCTCGAACGGCTCGCGCGCATCGGCATCGTTGTTCTTGGAGCACACCGCGAGAATCACGCCCTTGCGTTTCAACGCAAGCACTGCCTCCTGAAACGCCACGAACGCCTCGCCATCTGGGCCGGCGCCGAGACGAATCCCTGCAAGACCGTCTTCACCGATTACACCGCCCCACAGCGTGTTGTCGAGGTCCAGCACGAGGCATTTCTTGCTCAGCCCCAGGGCCGCGGCAAGCACCACCGACGTGTGTCGCGCCAGCACCGGCAGCGCTTCCAGCGAAACTGCCTGCTTCGCAACGTGCCAGTACTTGTCATCGAACCATCGTCGCGTGCCAAGCAACGATGCCAGTCGATCGCAATCCACGATGCCGACCTCGTTGCCCGCCGCCTCGCCCAGCGCCGTATTGAATTGCTGCAGTAATGATCGCTGTGAACCCGTGAGCCGCGCGCCGAGATGACCGAACGGAGAATCGAATGGAATCGCCGCATTGTGCTGGATCACCTGCGCTTCGCAGCGGTCGCGCACCATCGCCCACATCCCGGACCAGCGCGACACTTCAGCGCTCACCGCCGCCGCCGGATCATCTGTCAATTCAGGCAGCATGATGTCGCCGGCATGCGTCGCAAGCACCACAACATCCGGCTTGAATGCATACAGACCACTGCGCTCATCGAGAATTTCCTGGCGATACTGACCGTACGCGGATTCGTATGTCTCGAGCACGACGCCTTCCCGCCATGCCGCCAGCTTGAGCATCGGGATGAGTTGGGTCGTGGTGTAGCTGCCCAGAACCGCAAGCCTTGCCGTGCGCTTTGCGGTCGGCGTGTATCGATTGAAAATCGTCGACGTCAGCGCTGCCGCTGCTTGCCATGAGGTGAACGACTCCGTGGCATCCACGATTCGACGTAACCACACGAGCGCATCATCATCGCGCTCCAGCTTGACGAGCGTACGCGCCAGCTTGAGCATCGCACCAACGTCGCCGAGTTCGGCCGTCGTTGCCGCTTCGGTATACGCGACGATCGCGCCGTCGAGATCACCCGACTTCCGAAGTGCATCACCGCGCTGCATCGACTCCTGTGCGCTCATGCCGTCACCTTCGTTGTGGCTTCCTTCGACGCTGCTGCATCGGCCGTGGCTGGTTTCGCCGCAGGGATCACGCGTGCCGGCGGCGCGACGACCATCGCACCCGCGGGCACATTGGACATGACCACAGCATTCGGGCCAATCGTGACGTCGTCACCGATCGTGACGCGACCAAGGATCATTGCGCCCGCACCGACAGAGACACGATCACCAAGCACCGGCGCATCCTCAATGGAGTACGTGCCGGCGGCACCAATCGTCACGCCCTGACGAATCAGGCAGTCATCGCCGATCGTCGCGTGTTCATGAATCACGATCGCGCCCTGATGCGCAATGAGAAAGCGCCGACCGATTCTGGCGGTGTAATGCAGTTCGATGCCGTAACGATTTCGCACGCGACGATGTAGCATGCGGTAGATCAGACTCAACGGCGCGCGGAGCAGTCGCGGCTTGACGCTCATGCGCCATACGCCAAACCGATACATGCGCAACGCCCGATAACCCGGCCGCGAACGATCCTCGCCGTTCGTCAGCCAGTCTTCGTGCAACTGAGCCCGCAGTGACATGGTGTCCGATGCATCCGCCACGGTGTCTTCCTCACCTGATCAAATCCGGGCGATCGTCCCGTATCAAGACTATCGGCCTGAAACGAGCCCGGCTTGGATGACCCTCGTCGTCGAAGCGTCCAGAAATCGACGTTCGCCGCACTTCATCTCGATCTCAATGCCCCGAATCGGATCGATTGTGCACACCCGCCCTTTCACCCGCGAGCCTCGATCCGAGAATGTCGACCATCCGCCCGTCAGCACGTCCCGGCTCTGAAACGACGTCACGATCCGCTCGATAGGCCAACTCTCCACCGCGTCCACCGCAGTCATGAGCGTCTCAAGCATCTCCAGCCGGCTGATGCTGCATCCCGCATCTTCGAGGCTGCCCGCCTGATCCCGTAACGATGCCGGCCAACTCGTCGCCCCGACGTTGATGCCAATCCCGATCAATGCCGTGGCCGACTGCTCGATCAGGACTCCCGCGACTTTTCGGCCGTCCATGATGATGTCGTTCGGCCACTTGATGCCGACGGGTCGACCGTGATGAGATTCAATCGCGTGCGCCGTGGCGACCGCCGCCCCGATCGACCGCTCTCGCGTCAGGCTGTGCGGCAACACGAACGTCGCTGCGAGTCCGGCATCCGCCGCGCTGAACCAATGGCGACCGCGTTGACCCCGACCCGCATATTGGTGCAACGTGGTCACGACCGTCCCGGGCGGCTTGCCAACCGCGCAGTCCTGGGTCGAGCGCATGGATTCGTACAACACGAGATGTTGAAAGTGCTGACACCGCGCGATGCGCGCCTTCAGGGCGAATTCCCAATCACGGAGTCCCGGCTCAGACAATGTCCAGCGCCACATCCAGCCGCGGCGGACTGTGCGTGATCGCCCCCACTGAGATTCGATCCACACCTGTTTCGGCAATGCTGCGCACGGTATCGAGCGTGACGCCGCCGGACGCTTCGATCTTGATTGAACGACCCTTCGCATGGCGCAGTGAAACGGCCTCGCGCAATTCATCGTTGCTCATGTTGTCTAGCAGTGCATAGTCAACAAGGCCATCGTCGAGCGATAGCACCTGTTCGAACTGGTCGAGCGAATCGCATTCCACTTCGACAAACCAGAGCGACGACGCATCACGCGCTCGACGAATCGACTCGTCCAACGCCGCCGCCAGATTGCCTGTCTCCAGATGTGCAAGGTGATTGTCCTTGATCAGCATCGCATCGTGCAGTCCAAGGCGATGCAGGTGAGCGCCACCCGCACGCGAGGCGTATTTCTCCAGCCGGCGCAATCCAGGCGTCGTCTTCCGGGTGTCACAAATGACGGCGCCGGTTCCGTCGATGGCATCGACGAACCGCCGTGCCATGGTGGCCACGCCCGACATATGACCGACGAGATTCAGCAGCGTGCGTTCCAGCGCGAGCAATTCTCGCAGTGTGCATTCGCACGAGAGCAGCGTCGTCCCAGCGTCGACCAGCGTGCCATCCTCGACCGCGACCGTACTCCCCGTCGCAACCGACTGCACCAGAGGATGCGTCGCCCGAGCCAAAATCGGCAACCCGCAGACGACGCCGGCTTCGCGTGCCACCAGAACACCGCGCGCTGTCGCATCGCGATCGATCATCGCTCGGCTGGTGACGTCACCGACATCGCCGAGATCCTCGCGCAGCGCTTCGGTGAGGAGGCGATCGAGCATCGTGTCGGACACGAGCCGGTCAAACAGCGTCGGCAGATCAATCGTGTTGAGATCGGACATTGCTCGTAGTGTATCCATCGCCATCAACATGGTCAGACCGCATTCCGCCCCGTATCCTGTCCGCACATGGCCGCGAACCGCAACAACGCACTCCACCCCATTGAAGCATCACATCTGCATGCCCGACGCGAACGAGTCTTTCTCGTCTTTGCCGGACTTTTTCTCGGCTCGATGACGATGCTCAACATCCTTGGCGTGTCGCGCTTCATCGACATGTCATTCACGATTGGCGGATGGGATATATGGGATTGGATTCCCTTCCTGCCAGATGTCTTTCCAACGTGGAAGATCCCCTTTATGGTCGCCATCGGCGTCCTGCCGTACCCGATCACGTTTCTCTGCACCGACTTCATCAGTGAACTGTACGGCCGGCGCCGCGCCAACTTCGTTGTCTGGGTCGGCGTCCTGCTCAACGGCTGGGTCCTGCTGTTCATGTGGCTCGGCGGCGCACTGCCGCCCGTGCCCCCGATGACCGAGTCCGGCCTGCCCGCCACCGAGGACTACAGCTACGCGTTCTATGTCATGCGATCGCTCAGCATGGGCGCCGTTGTCGCCTCCATGCTCGCATACATGGCGGCACAGTTCATCGATGTCTTCCTCTTTCACTTCTGGAAGAACCTCACGCGCGGCCGGCACCTCTGGCTTCGCAACAACGGCTCCACGCTGGTCAGCCAATTCGTCGATGCCTTCACGGTGATCACGATCACGCACTTTTTCGCGTCAAAGGACGGACTGCCGATGGTTGAAGGGCGCGCGGTATGGACCCAGTTGTGGATCTACATCGGCTCGAACTATGTCTTCAAGCTCGCGGTCGCACTCGTCGATACCATTCCGTTCTATATCGGCGTGCACGTGCTGAGCCGATATCTTCAGATCGATCCTCGCCTCGAGCATGACGCTGACATCGAAGGCGCATACACCGGACACATGAAGCGAGAGGACTCACCATGACCGAGATCGCCGGCAGCATTTTCCAGAAGATCATCGATGGCGATATTCCCTGCCATCGCCTCTACGAAGACGACCACGTGCTCGCGTTTCTCGATGTCGGGCCACTCAGTGCCGGCCATACGCTGGTGATTCCCAAGGAACCAGTTGCGCACTTGCATGAACTGTCCGACGACTCGTCCGCCGCGATCGGTCGCGTGCTCCCGCGACTCTGCCGGGCGATCATGTCAGCCACCGGCGCGACGGATTACAACATCCTGCAGAACAATGGCAGCCTCGCGCACCAGGCGGTGTTCCACGTGCATTTCCATATCATTCCGCGATTTCGAGATCACGCGACAGGCAACGGTCTTGCCATCAGCTGGGATGCACGCGAACTTGACACCGCCGACGCTGAGACACTTCGCGTTGCCATTGTCGATGCGATGGATTAGAAGACGAACAGCTGCCGCTAGACACCTGTTCGCATGGTGATGAATTCAGTGTCGTCGACGACGGGTGCCAGCCAGTGCGCCGCCACCGAGCATGACGAGCAACGCGCCCGGTGCCGGGATTGCCGTCAACGGCGCGGTCGGCGGAATCGTACTGAAGTCAGGGTTGAACCCGTTGTACCAACCGTCGAGAGAACCTTCACTCAGGAATCGCCCGGATACGCCGACACCGGCGCCTTCCCACACGATGCCCGGATCGTCGACGACGCCCAGTGAGAACGACCAGAAGTTCAGTTCATCACCAGTATCACCGAGATATGTGAAGTTGTTCGTGAAGACGCCGAACCCGACGCCGTCCTCACCACCGAAGTCCCAGGACAGCCCCTGCATCGCATCGGTGACCGCGAGCAGCATGTCATATGACCGTGCGCCCGCGAACTGACTGTATTGGTACGCGAATGCGTATGAATCGCCACCGGTCGCCGCGAAATCCACAACCATATACGACGTTTGTTCGCCGCTGCCAACGGTGAACTCGACGTCGAGCGCCAGACCAAGGCCACTGTCCACGACAAGATCAGCCTGTGCCGATGTCGCCACCGCTCCAGTCACGGCGAGTACCACCAACCGTGACACCATTTGCATCGTCATGATGCACTCCTTTCGATCTCCCGATTCGCGCGGGAGCCGGTCCGGACCACGAATTGTTTTGATGCGCATCATCGCCGGGCACGCCCGAGCAGCAGTGCTCGGGACCGGTCGAGGGCTTGAAGCCGGGCGTCCTGTTTCGCGAGGACACGCATCACCGTGCATCCGGCAGGTCTTCCGGCTTCGAGCGGCGACGCGGTCGTCTTCCCGAGTGAAGTCTCACCCAGTGACGTCTGACCGGTCGCTGGAGTCCTGCATGTCATGCATGCAGTCGTCCGTGCCCGTTACGGCGGCGCGTCCGCGGTGGCCTTGGTCTCGACAGGTCCGTCGCCTCAACGGATCCGAATCGACCGCACCACACTTCCCTTTTCATCCCGACCCCGTCGGGACACCTGATGCGCGGACGAGGGTACCGCGCTTCGACATTCCACACCAGTCCACGAAACTCGATCCCCAAATCCCGAATCGTCCACCACCGCCCCAAAACGACAACCACGCCGGGGGAAGGACCGGCGTGGCCATCGATGTGGGGGACATGAAAGAACGTGTGCAGACGTTCAGGATGAGTCAGGTGAGAAACACATGTCTAGTGACGGAAGCTGCGTCGACCGTGGAAGCCTCGGCTTCGGTGCCCGAACTGGCGGTGTCCGAATCCGCGTCGACTATTGAATCCGCGCTGACGATGAAAACCACGATTGGAAAACCCTCGATGGTGTCCGCGCCGATGCGTGAACGCACGATGACTGTTGAAGCCGCGTTGATGCGTGAACGCGCGGTGGTTGTTGAATCGATTGCGGTGTGAGAACGCGCGATTGTTCTTGAAGCCACGTCGATGATTGAATGCATGCTTGCGATGATGGAATCGGCGATGCTTGACATGCGGCTTGTGGTTGCTGTGAAACTTCGAAACGCCGTGTCGATGGTGATTCGGTCGTGCATCGGCAGACGAGGAGAAACCCGTCAGCCCGAACGTCACAACGGCAAGGGCGAGCATTCTGGTCATGGTGGTGCGCATCGTAACGGTCTCCTTCAGGCTGCGGTGTGTGCGAATATGTGTGCTCTGTCGTATCAACCATTGAGATGCCAATGCCATTCCCGAGGTTTCCGACTTCGACCTCGCAACCGCAGAAATATTTGTGTCTGCAAACTTGTGCCGCGTGGCGCACGAAACAACGCACCCGCCATGGTGAGCGGGTGCGCGGAGAAGATCGGTACTAATTGTGTCGTGTCAGGTCGGGACGAACTTAATATCGGCAGCTGCTTCGATGACCACCGTGTCCACCATAACCGCGATGTCCATGACCGCGATGCCCGTGTCCACGATGCCCGTACCCCGAACGGTGCCGGTGTCCGTACGAACCGCTATATCCGACGGAGTAGTAGCCGCCACTGTAACCGTGGCTCTTGTACCCGTGTCCGTGATGTTTGCCGTGTCCGTAGCCGCCATAGTCGGAGTAACCGAAGCTCACGGTCTTGTAGCCGTCGTGACAGCCGGTCAGCGTGGCCACGCCGAGGGCGAGGCACGCGAGTGCCGTCAGGCGAAGACGTCGTTGTCTCATGGAAAGGCCCTTTCTGAGATCAATCCGCTCACATGCGGGACACGGCCACTTCTCCCCTATTCCTTATCGTGGCGTCACATTTCCCGGTATGCACGGAAAAACTCGTCGTGACCGCGGAATCGCGTCACTTTGGGCACTTTTCATGCCGTCCGTCAGGCGTATGTTCGTACTCACTTACCTCGACGCCGGCATCCGGTTCGAACTACCCATACACGACAACGGCCCGCACGAGGCGGGCCGTTGCAATCAGGTGTGATGGACGACATCCGATTCCGGATGCGCGGTCACTGCGATCAGAGTGATGCCTGCGCTGCGACAAGACGCGCAATCGGCACGCGGAACGGCGAACAACTCACGTAGTCGAGACCGACTTCGTGGAAGAACCGAACCGATTCCGGATCACCACCATGTTCGCCGCAGATGCCGAGCTTCAAACCGTCACGCGCTGAACGGCCGCGACGACATGCGACGTCGACGAGCTGCCCCACGCCTTCCTGATCAATCGTCTGGAACGGATCGACCGGGAGGATCTCGCGTTCGAGGTAGTCCGGCAGAAAGTTGTTGATGTCGTCACGACTGAAGCCGTACGTCAACTGCGTGAGATCGTTGGTCCCGAAGCTGAAGAAGTCTGCGGACTCCGCGATGCGATCAGCCGTCAGTGCAGCGCGCGGGATTTCGATCATCGTGCCGATCGGAATGTCGAGCTTGCCCGAGTACTTCTTCGCGGCCTTGACATTCGCGATCGTCTCTTCGGTGAGTTCCCGGAGCATCGACAATTCCTCGACCGTCCCGACGAGCGGAATCATGATCTCCGGCTTCGCGTTCACCTTCTTCTTCTTGCACTGGATCATCGCTTCGACGATCGCGGTCACCTGCATGGTGAGAATTTCCGGATACGTCACCGCGAGACGACAACCGCGATGTCCAAGCATCGGGTTCATTTCGTGCAGGAATGCGACGCGTTCCTGGATCTTCTTGGCCGGCACCTTGAGCTGCGTCGCCAGGGCGCGCTGCGTCTTGGCGTCATGCGGCAGGAATTCGTGCAGCGGCGGATCCAGCAAACGGACCGTCACCGGGAAACCCTTCATCGCGGTGAAGATGCCGACGAAGTCGCGACGCTGATACGGCAACAACTTCTTCAATGCCGTCTTTCGCGCACTTTCTTCTTCGGCGAGGATCATCTCACGCATCGCATTGATGCGCTCACCCTCGAAGAACATGTGTTCGGTACGACAGAGGCCGATACCTTCTGCGCCGAATTCGCGTGCGCGTTTCGCGTCGGCCGGCGTATCCGCGTTCGTACGCACACCGAGCGTGCGGTACTTATCCGCCCACTTCATGATCGTCGCGTACTCACCCGACAGCTTCGGATTAGAGCGGGCAACTTCACCGAGCATGACCTCGCCCGTCGCACCATCGATGGACACCACTGACTTGTGCGTCAGCTTCTTGCCATTCACCGTCACCGTGCGAGCCTTGGCGTTGATGTTCAATCGACCAGCACCGGCGACGCAGCACTTGCCCCATCCACGAGCAACGACGGCCGCGTGGCTGGTCATGCCGCCCGTAGACGTCAGAATCCCGACCGCGTGATGCATGCCATCGACATCTTCCGGCGATGTCTCGCGGCGACACAGAATGACCTTCTCGCCAGCGAGTGTTCGCTCGACCGCCTGCTCAGCGGTGAATGCGAGCACGCCAGTCGCTGCGCCAGGCGACGCCGGCAACCCGGTCGTGAGCACCGTCGCCGACTTCTTGGCCGCACCCGAGAAGCTCGGCAGCAACATCTGTGTCAGATCGCCCGCAGGAACGCGCATCAGCGCTTCCTTCTCGGTGATGAGCTTCTCTTTCACCATGTCGACCGCAATCTTCACCGCCGCAGCACCAGTGCGCTTGCCGGAACGCGTCTGGAGCATGAACAGCGTGCCGCGTTCGATCGTGAACTCGATGTCCTGGACATCGCGGTAGTGTTTCTCGAGCAGGTCCTTGATTCCGAGCAGCTGCTGATAGACCTCTTTGTTCCATCGCGACATTTCGGCGACCGGTCGTGGCGTGCGGATACCGGCGACGACGTCTTCGCCTTGTGCGTTGACGAGGAATTCACCGTAGAACTGGTTCTTGCCCGTGGATGGATCTCGCGTAAAGGCGACGCCGGTGCCTGAGTCTTCACCCATGTTGCCGAACACCATGGTCTGCACGTTCACCGCCGTGCCGCGCAGCCCAACGATGTTGTTGATCTGTCGATAGCGTTCAGCGCGAACAGTGTTCCAGCTCCGGAACACTGCTTCGATGGCGAGTTTGAGCTGACGATGCGGATCCTGCGGGAACGGTTTGCCCGATTCCTTCTTCACGATCGCCTTGTACTCTTCGCAGAGCAACTGAATGCCGCCGGTCGGTACGTCGTTATCTTCCTTCGCCTTGTACTTCTTCTTGATGTCGTCGAATGCAGCCTCGAAGTGTTCGTGATCCACACCCATCACGACGTCACCGTACATGTTGATCAGGCGGCGATATGCATCGAATGCAAAGCGACGGTTGCCGGTCGCCTGAGCAAGACCTTCGACCGACTTGTCATTGAGACCGAGGTTCAGCACGGTGTCCATCATGCCCGGCATCGAGACCGCAGCGCCGGAGCGTACGGACACAAGCAACGGATCCGTATTGGAACCAAACGACTTCTTTGTCGTCTTCTCCAGCAGCTTGACATGGTCAGCAACTTCTTCGATCAGTCCCTTGGGAATCTTGCGCCCTTCGTCGTAGTACGCGGCGCAGGTTTCGGTGGTAATCGTGAAGCCTGCCGGAACCGGCAGACCGATCGAGGTCATCTCGGCGAGGTTCGCACCCTTGCCGCCGATCAGTTCTTTCATCGTCCCATTGCCTTCGGTCCGCGTCGGGCCAAAGGCGTACACCATCTTGTTGCCGGATTTCGGAGTCTTGCGCACAGTCTTCTTCTTTGTGGTCTTCTTGCGAACGGATGATGAACGCTTGGCGGAACGACGGGAAACCGTCGCGGACGTCGGAGTCATTGGGTTCTTCCTTGGGAACGGGTGGCTGAGCAGAAGAGGCAGTGTAGCAGCGGGATACGGCGAGACAACGCGAGGCAGCGAATCACGGCGAGGCGTTGGTCGCTAGGATTGATTCTCGGCATGACACCCTTCGCGCTCTCCACTCTTCGTGATGTTCGCACCTGGCTGCGGCATTGGCCGACCGATCAGCGGCTGGTCGCGTTGCTGTCGTGTCGCCCGCACGAACGGTGGGCACAGCGCAGCCGCGTCGCCAAGCCGACCGTCACGTTTCGTTTCGACGGCCGGTCCCAGCTCCTCGATGCGCCGGACGACTGGATGGACGCGATCGAATTGAGCCACGATCCGCTCACCGACCTTGATGTGGTCCTCGCATGGACCGCTCAGCATGACACGCCATCGTCAGGCTGGATCGGGTGGATCAGCTATGAACTCGGCCGGTGGATCGAGCCGACCGTTGCTCAGGATCGTGGAGCGCGGCCCGGTGACTGGCCGCTCATCGAACTGCAATGGTGCCCGGATGTCACGGAGATTCCGACCGCGACAACGCCCATCGGCGAGCCAACATCGGATGCGTCGGGCACAGACATCGGTCCGTTGAAACCAGATCGACCGCGCGAGACGTACGAAGCGCACGTCGCGCAGGTCAAAAACTACATTGGTGCAGGTGACATCTTCCAGGCCAACCTGACGCAGCAATTCACATCGGCGTTCGCGGGATCCTCACGACTGTTCGCGGAAACGGCGCTGTCCGTCGCGCAACCGTGGTACGGCGCGGTGATCGAAGATCGTGACGGCCGGACTGTGATCTCACTGAGCCCGGAGCTGTTTCTCGCGCTCGACCCGACGACGCGCGAGATCGTGTCACGACCGATCAAGGGCACGCGGCCAGACCACGTCGATGCGGATGAACTGCACGACTCTGAAAAGGACGCTGCGGAACTGCACATGATCACGGACCTGATGCGCAACGATCTGGCCGCGTATGCGCGTTCGGGAGCATGCGTGTGGATGTGCCGAGATCAATCGAACGTCATCCGACCGTGCATCACGGCGTGAGCGAGATTGCCGGCCAGCTGCGCGACGGCGTGACGCGCGGTGAGGTGCTGCAGGCGACGTTCCCGCCGGGCTCGATCACCGGTGCGCCGAAGATCCGCGCGATGCAGATCATCGAAGAATTGGAACCAAGACCGCGCGGCCCCTATTGCGGCGCGATCGGCTGGTTCGGCGATGATGGCGGGATGATGCTCAACGTCGCGATCCGGACGATCATGATTGCGGATGGCACGATGACGTACGGCGCCGGCGGCGGCATCGTCGCGGATTCTGACCCGCGTGCGGAGTACGAGGAGTCCATTCAGAAGGCGGAAGTGCTGATACGGGCGATGGAGCGAATGCGGGATTCGGACTAAGGGATTCGGGGTGCGGGGATTGGACCTGTAGGGTGGGTCGCCGCAGCGACCCACCATGAGCGTTGGACCAAGGCGAATTGCCGTGAATCGACTCGATCTTCCAATCATCCACCTGCGTGACGAGCGTTGGGCTGATGGGGCGCGAACCACTGAATGGGAAACCTGGTCATGCTCAAGACTCAAAGATCAGGCGAATAGAGATGTCAATGAAGTGCTCTTCGTCGCGGAATCGGATGAATCACTGATCATCAGACTCTCCGAGTCCAACAGTCGCCGCATCTGGAGCATGCTGGTCGGCGAAACTACAGTCCCACATCTCAATCTAGCCTCGGTGGCCGAACACCATTGGGTACATGTCACCTATCGAATGGCCCAGGGAATCCGCTACCACGATGAAAAGGTCGTCGGGAATCGCAGCGGGGTTCGAGAAGACTTCGTCGAGACTCTTTCGGGTGCTGCCTCGTGGTCACCGTCGACCCGGATCGTTGCGTTTGATCATCCGGACAGTGCACTGCTCATGCCGTGGGGCACATTCGCGGAGAATTGCCGAGCAATTCTCGACGATGGCGACGACGACAATTGGATCGTGTACGACGGTCGAGGGCAAACCGTGTTGCTCTTCTTCTACCGGCAGTTTTTCGTCGTTCGGACTACACACGACAAGAAGTAGCGACGACCGCGACGATGGGTCGCTGCGGCGACCCACCCTACTGCACTCACAACCCAAAACCCATCACCCACAACCCATTTACGCCGCGCTGCGTTGGAGCTGTGCACGCTGCTGAGCGGCAACGAACTTGCAGATCTGGTCCGCCACGAAGCGCTGATGACTCGGGTTGAACGTGAAGTCGAACACAAGGCCCGCATAGACGTCCTGCGTGGAATCCATGTGTGAATGGACCAGCTTGCCGGTCGCGCAGATCGGCGTGCTCAGTTCCGGCGGCAGCGCAAAGCGAATCCAGAACATCTTTGTGCGGTTCAGAAGATGAGACTCTTCCTGACCGACGCGGAGACCGATGCCACCACCACCCAGGTTGATCAGTTCGCCGGAGAACTGCGGTCCGAGTTCGGGCTTCACCGCATCGTCGGCAAACTGTGCGGCGAGATCTTCATCGCTCGGCGGATTGCCATTCAGCTCGGATGTGAAGTTGATTTCATTCGCGCGTTCAGCGACAGCGACCGTCTTCGGATCGAGCAGCGGCCAGATCTGCACGCGAGGCAGATTCACCGTCACGGTATCAACGCGATAGAAGCGTCGGCGTTGACACCGCTCAACCTTTTCCGGGTTCTTCAGGCGCAGGGCAACCATCTTGCCACGGCCATTGAACGAGAAGTTCGTCTTGCCGAGCACGGATGTCTTGAACATCCAGCGGTTCTGCCCGATCGTGAAGATCGCAACTAGGTTGACGTTCTCACGCAACTCGATGGTCTGTCCGAGTGTCGTCGGTTGTTCGACGATCAGTTCGTTGTCCCGGCGTTCGAGCATGCGCACACGCCAGACGAGGTGCTTCTGCTCCTCGGCGTCATCATCCTGGTCAGGTCGGACGACGGCGATTTCGATCGCACCATTTCGGTGCACGATTTCGTCGAGGCATCGACGCCACTCAGTGGTTCGCGAACGGTTCGCAGGCACGACGGGCTCCCTTCTCAAGGCTGACGTAACGTATTGCCGTCATGGAACCTATCGACCGACTGCCCCTGGACATTCAGCCGACCCGCTCGTGGGCGTCCGCCTGTAGCAATCAGGCAGGAGAGAAGACGAGCAAACCGTCATCGGCACGTCGTTGCGGGTCCGAGAAGCCGGCAAGCCGAGCCACTGCGGTCAGGAGATCGATGGTCCATAATCGGAACCGCTGATCGGTCGCCTTCGGGGTCCAGATGTCCGGATCAATGGCTGCCCGCGGCCGCAAGGCGAAAATCGGTTCAGCGGTCGCCCACACCATCTGCAGGTCGCCGTCTTCACTGATCCCCGACTGCCAGTTGCCCTCGGTCAGTTCCGGGAAGAAGTCGTGCGCGAGGTCATCGATGATGAACACGCCGTTCTCGCGAAGACCGCGCCGAACCTGCCCGAGCGTTGCGATCGCATCGTCGATGTCCAGCACCGTCATCCATGTGTTCCCGAGACACATGATCGCATCGAACGGACCGCCAAGCGCCGGCCACGGCGCCATGAAGTCAAGCTCGCGAAGATCGGCGGACATTCCGGCGGCATGCAACGCGTTCGTGCAGGTCTCCAGCGCGGCCGAATCTGTGTCGACGCCCGTGACGATGGCACCGGCTTCCACCAGCGGAATCAACGTGCGGCCGGTGCCACACCCGAGATCCAGTACGCTGACGCCGGGACGACCGAACAGTTGCGCGAGTCCGGCACGCTGTGCGGCATCGCGATCGTCATCGTGTGGGGTGTTCTGATCCAACCACGCTGGCGTGTTACTCACCGTTTTACCTTCAGGTGCTGCGCCAGCGCATCGACCGATGCGTTGACCTCATCGAGTTCTTTCGCCGGCAGCGATTCGCCGCCATAGCGAACACGGTAAAACGCGCGCGAAATGTGATCAATCCAGCTCGCGACCTGTGGATTGGATGCCTCCAACTGTTCGCCGTACAGCTGCGGCGGCGCCCATGCCGGCTTCGTCAGTCGAGCGCGATGCAGCACGTTGAGCATGTCCACATAGAACCCGACTTGTCGCACCATCGAGCGATACTGTTTGCCCCGAAGATGTTCAAGATGGGCACGACGCCGAATCGTTCGTATGCGGCGAACAAGGCGGACGAACACGATGATGGCGAGGATCAACGCAAAGCCGATGGTGCCCATCCAGATGTAACCGGTCGGCCCCAGCGCGAATGCCTGATTGATCCTGGCCATTTCCTGCCGGACATCCTGCCATCGTCGCTCGAGCGTGACTGCCCACCCCTGATCGAGCGAGTCCGCGAGTTTGGATTGGGAATCGCTATCGAATTCCACGACGTTATTGTTCCAGTCCTCTTCGAACTGCTGATACATCCAGCGCAGGCGATCCGCGATTGAGTTGTCGGATGCGTGCATGGCAAACAGCGCATCCTGCGGCGTGGGATCGAACCGCTCCCAGCCAAGTCGTGATGTTCGCACTTCCACCCACGCATGCGCATTGGATTCGAGCACGTTGTACCGCTCAGCAACCTTGTCGTAATCCAGCACGACGTAGCCGGTGACGACGCGTGCCTGAGCACGCACACTGTGACACAGCGCGGCGAGGGCTGAGGCAAAGTACTCGCAATGGCCGCGTTTGGTTTCCAACAGGAATCGCGCGACGGGATCCTGTCGGCGGCGTGACGCCAGTTGCGTGTTTCCAAGATCGAGCGTGTAGAGGTAATCACCGCTGCGAAGGAAGCGTTGGAATGCGACGGCGACATCCCGGTTCCACTGCAATCGGTCGGCGAGTCCGCTCGGTCGTTGCGTCGGGATGTTTGAGTCACGAAGAATGTCACGAGCCAGCTCCGCCACGCGCGGACTGTCGTCGTACAACGCAAGACGCGCCGGCGCGCGAATGGGATCCCATCGCCGAGGCACGCGCATGATCGCGCCTTCCATCAACGTTTCGAGTTGTTCCTCGCGCGGTCTGTCGTACGCCGCAATCGTGTATTGACGAATCGGTTGTCCGTGCTCCAGATTCACCGTCAGTGTGTCAGGGACGTATCGAATCGTGATGAGATCCTCGGTACTGATCGCATACGGTGCGTACACGCTGAAGAACGTGTCCGTCGGTCGGACGAATTCGAAGTTCATCGTGATGCCATCGCCGGCGACGGGCACTTCGGGATTGAGCGAGGTCATACGCGGCGGGACGACGTCCAGAAACCGCATGCGAGACGCAGGACGCGGATACGTTCGCCATGCACCACCGCGTCGATAGAGTTCAAGCACTGCCCCGCGCAGATAGACTGGCCCCTGGAGCGCGACCGGTCGGCCGAGGGGATCGCGCGTATCAATGGTGAATGCCAACTCGCGCGATTCATTGATGCGACCACCATCGCGCAGGTTGATCTCGTCGTTGTAGCCGCCGGTCTGCGTGAGGCTCGGCGCATCAAGTTCTCGCAGCATGCCACGGCCGAAGGTCCGCGGATACAGCGTGAAGACGAACACGCTCATCGCCATGCCAATCAGGGCGACAACCACGGCGAGCGCCCGGAAATGCAACGGCGCATGACGGCCGACGATCGGCTTGATGGACGGGGACGTGCGAGCTTGCGCAGGCGTCGCCCTCGTGCGTTCTCGTCGGGATCGCTCGTAGGACGCGTAGAACTGGAACAGCAGCAGGACATAGAGACCGAGCGCAATGTAGACGATGACGAAGATGCCATACAGCAGCGAAGCAGACTGCATACAGCCAGTGAGCATCAACAGCAGGCTCAGCATGAGCAGATGCGCGTGATCGCGAGCCGACTTTCGATCGTAGAGTTTGATGAGCGTCAGCCAGACGCCGAATCGCCCCATCGTGCCGATCAACTGGTCGGCTTCCGGGAACTTGAGCACTTCGATGAACGCATGCAGCGAGAGCGCGATCATGAGGATGTTGCCAACCCATCGTGGCAGTGATCGACCGCGCGGCCCTTCCGTGACGAACCAACTCATCGCAGCGAGCGTGCCGCCAACAAGGAGAATCGTGACGCTCTCCTGCGCGAACGACACTGACACGATGCTCAGGAGCACCAACAGGAATGCGAGGATGGGAAAGCTGCGCACCAGACTCATGCGGCAGCCTCCGTCGACTCGTCGTCAGCGGATTCGTCGTTGTGCTCCGCGTCAGGATTGACATCCACGCCGAGTTGTCGAACCGCAAGCGCATCCAACTGCGACGCGCTGACATGCCAGGCATCGTCACGGCCTGAGAGGTCGACGCGATCCGGATGCACCACCGCGAGCCCGGCTCGCTCGAAGTCGACGATGTCCGCGACCCTGGTCTCGGTGCGCGAACTGTCGAGATCAATCCCTGCGAGCGCTGCCATCATCTTGTGGAAATGCCACTGATTCCTGCGAAGCGGAATGGACGGCGTATCGATCCCCATGATGGTCAGGCCGATTTCAAATCCACGGGCATCCGCCATACGGAGGAGTGATGCGGCGAAGGAAATGGCGTTCTCTTCGCGCTCACGCGCATGCTCGACGCCTTCCGTTCGCGCGATGGGAAGGTCGTTCGTCGCGATTGTCAGATCAAGCACCACGCGCAGGCGAGGTGGATTCGGTTGTGTTCGCTCGATGGTGACCAACGCATCGCGTGTCGCCGAACGCTTCCATGAAATCTGACGAAGCGGGTCGCCAATGCGGTACTCGCGCATGCCGAAGTACTCGTCGCCGGAGCCCGGTTGCTGTGAAGCGCGCACGCCGGTCAGGCCGGACATGCTGATGGCATCCAGCACGCGCGGCTGCAACTCGTAGACGAGCGGATAGATCAGCGTGTGTTGCGGCTGTGAAAACGTCACCGACTTCTTGAGCAGGCCGAACGGAAACGTCGAATACGCGCGCACCTGATCGAAGCGTGCTTCGCCGCGCCGATGCGGCCAGTGCACCGCTTCACCGTGGACGGTCTCGCCCGGGCCGACATGCATCACCCAGGCGCCGACTGCGCCCATCAGACGAGGCCATGTCGTGCGCTCGGCATCCGGCATTTCGCGCAGGTGGATATTGAAGATAGAAAAGAAACGATTGCGATTCGTCACCGCATACTGCACGAGCAGTGGCTCACCGACCGCGCCGTGGCGCGGATCGTTCCGGTGAATACGCAGACCCGACATCATCGCACCGGAAACG
>JBCCFX010000067.1:0-17883 GCA_039029515.1 Planctomycetota bacterium
GAACGGGTCCGGGCCGGGCATTTCGATGTCCAGCAGCACTACGTTCGGCCGTTTCGCCGCAACTTCCTGTACCAGCGTGGTCGCGCTGCCAAGCGAGCCGACGAATTCGAGGTCTAATTCCGCTTCGATCTTCGCGCGGAGTCCTGCCACCAGAAACGAATGGTCGTCGACACACAGGATTCGGATCGGCGGCTGCGTCATGAACGGCTCTCGTGGCGTCGCTCCACCGCGCCCTGAAGGCAGGCTCGAATGGCCTGAAAGTCATCGGACCGCGGGAGATGCATGATAGCGTCCGTCGGCGTGTCGGCAGGAAGCTCACCGACCACGATGATCGCCGGCGGCCTCTCCGCGACGGGACGTTCGAGCATGGCATCCAATGAGCGGCTGTCGGATGTGATCCAGACATCGACCTGTTCGACTTCCACATCGTTGGCGACTTGCATGCCGACCGCCGATGCCATCGATTCCATCAATGAGCCAACGCGCCGATCAACGACATCGATCCGAGTGCGACAGGGTGTACCGTCTGCGTGCTGTTCCCACATCATCTGTTGCACGGTCGGTAGCGTGAGCGTGACGGCGGTGCCCTGGCCCGGCTCAGAATCGATTCGCATCGTTCCGCCGGCGCTGCGAATGACGCCGTGCACAAGCGACAGGCCGAGGCCGGTACCAAGCCCGCGCGTCTTCGTCGTGAAGAACGGGTCCAGTGCGCGATGTCGGACGTCGTCGCTCATGCCCTGGCCGTCATCGGTCACGATGAGTCGGACGAACCGTCGGTCCTCAACAACTTGTGCGCTGACACGAACTGATCCGTGCGGCCCGATCGCTTCGCTGGCATTGACGACAAGGTTGAGGATCGCCTGAGAGAGTCGGTGCGACGGTACCGCTGCCACCGGGAGTTCTTCAGGAAAGTCCACAAGAAGCGTGGCGGACTTCGGGAGCGCCTTGGTCAGCAGCGGATGAAGTCGTTTCCACCATGCCGCAATGTCTGTTGTGCCTTGTGTTGCGGCGGGATCATCCGGATCGAGCGCGAGCAGATGCAGGCCATCGGTCAACTGCTGTAAGTAGTCAAGCGAATCTCGGACTGCGCCAAAGTGCTCACGTGTGTCCGTTGTCAGTGTCTTTTCATCGAGCGCATCGAGCCGACACCGAATGGGAAGCAGCACATTGTTCATGTCATGGCCGAGGCCTGCGGCGAGCGTACCGATCGATGCAAGCCGGTCCGCGAGCCGAAGCTGCTCGTGTGTGGATTCCAGTTCAGCGGTTCGTTCCGCGACGAGTTCCTCGAGTTGATCGTGCGCACGGGCGCGCTCTTCTTCGCTTCGACGTTGTTCGGTGATGTCCTGACCGAGCGCTGTGACGCCGATGACCGTCCCGTTGACGTCACGAATGACCGCGTTATGCCAGAGGACAAGTCGTTTGGCACCGTCTCGTGTGAGAATTTCGTTCTCAAACTGGGCGGTGATATCCCCGGAATTTAGTGCATTCGAGAAGACCGCGAAAACGGTCTCCACGTCGACGTTCGCGAGAAAACTCTCGAACCAATTGCGTCCAAGGGCTTCATCGCGCGTCCAGCCTGTCAGCCTGAGTAGTGTCTCGTTGATGAACGTGATCCGGCCATCGCGATCGAGGCTCACACCAAGCAGATCGATATGCTCAAGGATCGCCTGCAACTGTTTCGCGGATTCGCGCAACACGCCTTCCGTGCGCTTGCGCGCGGTCAGATCGTGAATCACCGCGGTGAAGAGCGGCTCTGTCTGTCCCGGGATGTCGACGCGCGATACACACAGGTCGATCGGAACGAGTGAACCATCCTTCCGGCAGGCTTCGAATTCGCGCACTTCGCCAAGAATATTCGTACGCCCGGTTTCGCCGTAGTTCCGAAGGTAGCCGTCGTGCCCGCTTCGATGTGGCTCTGGCATGAGCACATTGACGTTCTGGCCTATCAGTTCATTGGGCGTCCATCCGAAGACGCGCCACACCGAATCGCTCGCGGACTCGATCGTGCCTCGGGCGTCGATGGTGATGATCGGATCAAGTGCGGCGGCAAGAATCGCGCGGTATCGGGCCAGTCCGGCTTCCTGCTCCTGCATCGCGTTGGCATGCGGCTCATCGGTCATGGTTCTGACCCCTCAGCATAGCGAGGATCGAGGGCGGTTCGGGGTGAGATTCCCATATCCGACCGGTGTCCCACACGATTGAATATGGACGCTGAAGTCGGATGAGGCAGTGCTTCGATGCAGATCGAAGGGATCAACGGATGATCGCGTCTTGCCACGTAACTCCAGGTTCTGATCCAGACATGTCCTCCCGAAACGTGTCCGTCTCTACGCGCAAGGTGTTGCTCACCTGTCTGATTCGCAGCCCACACACATGCCTTTGCTGCGACTGTCTCGTCCACTTCGGCCATTTCGGAAACTCCATAACGCAAGGTCTGTCGTACGGAGCCTGCCCATGACGTCGAACGCCCCCAAGGACGGTTCGTCCTACGGCACGATCCTGCTCGCCACCGACTTTTCCGGTCATTCCAATGCGGCGATGAGTTGTGCGATGGAACTCGCCAAAGTGCACGGTGCCAGACTGGCATTTGTGCATGCCGTCGACGGCCGCTCCATTCAGGATGTGCCGCTCAAACTCCAGGATGACATCGATCGCAAGCTCACCGCGTTACTGGATGCCACGAAGGGATCTGGCATTGAGTCAATCGGACATAATGCTGCAGGTAAACCGTGGGAAGTGATTGCCGCGGCACAGAAGACGTATGACGCAGAACTGATCATCGTCGGGGCCAAGGGGCACGGGACGTTTCCACGACTTCATCTCGGCAGTACAGCCGATCGTGTCGTGCGAACGTCTGAAGTGCCGGTGCTGTGTGTCCATCACGGCGATGAAGGCAAACTGTTTTCGCTGCGAACGATCGTGGTGGCCGTTGACTTCTCCGATGGCAGTTGCGGGGCGGTGGAGGCGGCGCGACGACTCGCGGCAAATGCGACATGGCCCGTCCGTATCGTTCTGCTGCACGCTTTTCATATCCCGATCGAATACTCCATGGGCGTGGCGGCGGCGATCATCGGTGAGGATCCCGCCAAGGTTGAGTCCGAATCGCGCGCTGCCCTGGAGAAGATCGCCGGACCGCTCCGATCGCAGGGACACGAGGTCGATGTGGTGTGCCGCGAAGGCTATCCCGCGTCGGTGATCAGTGACGTCTCAGCCGAAGAAGAGGCGGACGTCATCGCGTTGGGGACGCACGGACGGAGTGGGCTGCATCACGTGCTCATCGGCAGCATCGCCGAGCGCGTATTGCACCACGCCTCCTGTCCGGTGCTCACCGTTCGTCATGCCAGACACGCAGATTCACCAACAACACCATCCACGCAGGCCGCTTCGTCGACCGTGTCGACGACTGACGGCGAAACGTGATCACTCGAAGGAGTCTCGTGATGATGAGGCATCGTTTGGCGGCGATGTGCGCATGAACTGCCGGTCTGCTGTACGGCTGTTCCGATCCGAACACGACGCAGCCGGGTGTGGCCATGGACAGCGATTCCAGCATGAACGAAGGCAAGGAGCGATTGCGCCTGCTCATGCGGCAGAAGATGAATTCTTCGGATGATGTGCTCACCGGGATGGTGATGGGGGACTTCAGCCGGATTGAGAGCGGCGCGCGCAATCTTGCGTTCCTGAGCCTGCAATCCGAATGGGCGGCGGTTGATACGCCCGAGTACATGTCGTTCAGTCAATCGTTCCGGAGTACGGCGGAGGAGATCGCCGACCACGCGAACGCGAAGAACATGATGTCGGTGGAAGACGCATACGCGCGCATGACGCGCTCATGCCTCGACTGTCATGCATATCTGCGACAGCAGGGGCTCAATGATCTCCCCGGCGCGACCGCGTCAATTGATGTCGATCGATCATGGCGTCTCGCTGATGCCACCTCGATGTGGTCAGCGCAGGACGAGAACGGGGTCGCTTCCCCATAGCGAGGCAGGCCTGAATACGCAGATTAACCACAACACGACCATTCAAAGGTGAATGGTCCACGGAGGCGGGGCATTGCTCGCCTCCTTCTCTCTGGCGACCGATGCGAAGGATCTCGATGCCATGACCGGTCTGACCGCCTCCACCGAACCGTCCGTCAAACTCGAGTCGTTTCGATATGACGACGACATCACACGGAAGTTCATTCTCGCCACGGTGATCTGGGGCATCGTCGGGATGCTTGTTGGCGTCATCGTCGCACTGCTCATGGTGCTGCCGGCGTTGCCGTTCGAGTTACCGGGCATGAACTGGTTGCTCAATCAGGAATGGCTGACTTTCGGTCGCCTGCGTCCGCTGCACACGAACGCCATGATCTTTGCGTTCGCCGGCAATGCGATCTTCGCCGCGGTGTACTACTCGTTACAACGCCTGCTGAAGACTCGGATGTGGTCTGATGCGTTGAGTCGATTCCACTTCTGGGGCTGGCAGGCAATTATCGTCAGCGCCGCGATCACCTTGCCGATGGGCATCACGCAAAGCAAGGAATACGCGGAACTGGAATGGCCGATCGATATCGCGATCGCAGTCGTCTGGCTCGCCTTCGCTTTCAATTTCTTCGCCACGCTTCGTATTCGACGCGAACGTCACCTGTACGTCGCCCTGTGGTTCTACATCGCGACGTTGCTCGCGATCACGATCCTGCATGTGTTCAATAACCTGGTCGTGCCTGCCGGCATGCTCAAGAGTTACCCGGTCTATGCCGGCGTGCAGGATGCGTTCATGCAGTGGTGGTACGGCCACAACGCGGTGGCGTTCTTCCTGACGACACCGTTCCTTGGCATGATGTACTACTTCCTGCCGAAAGCCGCGAATCGACCGGTGTTCAGTTACCGACTGTCGATCGTGCACTTCTGGTCGCTGGTGTTCATCTACATCTGGGCCGGTCCGCACCATCTGCATTACACCGCGCTGCCGGCATGGGCGAGCACGCTCGGCATGCTCTTCTCGCTGATGCTCTGGATGCCGTCGTGGGGCGGCATGATCAACGGCCTGCTCACGCTTCGTGGTGCGTGGCACAAGGTCGCGGAAGACCCGATCCTCAAGTTCTTCGTCGTTGGTGTGACGTTCTACGGCATGTCAACGTTTGAAGGCCCGATGCTCTCGATCAAGAGCGTCAATGCACTCTCGCACTACACCGACTGGACGATCGCGCACGTACACGCGGGCGCGCTCGGCTGGGTGGGCTTCATGACCTTCGGAATGGCCTACTGGCTGTTCCCGCGTCTCTACCAGGCGCCGCTCTGGTCGAAGAAGCTCATGAGCATGCACTTCTGGATCGCGACGATCGGCATCCTGCTCTACATCATCCCGATCTACGTCGCCGGCATTACGCAGGGACTGATGTGGCTGGCCTTCGACAACAAGGGTCTGCTCGCGTATCCGGACTTCGTCGAAACCGTCATGCGGCTCATGCCGTTCTACTGGGCACGCGTCATTGGTGGCTTGCTCTACCTCATCGGTGCGTTGTTCTGCCTCCAGAACCTGCTGATGACCTGGAAGGCACGTCCGAAGAAGTACGATGAACCGGTCCATCAGGCCGCGCCGCTAAGCGCGAGCTACGAAGAAGCGCCGATCCCGCCGTCACGCCTCAAAGACACCGTGATGCCCGTCGCGCACAAGCTCGACGTGTTCGCGCAGCTCAGCTGGCACCGCGCATGGGAAGGCCTGCCGATGAAGTTCACGGTGTGGACGGCCATCGCGCTCATCGTCGCTTCGCTGTTTGAGATCATCCCGACGTTCCTCATCAAATCGAATGTCAAGACGATCGCGCAGGTCGAGCCGTACACGCCGCTCGAAGTGCTCGGTCGTGACGTGTACGTCGCTGAAGGCTGCTACAACTGTCACTCGCAGATGATTCGACCGTTGTACGCCGAAACGGAACGCTACGGTCAGATCAGTGAAGGCGGCGAGTTCATCTACGACCGGCCGTTCCAGTGGGGTTCGCGCCGCATCGGGCCGGACCTGCACCGTGTCGGCGGCAAGTTCTCAGACAGCTGGCACATTCGCCATATGGTCGAGCCCAAGACGATGACGACCGGCTCCATCATGCCGAACTACCCGCATCTGCTGACGGCACCTGCGGGCTACGACAAGCTCGGAGCTCGGCTGAAGGCGTTGCAGTTGCTTGGTGTGCCGTACGAGGATGCGGTGGTCGACGACGCGGAAGGCGTCGCACGTGCTCAAGCGCAGGCGATGATCGCCGTCATCATTGAGCAGGATGGCCCCGGCGCGGTGCCGGAAGGCTACGAGGATTCGCAGATGGTGGCGTTGGTCGCGTACCTGCAGCGCCTTGGCACTGACATCAAGAAACCTGACCCGACGCTCGAAGGCGTCGAAGGTGACGCGGACGACACGGCCGTCGCGAAACGCAATGCCAATGACGATCCGTCAACGGAGGTGACCCATGGTGGCTTCTGAAACGCCAATGCTGTTCTGCAACGTCTTCGTGCAGATCGCGCTGATCGTCTTCGTGATCGTGTTCATCGGCATCGTCCTGTACGCCGTCTTTGCCCGTCAGGACACGATGGATTCCAAGGCCCAGATTCCCCTGGAAGAACAACTCGTTGAACCGCGCGCCGGTTCGTCGACGCCTGCTTCGGAGAGTACTTCATGAGTCACGAGATCGAAAACGTCGAAACTGATCACGCCTACGACGGCATTTCGGAATACGACAATCCGCTGCCCGGCTGGTGGAAGTGGCTGTTCATCCTCAGTGCGATCTTCACCGTGATCTACATCATGTACTACCACATGGGGCCGGGGCCGGACCTCGAAGCGAAGTACCAGGCCTCGGTGGCATCGCACGTGGAAGCACAGCTCGCGCTGCTCGGCGATTTGGAAGCAGACAACAACACCATCGTGAAGTTCATGTCCAACGACGAATGGATGAGCGCGATGGGCGGACTCTTCCGCGGCAACTGCAGTCAGTGTCACGCATCGGACGGTGGCGGCAACGTCGGGCCGAACCTGTGCGATGACAGCTACAAGAACGTCAAGACACCCGAAGACATTTACACGGTGATCGAGCAGGGCATTGCCGGTACGCAGATGACCGCGTGGAGTGATCGATTCCAGAAGCCGCAATTGATTCTCCTCTCGGCGTATGTCGGTTCGCTCCGCGGGACATCGCCGGCGAGTCCGAAGGAAGCCGAAGGTGTCGAGATCGCACCGTGGCCTGAGCCGCTTCCCGATGCCGCTTCGGAAGCGCCCGCGGCTGACGTTGACACAGCCATGCCCTGATGCACGAGTGACCTGAGCGCCCAAGGACGATTGCCATGACATCCGGCTCAATGCTCCAACCCGAAGAACACGTCCTCTCGACGATGAACCGGGATGGCAGCCGGCGCTGGCTGAGTCCGCACGTCTCAAGCGGGCCGTTCTGGAAGTGGCGTCGAGTCGCGGCGTACGGATTGATTCTGCTTTTCACCGTGTTGCCGTGGATCAAGATCAACGGGAAGCAGGCATTCCTGCTCGATCTGCCGGCGCGTGAGTTCACGATCTTCGGCGCGACGTTTCTGCCAACCGACACGATCCTCCTCATGCTGTTCATGGCGAGCGTGTTCGTCCTGATCTTTTTCGTGACGACACTCTTCGGTCGCGTGTGGTGTGGCTGGGCCTGTCCGCAGACCGTCTACATGGAATTCCTGTTTCGACCGATCGAACGATTCTTCGACGGCGCGCCCGATGCGCGTGGACGCGTGAAACGGAAGAAGTCCGGCGCGCGCACGGTCGCGAAGTACCTGACATTCCTGGGAGCAAGCTTGTTTCTCGCGCATGTCTTTCTCGCCTACTTTGTGGGTGTCGAAGAACTCTTTCGCTGGATGCGCCAATCGCCGTTTGAACATCCGAAAGCGTTCTTCATCGTGATGTTCGTGACCGGCGCAATGATGCTCGACTTCGGTTTCTTTCGGGAGCAGATCTGCATCCTGTGTTGTCCGTATGGCCGATTCCAGTCTGTCATGCTGGATCGTGAATCCATGATCGTCAGCTATGACCGTAATCGCGGCGAGCCTCGTGGCCGAGCGAAGAAGGCGAAGAACGGCGACGTTGAGCTACCCGTCGTCGGTGACTGCGTTGATTGCAGTATGTGCGTGACGACGTGCCCAACCGGCATTGATATTCGTGATGGCCTGCAACTTGAGTGCATTGGCTGTGCGCAGTGCATCGATGCGTGCAACACAGTGATGACCAAACTCAAACGCCCGAAGGGGCTGATCCGGTATTCATCGCAGGCGCGCATGGAAGATGGCAAGCGGCATCTTCTTCGTCCGCGCGTCATCATCTATCCGATCCTGCTGCTTGCATTCATTGGCGCGTTCGCGGGTCTGGTGTCGAATCAACGGCCGGTGGATGTCACCGTCCTGCGCGGTCAGGCTCGCCCGTACATCGAACTTCCCAGCGGTGAGATTCAAAACGAAGTACGCGTCAAGCTCGTCAATCGGACGCGCGAGGTGGCGACGTACGACATCAGCCTTGAAGGCTTCGGCGATGTGCGAATGGAGCCGGTGGGTGATGCGACGCACGATGCGGTCGATCCGCGCGAGACCGTCACCGCGCACTATCGAGTCATCGTGCAGCCGGACATCTTCAAGATCGGGCGAGCCGAAGGCTTCATCATCGTGAACGACGGCAATGGGTACGAGCGGCGTGTGCGGTATCGCATGCAGGGGCCGTGGTCATCAAGCTCGACACCTACGACGGCTCAGGATGCTGCTGGCGATGAGCCAGCCGTGGAGGATGAATCATGAAGAAGTCGAAACGTATTCTGCTCTGGCCAGGTGCATTGATCGCCATGATCGCGGCGATTGTCGTCCTGGATGTCGTCCTGGATGTCGTCCTGGATGTCGTCATGATCGTCGTCTCCACCAGTAGTCCGACGGTGCAACGCGGTCGACGAGAGGTCGAGAAGCCATCGACTGTCGCCGCGCCCGTCATCGCGTCAGATGAAACGGTCATCACGCCGTAGGAAGCGAATTGCATGCTTGCGCTGTTGTCCACCATTCTCATTGTCAGCCTCGTCGGATCGCTGCATTGCGCTGGCATGTGCGGCGGCATCGTGCTGATGTGTGTGCACACGGAGAATCCGGATCAGCGCGTCACCTGGTTGCCGCATGTGACATATCACGGTGGCCGCGCCATCACCTATGCGTTGCTTGGCGTCATCGCGGGTGCCGTCGGCACGGCGCTGGACCTCGGTGGTGGAGCATTGGGCATCGGCCAGACCGCAGCGTGGGTCGCCGGCGGGTTGATGATCGGTCTTGGTGTCGTGGCCATGCTGCAGCGCATGGGTGTGCGCATCCGATGTGCGCACATGCCCAAGGCGATCACCGGGTTCTTTCGCCGCGCGTACAGTGCCGCGTTTGCGTTACCTGTGCCACTTCGAGCCGGTTTGATCGGACTTCTCACAGGTTTACTTCCGTGCGGGTGGCTCTATGCCTTCGTTCTTGCGGCAGCCGGCACCGGCAGTCCGGTGATCGGTGGTGCCGTCATGCTTGCCTTTTGGGCGGGCACCGTTCCGATTCTTTTGGGCCTTGGAATCGGATCGCAGACCATCACGGCGCCACTGCGACGTCACGCTCCAACGTTGACGGCAGTGGCGCTGGTGGTGGTTGGCATCATCACGATCAGTGGACGTATGTCGCTTGCGACCGTGCATGCGCCAGCTCCCGAAATCAGTCTCGTGAATTCAACGGGGGATGTTGTGGATGTCGTCCATGGCATTGACGAGACGCTGCCACCGTGTTGCAGTGAGCACGATTGACGTCAACAATCCGGTCTTCGATGCGACCGCAGTGGATACGGCATGTACGCATTGCGGCTTGCCGGTTCCGGCAGGATTGCTGGTGCCGGAATCAGAGCACCAGTTCTGCTGTCACGGTTGTCAGACGGTGTACGAAACCATTCACGGCTGCGGTCTTGATGGCTACTACCGAATGCGCGAGCGCCTCGGTGCACAGAGCGACCAGCCGGATGTCAGCACGCACGGATACGAATCGTTCGACGATCCCGCATTCACCGCACGATGGTGTACCGAGCATGACGATGGCACGATGTCATGTGAGCTTCAAGTGGCCGGCATGCACTGTGCCGCATGCATCTGGTTGATCGAGAAGCTCCCTGCAGTTCTCGACGGCGTGCTTGATTGTCGGGTCCGATTCGGTGATCGGTGCGTCACGGTGCGATGGAGCCCAGAACACACATCGCTCAGTGCCATTGCGGACCAACTCGATCGCTTCGGGTACCGGCCGCATCCTCGGCAGGCGGAACAGAGCGTCGTCATTCGTCGCGAAGTTCAATCAGCGTTGATTCGCATTGCGGTTGCAGGAGCGATCGCTGGCAACGTGATGGTGCTCGCATTTGCGTTGTACGGCGGGATGTTCCATGGCATGGATCGTGCCATGTTCACGTTCTTTCGGTACATCAGCCTCGGACTGACGACGATCTCGCTCGCCTGGCCCGGCCGAGTCTTCCTGCGTGGTGGGTGGGCAGCAATTCGGACGCGAACCGCGCACATGGACCTGCCGATCGCGATCGGTCTCCTTGCCGGGACGATCTCCGGGTTGATCAACACGATCCGTGGTGCGGGCGACGTCTACTTTGAATCGGTGACCGTGCTGATCTTCCTGCTCCTGATCGGCCGTGCATTACAGGCGTGGCAGCAGCGACGCAGTCAGCGCGCGATCGCGTTGCTGTTCTCATTGACACCCGCGACCGCTCGGCGTGTTCAGGGCGATGGCACGGCAGTCGTGCCGATCGAGGCATTGCAGGTCGGGGAGATCATTGAAGTACGTGCCGGCGAAACCGTTCCCGCCGATGGCGTCATCACACGCGGCACGACCACCGTGGATCGTGCGCTGTTGTCAGGTGAATCGACTCCGGTCTCCGTTTGCGTCGGCGAGACTTTGCACGCAGGCGTCACGAACTGCGCATCGACCATCCTCGTTGAGATTGAACAGACAGGTGAGCCCACGCGCATCGGCCGCCTGATGAAACTGGTGGAACGATGCGCGGATGACAAACCGCCCGTCGTGGAGTTCGCGCATCGGATGTCGGGGGTGTTTGTGGTGGTCGTTGTGTCGCTCGCGATCATCACGGCGACCTTGTGGGCGGTCCTTGAACCGTCGGTGGCGGTCGAGCGTGCGCTGGCATTGCTGGTCGTGACGTGCCCATGTGCGCTTGGACTTGCGACACCGCTTGCGATGGTTGCATCCCTCGGACGAGCGGCGCACGCCGGCATGCTGATCAAGGGTGGATCCGCGATCCAGCACCTTGCGCGACCCGGTCGAATCTATTTCGACAAGACCGGCACGCTGACCGCGGGGACGTTGTCCGTCGTGGATTGGTTCGGACCCGATGAACTTCAGGCACTGGCGGCGGCGGCGGAACGCGATTCCTCCCATCCGGTTGCTCGCGCGATTTGTGATGCCTTCGCAGGCGATGAACTCGAATCGCACACCATTGAATCGACAGAGACGATCGGTGGCGGTGTTCGGGCAATAGTCGATGGCGATGAGATTGCGGTCGGTTCGCTCAGCTACATTCGCACGTTCGATCGTGTCATCAGTAATCAGATTCTGGCGCATGCTGATCGCGCGTGGGCGAGCGGCGCATCGGTCGTGTTCATCATGCGAAACGGTGTGGTCGAAGCAGCCGCAACGATTGCTGACCAGCCTCGACCCGAAGCGGTGGACGTTGTTCGACGATTGCGAGCGGACGGCTGGACGATCGGTGTGCTGTCGGGTGATCATCCATCTGTGGTCCGCGCACTCGCTGCCGATCTCGAGCTCGATGATGAAGCGTGTATCGGCGGTCTGACACCAGAAGAGAAAGTCGAATATGTCCGCGCCAATTCAGACCGCGAAGCGGTCGTCATGGTCGGCGATGGCGTGAACGATGCGGCGGCGCTCGCGGCGGCGTCGGTCGGCCTTGCCGTCAAGGGCAGTGCGGAAGCGAGCCTGGCTGCCGCGGATGTGTATCTTGCCCGGCAGGGCATCGGAGCGATCCCGATGCTGCTCGATGGTGCGACTGGCACGATGCGCGTCATTCATCGAAACCTCGCCATCTCGCTTGGCTATAACACAGTCGGCGCGATCCTCGCGATCACTGGCGTGATCAACCCGCTGATGGCCGCCGTCCTCATGCCGACCAGTTCGCTGACGGTCGTTGCACTGTCATTCCGATCCCGTGTATTCAGAGGCGTATGATGCTGTCATGTCCGTGATCTACGTCGTCTTACCGGTTGCTCTCGTGATTGCCGCGGTCGCGGTCGGTGCATTTATCTGGGCCGCGCGGCGCGGGCAGTTTGACGATCTGGACACGCCGGCACTGCGAATGCTCGAAGACGACGATTCGTGACGCCGAAGGCGTCTCCGGGGCATCGTTCGGGGCTGACACCGGTCCGCCTCGGTTGATATAATCCGCGGCTCGCAATCCCATCGGACAGGTGGCGGAGCGGTTGAACGCGCCGGTCTCGAAAACCGGTTTGGCCTTCGGGTCAACGTGGGTTCGAATCCCACCCTGTCCGCTTCTGATCGTCATCCGCGGTCCGCTCGAGCTGATCCGACTCTCGGATGCCGCGTGGAAGGAGCCACTCGGTCCACCGCGGCCGGAACTGGATGATGCCCGACGACACCCGATCAATTCTTCGTCCGATGCTCTGCATCGTCGTGCTGGCGGTCGTGACGGCGATGGTCGCATCATCGGGTCGCGATGGTGGGTTTCTCCTCGATGACATCAAGCACGTCCTGAACAACGACTCCATTCGCGACCTCGGCGACCTCGGCGCGATCTGGTCCGGTACGAGACGTCCGCTCGTCAACCTGACGTTGGCCATGGATTACGCGCGGAATGCGCTGGAGCCAACGGGATACCACGTCACCAATATCATCATCCATACTTGCGCTGCGATCATCTGCTTTGTGTTGATCCGACAATCGCTTCGTTTCGTTCGGTTCGATGCGCGACGAACTGATGTTGTCGCGTGTGTCACGGCGCTGGTGTGGGCCGTGCATCCATTGCAGACGCAGTCGGTCACATACATCATTCAGCGCGGTGAAGCGCTTATGGGCGTTTTCTACCTGCTGGCGATGCTGGCGTTCGCACTGAGTGTTCGTTCGAAGTTGACATGGATCTGGTGGCTCCTCTGCGCGCTTGCCATAGCGGCCGGGGTACTCAGCAAAGCCGTCATCGTCACGGTCCCGGTGGCGATGTTCGTCTATGACCGGTGTATTGTCGGAGCGACGGTTCGAGAGTCTCTTCGGCGACGAGCACCGGTGTACGTTGGGGCGGTGATCGCGCTCCTCCTGCTGATACCACTTGGCGTTGCGACCGGCGTGCTGAACCCCAATCACAGCGGGCCGGCGACGGTCGGTTTTGCCTATAAGGATGTGTCGCCGTTCACGTATCTGGTGACGCAGTCGCAGGTGATCCTGCACTATCTTCGGTTGTCGGTGATTCCGACGCCGTTGATCATTGACTACGGTTGGTTTCCGGCGACGCTCGCCAGCGCGTGGTGGTCGATGCTCCTGGTCGGTCTCATGGTGCTTGGCACGTGCTGGCTGGTCGTCCGTCGATCACCGTGGGGCATGGTGGCAGCGTGGTTCTTCATCGTGTTGGCACCGACATCGAGCTTTATTCCAATTCGCGACATCGCGTTCGAGCACCGCATGTATCTGCCGTTGTTGTCGGTGTGCGTGCTCATCGTGGTTGGCGGCGACATCGTCCTGCGCCGATGTGCCGACCGGATGAAGATGCCCGCGAACGGTCGCATCTCACTTGCAACTGCATTGGTGCTGATCATGGTGGCAACGCTGGTGGCAATGACGGTCGATCGCAATGCCGACTACGAATCGCCTCAAGCGCTGTGGGCATCGGTCGTTGAACGGAACCCTGATCATGTTCGTGCCTGGGTGGCGCTTGGGAACGCCTCGGTGCTCGAGGATGATCCACTGACGGCGCGCAGCGCGTTCCAGCACGCGACGACTATTCCGCCGGACCGTGCTCGACTCGAACCCGATGCGCCGACATACCTCAATGCATGGATCGGTCTGGCCACCGTGCTTGATGGCACCGGCGACGTCAATGGCGCGATCATCGCGTATCAGGAAGAGGTTCGACGCGATCCGAATCGAATCCGGTCGCACGCACGACTTGGATTCCTGTTGGAGCAGATCGGCGATGGTGCGCTGGCGATTCAACATCTCAAGGCCGCCAGCGTCGGGAACCCGGATGACGCGGATTCCCGCATGCGACTCGCGAGGCTGTATGAGGCTCGTGGGCGTGACGACGAAGCGTACGCGATGTACACCGAAGTGATTCTGCTCGCGCCGCGCGCTGCGGAAGCATTCGGCCGCATGGCCGCAATCGATATTCGAAAAGGCCGCTTCTCGCAGGCAGAACAGTTGCTGCTTGAGGCAAATCGAAGAACGCCGGGCATCGTGGAACTCGAATTCACCCTCGGTGTGCTGTACGACTCCGCTGGCATGGTGGACGCGGCCGCCGAAGCGTACCGCCGAGCACTCGCGATTGATCCGAATTACGCTCGCGCATCAGACAGACTTCGTGCCCTTGAAGGCGCGCTGCCCGCTGGTTCTGATGGTCCGTGAGATCCGCGTGTGCGACGTTATGACTGCGTCCGCGCCATATCGCTGAGCATCGCCTGCGTTTCATGATCCGTCCACGTCCCGACTTCAGCGCTGTCGAGCGTGTACATATGGATCGTCGAGAGCGGTGGCGTGTAGACGTGCAACGTCACCAGCTCGCAGCCATCACCCTGATCGTTGTACATGACGTGAATGTCGGCGTCATATGAACCGCACACGTGCCCTGTGGGATACCGATGTGTCACGGTCTCGTGCAGCATGCCATCAGCGCCAACTTCGTATTGCGTCTCCGAGGCCACGCCATCAAGGACCTTCACGCCACACGCGGATCCGCGATGATCGTGGATCGGACTCTTCTGGCCATCTTGCCAGCAGAGTACGAGTGCAGCGTACCCCTTGCCGAGACGAATCAGGTTTCGGCCGTACTTCTCGTCGCAGAACTTGACATGGTCGCACACCTCCGCACGGTCGAGGGTGAGCGACTGCATAAGAACGACAAGTTCGTCAATGGGCACGCTGTGGTCGTGCTGATCCAATGCGTCGAAGAATTCGGTAAGGTTCATGGTCAGGTCTCGGGTCAGATCCGCCTGTATTCTAGGCGTTTCGGAGCAGCGGTGCGTACGCGCGTGTGAATCACGGCCGGGCCGGCGTCTTGTTCACATGCGGAAGCGCATCCTGAGGCGCTGTGCGGCCAACGAATGACGCCAGAGTGCGAAACCCCATAGGATCGCGAATATCGAGCGTGAGGAATTCATCCGTCGGTCGGTCCGCGAAATACGACGCGATGAATGCGGTGTGCGCGCGATATTGTGCAAGTGCGTCGTCTCGGTCCGGGCGGACACCTTTGCGATCCAGCGACCATGCCTCGAGTGATCGTATCCAGGACGCCTCATCGCGCGTGAGATGGATGAACTTGCTGCCGGGAAAGTGTTCGTCCAGCACGGGGATAAGGTCTTCCTTGAGCCACGGCAGATCGTCGAACGACTCAAATCGCGCAGTGTAGTCGAGCACCTCGTCGATTCGACCTTGCATGTAGAACGCGCGATATACCCGGCGATTGAACGACGTGTGGCGGAAGCCGAGTTGTGTGAGTGCTCGGCCGCAGGATGTCGTCCCGGTCTTGTTGTAGCCGACGCAGAAGATTTTGCCGTCGTACCGCGGACGTCGCATTTGTGTGCGCAGGGCGTTCGCCGCGTTACGGAATTGTCCCGCCGTCTGCCGCATCCTGCCCATGCGTGGCTCCGTCCTCCGTGCGCAACGTGGCACCACGAGTCTGATGGTGCGATCGCCAGTATACGACGGGCGAAAATCATGCCCGGTCATCAATGGTCGGACGGATTGAGGCAAGACGAATCGATGTGATCTGCCTATTCTGATACTGAGGACTCGGCGGCCCGCCCGTGCCGGCCCCGTCAGACGCCATCAGACCGCTTGCCTCGGAGGATGATCCCTATGCCGCGCCCCGGCCATGACCCGTTCAACGCCCAGCAGACCCTCTCCACGCCGCTCGGCGACAAAACCATCTTCCGCCTCGACGCCGTCGGCGATCGGGGCAATCAGGACGCGATGCCATACTGCGTGAAGGTCCTTCTGGAAGCCGCGCTGCGCAACCATGACGGGCACGTCATCGGCGATGAAGATGTGGATGCCCTCGCACGCTATGACGGCGCGGCGGTGCGAACGACGGAGATTCCCTTCATCCCCGGCCGCGTGGTCCTTCAGGATTTCACCGGCGTACCGGCCGTGGTCGACCTCGCCGCCATGCGAGCGGCCATGGTCCGCATGACGGGTGATGCCGGCTCAGCCTCACGCGTCAACCCGCTCGTGCCCTGCGATCTCGTGATCGATCACTCAGTGCAGGTCGATGCCTTCAACTCCGGCATGGCGCTGACGATCAACAGTGAGAAGGAATTCGAACGCAATCATGAACGCTACGCGTTCCTGAAGTGGGGACAGTCAGCATTCGATAACTTCCGCGTCGTGCCGCCGGCGACGGGCATCGTGCACCAGGTCAATCTCGAGTACCTCGCGAAGGTCGTCTGGGATCATGGGAACACGCTCTATCCGGACAGCCTCGTCGGGACGGATTCGCACACGACGATGATCAACGGCATCGGTGTCGTCGGGTGGGGCGTTGGTGGGATCGAAGCCGAAGCGGTCATGCTCGGTCAACCGATCTACATGCTCATTCCGGAGGTCGTCGGTTTCCGTCTGACCGGCAAGTTGGCTGAAGGATGCACCGCGACCGACCTTGTGTTGCGCGTGACGCAGATGCTGCGAGCGCACGGCGTGGTCGGCAAGTTCGTGGAGTTCTTCGGGCCGGGACTCGATGCGATGCCTGTCGCCAACCGCGCGACCATTGCGAACATGGCACCTGAGTACGGCGCAACGATGGGCTTCTTCCCCGTCGATGATCAGACGCTGCGATACATGAAGCTGACGGGTCGCGACAACGCACTCATCGACACCGTTGAGCAGTACTACAAGACGCAGGGCATGTGGCGCGATGACGCTCGAACCATCCGCTATGCCGCAACCCTTGAACTGGATATGTCGACCGTCGAGCCGGCCCTCGCAGGCCCGAAGCGACCGCAGGACCGGATCGCACTCAGCGACATGCAGTCCGCGTGGCAGCGCGACTTGTCATCAACGTTCGGTAAGTCGTCCGGCGAAGGTGGCAGCGCAGCTGCAGCCGTCAGTGGCTCCGGTGGAGGTGCTGCCACTGCCGTCGCTGATGATCCCGGCATGGCCGGCGTCCCCGTGACGTACGACGGTGCGACTTTCGCGCTGAAGCATGGTGCGGTTGGCATCGCAGCGATCACGAGTTGCACCAATACATCCAATCCGGGCGTCATGATTGGCGCAGGACTCGTCGCGCGGAAGGCCCGCGAACGCGGTCTCTCGCGTATGCCATGGGTGAAGACGTCACTTGCACCGGGGTCCACCGTCGTCACGGAGTATCTCCAGCGTGCAAATTTGATGGATGATCTCGAAGCGTGCGGCTTTTATCTCGTTGGATACGGCTGCACGACATGCATCGGCAACTCCGGACCGTTGCCGGATGAAATCAGCAAGGCAGTCAACGAACACGATCTGGTGATCGCGTCCGTGTTGTCGGGCAACCGCAACTTCGAAGGCCGCATCTATCGGGGAATACTCTAATGATACATGGGTGACCTAGAAACTGAATCTAACACTGTTCCTGTAATGTCAGGAACAGCACCAATAATCCGGAGTCGGC